>SKKK01000063.1 GCA_007121535.1 Planctomycetaceae bacterium | reverse complement strand
GAAGTCGAGGCCGCTGGCGCGGCAGTGGATGTCGACCGCTGGCCGGTAGCTCGATCCTCGGAGCGCGAAACCGCAGTTCCAGACCGGTTTCTTTCAGCCACGGTTGGATTTTTTGAGGCATGGCGAGCGGTTACCAATGGGCATCATTCGCCACAATGTTGGACATCAGTACGACCGATTGGTGGGTAATCGAATCATCTTTCCATTCCTCTGCCAAACGTTCCTTTGCCCCCCTCCTTTGGCACGATCGACAATTCGTTGTCGATCTTGACGCATGAAGGGCCTAAGGGGTAAGACGGACGGTCAATCCGGCCCTCTGTCCATGCAGCGATGGGGTTGATGCAAAGATGCTCCTATGTCACGATGGCCTTGGATCTTCCTTTGTCGAACGGTGCGGCGATGAATCAGTTCAAGCGAGTTGCGAGTTGGTTGAAGCAGTCTCGTGGCGCGGTGGCGTTTACGGGGGCGGGGATCAGTACAGAGAGCGGTATCCCGGATTTCCGGTCACCGGGTGGAATCTGGTCTCGGTCGCAACCGGTTTACTTCGATGACTTCTTGGCCAGCGAAGCAGCCCGGCTGGAATACTGGCATCAAAAAGCGGCCGCCCATCAAGACTTCTTCCAGGCTCGCCCCAGCACGGGACATCAGATTCTGGCAGCTTGGCAAGCAGCGGGCCGATTGCGTGCGCTGATCACGCAGAATATCGATGGCCTGCACCAGTTGGCTGGCAGCACCGACGTGGTGGAGTTGCACGGCACCGCCCGCTACATCGCTTGCTTGAGCTGCGGACAGCGATCCGACGCCGATCCATTGGTCCGGCAATTCTTGGCATCGCAAGAGGTGCCCGGGTGTCAGGCATGCGGTGGACTGTTGAAGCATGCGACGATCTCGTTCGGTCAAGCTTTAGAGCCATCGGTGTTGTCCCGAGCCGCCGAGCTTGCTGAGCAAACGGATCTGCTGCTGGTCATGGGATCGTCGCTGGTGGTCTATCCGGCCGCCTCGCTGCCCGAGACTGCAATGCTTCACGGCGCTCGTCTGGTGATCGTCAACCGCGATCCGACACCGTACGACGAGCGTGCCGACGTGGTGATCCATGATTCGATTGGATCGACGTTGACCGAAATCGATCGCTGCCTGGCAACGCTGCCATGAACGCCGTTCCACGATTCGTTGAACGGGCTGGTTCCACAACGGACGGGCGCACTGCAGCGCAGCCATCCTTGACCCGCTCGCCTGATCTGGTGAATAATTCGAAAGGCGGCGGACGAAAGTCTGATAGCCGATGGATCAGCGATTTCCAGTAAGAATGGGGCAAGCGTGGAAGTGTTCTCGATTCTCTGCACCACCTGTCAGAAGCGGCTCCAGGTGCGTGACGCGTCGGCGATCGGTCAAATCCTGATCTGCCCGAAGTGCGGTAGTATGGTGCTGGTCAGCCCGCCGGAAGAGATCGATCCCCATGCGGCGAACGAAGATCGCGATACGGTCGACGAGATCGAACCGCCGGATTTGCCCGAGATGAATCTTCCCGCGGGCCTGCATCCGGACCAGCGGTCGAGCGAGTTGGCGGACGAAGTGACGAACGAGGCGACTGTAAAACCCCCACGCGCCCCGAAACCCCACCCATCGACGCCCGCCAGAGCTAGCACAACGTCCCCGACGTTACCCGTGGCGCCGCAGACAACCGAGGATGCTCGGACAACCGAGCCCACGGCGCCGCCTCTGTTGCCCGACGATCATTGGGTGTCTCAGGCTGCCGAGAATCGGCGTCAATGGTTGATGATCGGTGGGGCAGCCATGTTGGGGGTCCTCTTGTCGATCCTGTTGGTCGGTTTCTGGGCGTCACGCACGGGGGATTTGACACGTCGAATCGATGCGGGGCCGGACGCGCCACCATCGCCGGCTGCCCCCGATGACGGATCGGATAAACAACGGGAAGACCCATTGGCAGACACACCGGACGATGCTTCTGACGACGCAGCCAGCGAACAGCCGAAGACGGTCGACTCGCACGACGACAAGTCGGATGATCCCGCGAAACCAGGCGATGTCGACGATCTACCAGAGCCGCAAGAGACGGAACGGGTCGATGACGATGAAGCGATCGACCAGGAACCGCAACCGCCCCCCATCGCGGATGCGGACACCGACCCACCGACCGAGCCGGCGCTGCCGGATGAGGTTGATCCTGCCAGTGGCGATCGGGACCCGACGGAGGATTCCCCGCGAGGTCGGGTGCTGCCTTCCTTTGCACCGTTCATCCAAGACCAACCATACCAAGCGGACGTGTCGGGGGAGTCACTTGACGAGGGCGAAGCGGTACCCGACTTGGAACAATGGAAGGAAGCGGCGGACGGCGAGTCCTCGATGCCACGTCCCGAACCTCGCCAGGTAGACATCCCCGAGCGGTTGCAGGACACGATCCCGGCGGTCGACATTCCGGGGATGTCTCTGGTCGCCTTCACCCACTTGGTCACGGGCTTGAGCACCATCCCCATCTCGCTGGACCCCGACGCATTGGCTCTGTTGCGCATCCGCCCCGATTCGCCCGTGAAGATCCAAGCGACGGATACCCGGATTGGCGATATGTTGGACGCGGCGATTCGTCCGTTGGGACTCGGCTATCAACAGAACCAAGACCAGTTGCTGATCACCCGTATCGCTCCGAAGGAAACGCCGCTGCGCCGCATTCGTCACCCGGTGGGCGATCTGGTCCAGGATTCGAGCGATCGATTGGACCAGTTGTCTGATTGGATCACGACGATGGTCGCACCGGATTCGTGGGATGTTCTGGGTGGGCCGGGCGAGCTGGTCAGCGAGTTCCCGGATCTGGTGATCCGGCACCAGGATACCGCGTTGTTTCGGACGCTGTTGTTCTGCGATCGGTTGCGGGTCGCCCGTGGTTTGTCGCCGACGACGAAACTGGATCCGCAGCTCATGAGCTTGGATCTCCGCTGCCAACTGGCCGATTCGCTGCTGCAAGAACGAATTCGGATCCGATACGAACAACCCGTGCCGATGCTGCAAGTCCTGCAGCAGATCACCCGGGACACCGGGCTGCAGATCCTGGTCGATTGGTACGCTCTGGGTCAGATGGGTTGGAATCCGGCGGCCGAAATAACTTTGGTCTCCGAGGACCAGCCTTTGGGCCAGGCTTTGAGCGATATGCTGGGTCCGATGGACTTGACCTTCCGCACCATCGACGCGACCACCGTCCAGGTGACCTCGCTGGAAGCGGACAGCACGCGCTGGGATATCGAGTTCCATTCGCTAGAAGAGTTGTTGGCCGGTTCGTCCGACATCGATTCGTGGATGGAAGCCCTCGAGGAAGCCATGCAGCAGTCCGGCCTGGACGATGCAAACGGTGTGTATCGCTATGATCCGATCAGCCGTCATCTGATCGCCGCATTTCCGCCGGCCCAGCAACGGTGGCTGGCCGATCTGCTGGCCGAGTGGCGCGTTCAAAACGGTCGGGAAGAAAGCCACAGCCAAAGCGGTGTCAAGACACCGCACTCCGAAAACGCCTTCACAAACGTGGCGCGTTCTTCCAGGGTGCGTCGTAGCGCAGGCCAAGACTAATGATGCGTTGCAACAGCATTTCGTATTCGATGCCCATCGACTCGGCGGACTCCGCAAAATCCTCGCCGTATTCCAAATTGGGATTCGCATTCGCCTCTAACACGTAAATCTTTCCGGCAGCATCCATCCGGAGATCGATCCGCGCATAACCGCTCAAGCTCAACGCATGATACACCCGTTTGCAGATCCGTACGATCTTGGCGGTCACCATCGGGGGTAGATCATCGGCAGCCTTGGTGGTAATCCCGTACTTTTCCTGGTACTTTCCGTCGAACTTGACTTTGGCCGTCGCGATGCGAGCCACGTCGTCGGGCATGCCTGGAAACAGCATCTCCCAGACCGGGAAGGTCAGCAATCGCCGATTCCCGATCACCCCGACGTACAATTCCCGGCCCTCGATGAATTCTTCGATCAGCGCATCCGATTCGGCTCGCCGATGCACGAAATCCACCCGTTCGACCAGCGCGTCGTGATCTCGGACCACCGACGCCTGGGAGATGCCGAACGATGCGTCTTCGACCACGGATTTGACCATCAGGGGATAGCGCAGGTTGGGCAGCTTTTTCACCGAACGCTGCCGGGGGCATACGGCGAATCGCGGGGTACGAATCCGGTGGAACCGCAGGATCTTCTTGCTGACCGCTTTGTCGCGCGACAGCATCAGACCTCGTGGATTGCAGCCCGTGTAAGGCGTTCGCATCAGTTCCAGGTAGGAAACCATGGCGCTGTCGTAGGTCGCCAGGCCGTGGAATTCTTCCAGCATCATGAATGCGATATGCGGCCGCCATTCGCGGATCGCCAGCCGGATGGGCGCCAGGTCGTCGAAGACTCCGATCGCTTGGACTTCGTGGCCCAACTCGCGCAGCGTGGCCACGACGTCGAATTCGACTTTCCAAACCGCGATTTCCTTGTCGCTGAAACCTTCCATCGATGGTGGCGGGACCAGACCTTCGCGGACCAATACCAGGATTCGCCTTCGTCTCATAACGCCACCCGATGATTTCCGGCATGCAAGTAGTTCATGGTTTGGATCGTCAGCAGGATCAAGGCATTGCGTTCCGATTCACGCTGAGGCCGATGCACTCGCAAGTTCAATTCTCGACAACGCTCGATCATTCCGTCCAGCACCTGGTTGATCGTGTACTGGTACTCGCCCGTCCAGAACGAGACCTCGCGGCGCAGCTTGGGACCCAATCGCCGCAAAAACCCGGCCGCCGTGGGGCGGCGAGCGTGTTCCGGGGCGTCGGAAAACAATCGCCGCAGGTCATGATCGAAAAAGTTCGGCAGATCCAGACCGTAGTGAGCCCTGCGCTTGTAATAATGCTCGCGCAACGTCATCCGTACGGTTGGCAACGACCCGGGACGTTCGCGCGACGAGATCTTGGGCTTTTGATGCCGAATCTCCTCCATCAACTGATGCACGTAATCCAGCTTTTTGATGACGGGCCAATCCTGATACTGGCTGCGCCAGCGCGATTTGGGCTTCAGCCAAACCGCGAACGTCTCCGCGAAATCCTCGACCGGATGGCTCTGGGCGTACCAGGAATCCAGATGCAGCACGAAACTGCGACTGTAAGGTTTCGGAGAATAGAACGTCGGATAGGGTTGCGAAGCGCGACCGAAGATCTCTCGCCAATCCCGGCGGCGCCGCAGGCGATAGGCATTGTCGATCGCATGCCCCGCCTCGTGTCGCAGAATCCGCATGCACTCGTCTTCTGTGCTGCCTTCGACGTCGAGCATCTGCTTGCGTTCCATTCGCATCAAGCGAGGATGTCCCAAATAGAACGGGATCGCTATGCCGGGAACCCCGTCGGGCGAAAACCACTCTTCGGCGAACCAGCAGTGAGGCCGAAAATGGATGCCGCGATATTCCAGCTCTTCGTACAAACGGGCGATTCGCTGCTCCAGCGGGGTACCCTCGAAGTGCAACCCCAGTTGGCAGAAACGCGTGTCCAGCAATTGGTCATCGGACAGTTCGTCCAGGTGCTGCGGCCCGAAAGCGTATCGCCGGGCCGCCCGATATCGACGTTTTGCCTTCGATTTCCGACTGCTAGTTACGGATCTTAGCGCCACAATGCGACTCCCCATCGTGCGTACAACGAGATCGTTTCTGCGAGGAGCTTAATGCATCCGCCGGGATGGATCAACCTCGCTCTGAGGCTGTGAAAAACGGGTGGTGGCTCCGAGCCGAAATGAAATCCAGTATCATTCTTGGGGGACGCGGGAACGCAACGAATGAGACCGGCTTTCAGCAAGCCGAAAATCCGCGATTTGCGGCCAGAATACTGGAATCAACCCCTTGCTTTTGTCGCTTTCGTCGCATAATCGTGTAGAAGCCAAAAGCTTCGACCACAAAATGTTTCGCATCAAAAAAGGGCAATCGAATGAAGAAAGACATGGAAAAAGCGTTCAACGATCACTTGAACGCCGAATTCTTTTCGGCTTACCTCTACCTTTCCATGGCGAACTACTTCGCCGCAGTGAATTTGGATGGGATGGCGGCCTGGATGCGCGTCCAGTCCGAGGAAGAACGGGCCCATGGAATGAAGTTCGTGGACTTTATCAACGATCGAGACGGTCGAGTGGCCTTGCAGAAGATCGATCAGCCGCCCGTTGAATGGGAAAGTCCGCTGGCCGCGTTCCAGGAGGCTTACGAGCACGAGTGTTCGATCAGCGCGAAGATCAACCAGTTGGTGGACCTGTCCAACAAGCATAGCGATCACGCAGCCCACAATTTCCTGCAGTGGTTCGTCTCGGAACAGGTCGAAGAAGAGGCGACGGCGTTGCGGATCGTCGAGCAGTTGAAGCGGGTGGGCGATAACGCCGTGGGCTTGATGATCATCGACCAGCAGCTCGGCGCACGCACCCCGGCCGCCGCACCAGCGGGCTGAGCTTCGCGGAACCCGTCGCGGTCGCATCGAGCAGGCCCAGCCGAATCACGCTGGGCCTGCGGCTTTCGTCCGGGTAACAAACACCTTCCCGGTTTTTTTCCGATGAACTGGGTCATCTATCATATCGCCAGCGGTCACGCCGCGTTCCTGGGCATCGCCTTGATCATCCTCTCCGTCCGGGCCGGCGCTGCATCAGTTCCTCGGAGGAAGCGAGTTTCCACGTGGAGCTTCTTGATCGGCGCGATGGCGGTCGCCATCTCCTCGACGCCGCTACCTCTTTGGGTTTACGCTGTGGCCATCGTCGTCACGGTGTTGTGGGTCGTCGGTGTGCTGATCGGTAAACGGCCCCGCTGGTCAGCCTGGGTGGTGGTTGGGGTATGGGTGTTTGCTGCGTTGATCGAACTTCCGCACCATTTCCTGCCCGAAATTCGGCCGGCTTCGTCCCGGTCGATCGCCGTGATCGGAGATTCGCTTACGGCGGGGATGGGAGACGGCGATCGGTCCGTTAAGTGGCCCAAGCTGCTGGCGGTCGATCGCGATCTGCACGTTCACGATCTTTCGCACCCTGGCGAAACGGCGGCTTCCGCCTGGAAACGAGTGAAGACTCAGCCGATCGCCTGTCCGATCGTCATCTTGCAGATCGGGGGCAACGACCTTCTGGGCGGAACTTCGCCGACCCAGTTCTCTCAGGATCTGGATGGGCTGCTGGCCGATGTCCGGGCTCCCGGACGGCAACTGATCATGTTCGAGCTTCCCCTGCCACCCGGGATGCACCAATACGGCCGCATTCAGCGCCGGTTGGCTCGGAAACACGATGTTCGAATGATTCCGAAACGCGTCCTCATGGGAATCTTGGCGGCGAAAGATTCGACGGTGGACACGATTCACTTGACGCAACGGGGTCACCAGCGGATGGCTGCCCGCGTTTGGGAGATCATTCGTCCCGCGTTCCCGCCAGCACCGAACGCAGGATCTGAGACTGGGCCTGAAGCCAGTGGGAAGGTGCATCACCCGGCATGCCTTGTTCATGGAACGAATGTGCAAGGCGTTCGATGGCGGGGCGGTGCTGAGCAATCAGGTCGTCGCGGCATCCCTCCAACGCCTCCCAAGCGGGCACGGCGCCCGGCCGCCCGTTCAGAATCAACCGGATCGCCTGCTCGGGGTCCTGCTGTTCTACCAGGGTGAGATATCCAAGAACCGTGAGCGGCGCTCGGCCCAAGCCCGCCGTGCAATGGACATAGGTGCGATGTCCTTGGTCCAGCAGCCGAGCGACCGCGGAGACGGCTCCGGGAAGCTGACGGCGCATGTCGGGGACATCGAAGTCCCGGATCGGCCATCGATCCATCGCCAATTTCATTGCTGAGCCCGCCGAACAAAGCTGATCGTAGTCGATGGACCAATAAACATGGCAGGCGTCATGCTGCAACGAAAAGACGGCAGAAACGCCAGCCTCGTCCCGTATTCGCCGCAAGTCGGCGACCGTCATGGGGCAGCTTCCAATGACGATCCGGGGTGTGATTTCTCCCCAGTTCAACGACCATTCCCACATCATTCATCCCCTGGAACCGCACTCGATGGTCCTTGCATGGGATTGGCCGCCAGCACCACCCATGCATTCCGGCCGCCCATTGTACTGGAGTTGCGAAAATCTTGATGCGCGACTATCCTTCATGGATCGTCAAGGCATCGAAAGGTACGGGTGCAGCCCATGTCCGTTTACACAACGCTGATTCGTCCGCTACTGTTTCGCTTGGACGCCGAGAAGGCCCATCATATGACGGTCGAAGGGTGCCGCGTCATGGGAGCGATTCCCGGTGTTGCCGCGTTAGCTCGACGGCTGCTGAAGGTCGATGATCCCGTGCTTCGTAGCGAAGTCGCCGGGCTTGGCTTTCCCAACCCGGTCGGTCTGGCGGCAGGGTGGGACAAGAGTGGGCGGGCGCTGCGCATGTTGGATTCGCTCGGCTTCGGGTTCGCCGAAATCGGCTCGGTCTCCGCCCGAAGCTCGCTTGGCAATCCAAAGCCTCGCCTGTTTCGACTGCCTCGGGACCGCGCCATCATCGTCAACTACGGGTTGCCCAACGACGGGGCCGACACCGTCGCCGCCCGACTGGCCGCGCATTGTCCCCAGCAACCACTCGGTGTCAACATCGTCAAGACGAATGACGGACAAGACGCGCCGCCTTGCGGCACCGAAGAGATTCTGGCCGATTACGAGCGGAGCGTATTGCTGACGCACCGCTACGCCAGCTATCTGATGCTGAATTTGAGCTGCCCGAACGTGGCAGCGGAGGGCGACTTTTTCTCTCAGCCGGGCAACATCCGGTTGCTGCTGCAACGTCTCCAGCCGCTAAGCATTTGCTGTCCGGTGTTTCTCAAAGTGGCGCCCCACGACGATGCCGACGTGCATCAACGGCTGTTGGAACAATGCGAGGACTTTGCGTTTGTGCGCGGATTCTGCTTCAACCTTCCGCCCGGCAAACCTGAGTCGTTGCATCTGAACACTCCGCGTGACGAGCTGGCCGACCGGCCGGGCGCCGTCGCGGGTCGACCGGTCACCGCTCTGATCGATCGTTGCATCGCGGGGCTGTATTCGCGCATGGATCGGCAACGCTATGCGATCATCGGCGCCGGGGGAATCTTTACCGCACAGGACGCTTACGAAAAGATCCGCCTCGGCGCCTCGCTGGTGCAGCTCTACACCGCGATGATCTATGAAGGTCCCGGGGTTGCCAAGCGGATCTGTCGAGGACTAAGCAAACTGCTTCGGCAAGACGGTTTTCAATGTGTCGCGGAAGCTGTCGGCAGCGGGCTCACAGAAGCGAGCGTCCCTTCTGCGAAGCCCGTTTGCTGACACGGGCGCTACCGTCGTCTTCTGCAATTTTTCTACTGTATTGGCCACGGCGACGATAATCGTTTATAATCGGGGGACGTATCAGAGACAGGCTTTTGACGTTTGTAATTTGGGGGGAGAGGTGGTACGGCGAGTGCTGCCGGACGCGGATGTTTGCAAGACGGATGATCGTGGCCGTGGTCCTGTCATGGCCCGCAGTCGCTATGGCGGGCGACGGGCGGGATGCTGAAACGCTACGACGGCAACAAGCCGAGTTTGACCGGTGGGTTGCTCGACTGCAAGAGTCGGGCTTGCTGATCACGGCCGACGCCCGCCAGATTGACCGGGTGACCAGCGAAGCGGCGTATTTCATGTATGCTGAGCGCAAGGATCATCAGCCCAGCATCGAGCCGTTTCGCATGTCGGACAAGAAGCATTGGTTGGCCGGTAAGCCGGTTTTCGCTGCGAAGGCGGACAAGCGGGTGATCTACCCGTTGTTTCTGCGTTTGGTCGAATTGGCAGGCTACGACACCGTGTGGATTTATGCGGCCGATGTCCACTATGGCGTCAGCAGCCATGCCCGGTTCACGTTGTACAAACTGGGACACCGCGACGCGCGGCCCGATGCACGAAACTGGCCGCAGGTGTTATTGGGCGATGGAGACTATGTGCTCGGCCTGCCGTAGTGGGAAGAAAGAGGCTGGCGACTCATTTAACGCTTGAAACACAGTTTTCGGAGACGGTCACGATGAACCTCTGTTGTCAAGAATGTCAGCGAACGATTCGCTTGCGATCCGAACTGGCTCAGAAGTATGCGGGGCGACGAATCCGCTGCCCGGATTGTGGCCAGCCGGTACTGGTGCCGGGCGCGACCGCAGACTTTGAACGGAAAGAGGAAACCGTCGCTGCCCCGGAAGATAAGCCCGCACCCTCGCCAGTGTCCTCGCCGCCATCGCCTCCGCCACCCGCGTCCTCACCACCCGCGTCCTCACCACCTGCGTCCTCACCGCCCCCGTCCTCACCGCCCCCGTCCTCACCGCCCGCACCCTCACCGCCCGCGTCCCTGTCGCCGGCATCCCCGTCGCCGGCATCCCCGTCGCCGGCATCTCCGTCGCCGGGTTTTCCCCACCTGGACCTGGGCGATTCCCGTTCGGTGGGAAAACGACATCGCAACAAGCCGAAGCAGAACTCCAGAGAATCTCGCCCTTCCCGACGCCCCGCGTCGAAGTCCAAGAGCCCGCCAGGCTGGGCCATCGGTGCCGGTGTGGCGGCACTGCTGCTGATCATCATCGTGCCCGTGGTTTTCATGTGGAGCGGTCGCAATGAACAAGGTTCGTCGGAGCGATCGATCGCGGCACCGGGTCATGGGATGATCGAGATCGTGTTGGCCGACGAAGGACGTCGGGATACGTCGGTAGCCATCGACGGCCAAGATCTGGAAGTCCCGGCGTCGGGGGCGTTGCGGCAGACCGTGCCTCACGGCACTCGCCAGGTGACGTTGCGGCGTCGTGGCTACGAGCAGATCGACGTGGCGCTGGTGGTCCGCGACGGGGAAACGATCGAGTACCAGCCTGGCTGGCAGCCGCTGTCGTTACCGTCCATCGGCGCCGCCGGGTCGGGATTGCCTGCGTTTGGCGGCGGTGATTCCGGCGTAGCCTCGATGCAGTTGACCTTTGACGACTGGCTGCAGGACTTCGAATTGGCCAAGCAGCAGGCGGCCGCGAAGAACCGGGACGTGTTGATTCTGTTCGACGGCTCGGACTGGTGCGGCTATTCGATGCAGATGGCTGACCGAGTGTTCTACACGGATCGGTTTCAGCAGCAGATCGCCAACCAGCACGTACTGCTGTACATCGATTTCCCTCGTACCGCCGGTGGCAAGGCCAAAGTGGAAGACGCCGATCGCAACGCCCGGCTGGCCGAGCAGTTTCGCGTCGAGGGGTTTCCCACGATTGTCGTGACGGACCGAGACGGATTGCCTTTCGGGCGGATGGGGTACGTCGAAGGCGGCTTCGAGGGGTTCGCGGAACACCTGGGGGCGTTGCAGCGGATTCGCGATCAGCGAAACTCGTTGCTGGCTCAGGTCCAAGTGGGCGACGGCAAAGCGAAGTTGGAATCGGCCCGTCACGCTTTGTCGTTGGTCCAGAGTCTGGGTTTCGAGTCCTTTTACGTCAGCTTGTTCCGCGAATGGTACGACGCGTCCAAACAATCCGATCCACAGAACCACGCCGGAGACCAGGAGGTATTCTTCGAGGCGTGGTGGCAAGCCTCGTTGTCCGAGATCGACCAGCAGGACGAAACGGCTTTGGCCGCACGTGCTGGCGACATCGACGCTTGGGCCGAACGGCATGACTTCGTCGACCCGGAACTGGCAGGTCGACTGTACCTGCAAGCAGCCTGGCTGTCGCGAGAGCAGCCTGAGTTGATCAAGAAGTACGCAGTCAAGGGGTTGAGTTTCGGACCTCGTGACGAGCGAGTCCTCGGGTTGCTGACCCTGCTGAAACAGGCGGCTGCGGATTTGAACATCCTCGGGACCGGCAGCGGCTTCATCGTCAGCCGTAGCGGTCACGTTTTGACCAACCAGCACGTTGCGCACGGACCGGGGCGTTTGGTCGTCCATCTGCCGGGCGTGGCCGTTCCGGTCTCGGCGACGGTGGCGGCGGAGGACCGGCAACTGGATCTCGCGCTGTTGACCGTCGAGTTTCCTGAGGGGATCGAACCGGTACCCTTGCGGTTGTCGGGCCAGTCGCCATCCCGAGGTGCGGCGGTCGCTGCCTTTGGATTCCCGTTGGGCGAGCAGGTGGGCAAGGGCCTGAAACTGACCACCGGTGTCGTCAGTGCCACCGCCGAACAGACGGACAACGGCATGATCCTGCTCGATTGCCGGATCAACCCGGGCAACAGCGGCGGCCCGCTGTGCAATCCTCGCGGCGAGGTAATCGGCGTCGTCACCGCCCGCAGCCTGGCCAGCGCCGAGGTGGACAGCTATGGCATGGCCGTTCCGGGCAGCAGCGTGCGTGATTTCCTGGAACGAGTGCTACCCGGTTTCGATGCCGACCAGACCCCACCGCCCGTTGTCGCCGACAGCCAGTGGGACACCGTCGACCAAGCCGTCAGCTCGTCCGTGCTCATGATCCAACGACTGCGCTAAGGATCGGCAAAGAAAAAACGGTCGGATTTGGTTTCGTGGTACCGTGCGCGAACGACTCCCGACCCATTCCGCCCGATTCCGCCGAAGAGTATCTGGCCGGGTTACGTTCCGGACGTTGCCCTTATGTTACGCGATCGGTCTGTCCATGGCCAGGTTTTCAGTCGTCTTGGTCGGGCTTTCTCCGCAGCTCCTTCTTTTTTCCACGGCTCTTCTTCTCATCGATACGACGCTGCTTGGCAGCGCGGCTGGGTCGAGTCGCAATGCGCCGCTTGGGCGGGACGGCCACCTCCGACAGCATTTGGCTGAGTTTTTCCAGGCAATCCGAGACGTTCTTGGCTTGATCTCGATACCGCTGGCTATGGATCACCAAGTCCCCTTGCTGATTGATCCGCTTCGCGTACCGCTTCATCGCGCGGGCTCGCACGTCTTCCGGCAAGCTGGCAGACGTAGCGATCGGCCAGTGCAGGGTGACTTTGGAGTTGACCTTGTTGACGTTCTGGCCGCCGGGTCCACTGCTGCGCGCGTAGGTCCAGCGGAATTCGCCTAGCGGAATCTGAATGCGGGGATGGACTTGCAGCATGGCCTTCTTGTCAGCTTGGAAATCGGCGACCGTACCTATGATATCCTAGCCTGACAAGCCAACCTAAGGAACCACCAGCGAGCGGAACGTTCAACGATCCGGGTGGAAGGGGTCGGGAGTCGTTTTCGGGTGAGCCGCTTCCCATTTGGTAGATCGTTGGCCGAAAACGACTCCCGACCCCGTAGCGCAACGAGCGGGCCGTTCAACGATCCGCGTAGACGCGGGTGACCTCTTCCTTGGTCACGGGAACGGGCGTCTCTTTCGAGATCAGTTGGACCTGGAAGCGATGCGTGCCTGCGGCCAGGCCTCGGACTCGAATCCTATACTGCGTCTGTTCGCCCGGTCCCAGTCGGGCCAAGGGGTCGACGTGAACCTGCGGCCCTTCGATGCTGACTTGCGTCGGTCCTTCGCCACCCACGGGTCGCATCTCGGGCGGCAGTCCGATCTGCATGCGGATGTCCGTGGCCGCGCTGGTGCCGCGATTGTTCAGGTGGATGACGTACGTGGTCTCACTGCCCTCTTCGATGGGATCGGCTTCGTCATGGATGGAAAACTGCAACTCGGCCAACCCTTCGACCTGAACCAGTTTTTCCGAGGCATCCTTCAGCCCCATCTCCGCTCGGCCTTCCACGTTCAAACGCTGCTGGCCGGTTTCCGACGGCATGAGCGTCAGCTTAGCCACCCCGCTTTGTTGCGGCGGCAGTTCCTCCAGGCTCCAGTAAACCGCGTGGTTCTGAGGCTCGTACTGGCCCTTGTGATCGGCTGAGAGGAATCGCATGCCTTTCGGCAGGTAGGTCACCAGTTCGATGTCACGCGCGATGGCGGTGCCCGGATTGGCCACATTCACATCGTAAGTGGCTTCGCGTTCCAAGTACCGCAGTCGGGGACCGCTTAGCGAAACCTGCAGCGACGGTGCGACGACTTCCATGGTGATGGTGTCCTGAGCGACCAGGTTCCCTTCGCCTCGCAGATAGATCGTATTTTCCACAACGCCGGCTTTGGCCGCCTTCAGCGTCAGTTGCAGACGGCGGGATTCCCCCGGTTTCAAGACTCCGACCTCGTATTCCAGTTCGCGACCCGCCGGATGCGAAAGGCCTTCGGGAATGTTCTCTTCCAGCACCACGCCGGTCGCGGCTCCCGAACCCGGATTGGACACCGTGATGTCCAGCACCACCGATTCGCCGATCAAGACTTTTTGCGGTCCCGAGTGGGTGACGGTCAGCTCCGGGCGGGTGCTGATCGTGCGTGCCGAAGCATGGGTTTGGAACAGAACTTGCGCGACGCTGCCGATCTCGCCTTCTGCGGTGGGCAAGACCAGCATGGTGACGGTCGTTTCGGCATCGGGCGCCAAGCTGCCGAGTTGCCACATCAGTTGGCCATCGGGCGCTTCGCTGGCTTGCGGGACGGCGTTGACGAACCGAGTGCCTCGAGGTACCCGGTCCAAGACGATCAGGTCATGCGCGGCGACCTGTCCCACATTGCGGATTCGCACTTGAAAGCTGGCCTCTTTGCCGACCTGGATCTCGGCGGGTGCGATTTTCTCGACGGTCAACGCGGGGGCCTGACGGCCTTCCAGGGATTCGGCCCCCGGTGCTCCATCGCCTTCGAAACCGGCCGTGTGTTCGGAACGATTCGAATCGCGATCGTTGGACGGTTGAGCCGATGCGGCGTTCGAGGCAGAGAAACGCAGGGGCTGCGAATCGGGTTCCTCGGTGCGGCGTTCGGTGGTATCCGGTTGCAATGGTGCGACCGGGCTGTCCGGCATCGCCGGGGGATCGAATCGACCCGGCGCCCGGTCCTCGATCGCGCCGCCCCAACGACTTCCTCCCGGGGACTCGGTCGCTGCATCCGCGTCGGGAATATCGTCGGACGAAGAATGCGGCGCCGGCGATTGCAGGCTGGTCGATGGCGGCGGGTCGGGAGCGTCGTGCACCGGCGGCGTCAGCGAGGTCTCGGCACTTTCGTATGCGGGCGGATCGCTGCCGTAGATATTGCCGTGCGATGGCGCAGCAGGCATTTCGTATCGAGTGGATGCGGCAGGAAAGTCATCTTCGGGTGCTTGCATTTCGGCAGCGGCCAGCGGAGTTCCCGTTCGCAGCTCGGGATCCAATCGTTGCGGCTCGTCGAACGACGGGTAATCGGGCGCTTCCGGCAGTTGGGCGTTTCGACCTTCGTGCTGACGACCGCTGGAAGGTGGTTCATCCGAATCGTCATCCTTCTTTCCCCGGATGATGGTCGTATCGGTCTCGGAATGGAATCGGAGCGTCGAAGCGGCTGGTTCCGGCGGCATCGCCGGCGCCTCGGGCAAGGTCGCAAAACCCTGGCTGGAATCCCAGCGAGACGTTGCGGACGGCGCCGGCGGCGGGTCGTCCGGCATCGGGATCGGCTGAATTGTTTCGGGAGCGGGCGGCAAAGTGCTTGCCGCCGCCTGCGACGCCTGTTCCGACGAAGTTCGGTCGCCTGTCCACTGGCCATGCGCGATCGCGATGGCGCCCAGAGCGATGACGGAAAAGACAGCGCCCAGACGCACGCTTAGTCTTTGTGTAAATTTTTTGTTCGAAGCGGCCATCGTCGTCAACCCACTGCATTGATTTGGAAATGGCGATATCCGGGTCCCGGATCGAGACGGGAAGGGGTAAGTAGCAAAAACCGCAACTCGAGGAAAGATCAATCCCGTTACGATTTCCCACCTTTTGCCGAAATCTGGTACCATTGCGTCTGGAAAGCGAGGTCTTGCCGATGAACTCCCGAGAACGAGTCCGCCGTGCGATGCGGCACGAGATGCCTGATCGCGTACCCGTCATGTGCCAATTGGCGCTGGGCCACTACTTCCTGCACAGCCGACGGCGACCTGCCGAGATCTGGTTTGACAGCACTGCATTCATCGACACCCTGCTCGAATTTCAGCAAAGATACCGATTCGACGGAATCCTGCTGAATCTGCCCGGCCGGCCTCCGGATTGGTCACAGTATGTGGATCGAACCGAGCTTGGACAGGGGGGCACAGAAACGTTGTATTGGCGAAACGGCCTTCGCACCCAAATGGTACCCGACGACAACCCGCACACCTTTCAGGCGGATGACAGCCCCTTGGCACGAGCCGATTATCAGCGGATCGATCCGGACGATCCGTCAATTTTGCGTCTGGACGGCTACGTCTGGAACACCTGGCACGCTCCCCATCTATGGGATATTCCCGAATCGGCCGACCTGACCGACCCGACGGCGTATCCCGAGTGGTTCACAGCCGGACTGCAACAAGCCAAGAAACTAGCCGATGCGATTTCCGTGCATTTCGAATTGTTCTCGCCGTGGACGCATCTCATGGAGCTGTTGGGATACGAGAACGCGTTGATGGCACTGCTGGATGCGCCTGACACCTGCCTGCGACTGCTGCAGACGCTGACCGCCGTGGTGGTTGCTCAAGTTCGCTGTTGCGCGCCGCATCAGCCGGATGCCATCTTGCTCAGCTCGGCCTTCGCTGGTGCGGGGTTTATCGGTCGAGCCATGTACGAGCGATTCGTGCTGCCTTGCGAGTCGCAGGTGGCTGCGGCGGTTCACGAATTCCAGCTCCCGATCTACACCCATACCTGCGGAGCGATCGGCGACCGGTTGGACCTGATGACCCAGACCGGCATCGACGGGATCGATACCTTGGATCCGCCTCCGCTGGGCACGGTTGATTTACAGGAGGCCAAGGAGCGCTTCGGCGACCGGCTATTTTTCAAGGGCAATCTGGACGCAGTGAACGAAATGCTGATGGCGGACGATCCGACGTTTGAACGAGCCGTCCGCCAGCGACTGGCCATCGGTGGCCCCGGTTCTGGCTACATCCTTTCATCCGCCTGCTCGGTATCCCCGCACGTCCGCCCCGATCGTTTGCAAGCGATGACTGCCCTGGCAGAACAATATGGCCAATACCCCCCGTTGCCGAAAACGACACGTTGAATCTCGGGGCCACGTTCTGCAGAATCTCCATGATCAGTCAGGATACCTTTTGCTTTGTGGTCCGGTTTTTCTCGAGTCAACGTCGCCCCTGAAATCACGCAGCGTCCTCGGCTGCCAAAAATGGGCTCAATCGTCGACGTGTTTCCTGGCAGTTCAGCGATTTCTTGCCGAACCCGATGGCAGCACCTGCTTCGATCGCCTTTTCTTGGAAATCGTCCAAGTCGGAGATCAAAATGGTGGGGGTCGCACCCAACTGCGGATCGGTCTTGATTTTCGAAATCAGTTCCAAACCATCGCCTCGATCGCGATGAAAGATCCGGTTGACTAAGACGAGGTCGAAGTCCCTGCTACGTAGCAGGGCGAGCGCGCTTTGCTGGTCGTGCGCTCGGACGACCGAGGCGTCGAAATTGGTTTCGATCAAATGTTTGATGTTTCCGTGGTCCATCGAGCAGTTGCCTACGTCCAATACCTGCTTCGTCATCATCCCAGCTCCCGTACTAAGGCTAAATCCGGCCATCCATTTTCTCGGGCCAATCCAGTTGCCACAACCCCCCAATGAACATGTCGGCGATCGGAAAAACCACCCTGCATGGTGGGGATAAGTCTGGCCGGTGTCAGAAGTGAGTCTTCAGTCGTAACAACCGCGAACGGTGCGCGCATCATTAACCCCCTCATGCGTCAAGATCGACAACAAATTGTCGATGTTGCCAAAGGAGGGAGCAAAGGAACGTGTGGCAGAGGAATGAAAAGATGATTCGATTACCCACCAATCGGTCGTACTAATGTCCAACATTGTGGCGAATGATGCCCATTGGTCACCGCTCGCCATGCCTCAAAAAATCCAACCGTTGCTGAAAGAAACCGGCCTGGCACTGTGGTTTCGCGCTCCGAGGATCGAGCTACCGGCCAGCGGTCGACATCCACTGCCCCGCCAGCGGCCTCGACTTCTTGGCGCAGTCCAAGGCGTCGCGTAGAGTCTTCGGCTGTTAGATGCGCGCACGGTGCGCGAATCTTGTAGAACGGAATGAATTCCGTTCTACTTTGGTTGCGGCAGCAGGCCGCGTCAGGAAGACAGCGATGGAATCAGTTTGGTCGGCTTTGGTGATCGACGATGATCCGGGAATCCGGCAATCTTTGCGTCTTTGTCTGGAAGCGGCCGGTGGGCGGGTCCATCAGGTCGGAACGGTGACGGGCGGACTGGATATTCTGGACCGTAAGCACTTCGACGTCGTGTTCCTGGACCTGTGGCTCGGCAGTGATTCCGGGATGACGATGTTGCCCGAGATCCTGCGAAGGCAGCCGGGTATCGGCGTGATCGTCGTCACGGCGTTCGCTTCGTACGAAACGGCGGTCGAGGCGATGAAGTTAGGGGCGGCCGACTACCTGCCGAAACCGTTTACCCCCGAACAGGTGAGGACGGCTGCTTCGCGAGTGTTGGATTCCGCGTTGCTCAAACGGCGGTTGGGCGAGTTGCAGCAGCAGGTGGCCGAGAGTGAAGGCGAGATCCGGTTCGAGACCGCCAGCCGCAGCTTTGCCGCCTTCCTGCAAACAGCGATGCGAGCGGCGGCTTCCGATGCCGTGCTCCTGCTACGTGGCGAAAGCGGGACGGGCAAAACGATCATGGCTCGCTGGCTTCGCAAACAGAGTCGCCGCCCGAAAGGTCCTTTCGTCACGGTTCACTGCCCCCTGCTGGCCAGCGAGCTGATGTCCAGCATCCTGTTCGGGCATCGGAAAGGAGCTTTCACGGGCGCGGTGACGGACGCGGTGGGCAAAGTCGAGGAGGCGCAAGGCGGTACGCTGTTCTTGGACGAAGTGGCCGATCTCACGGCCGATGCCCAGTCCCGGTTGCTCCGGTTCCTGAACGATCGCACCTACGAACGGGTGGGCGAGGCCAAGGAGCGGGTGGCGGATGTGCGGCTGATCGCGGCGACGAACCGACCCTTGGAAGAAGCGGTGCAGGCGGGCCGGTTCCGTGAGGATCTGCTGTTCCGATTGAACGTGATCCCGCTGACGCTGCCCGCCTTGCGGCACAGGCCCGAGGATATCTTGCCGTTGGCCCGTCATTACCTCGATTACTTTCAACGCTGCCAACAGCGGCATGGGCTCCTGTTCTCGGATACCAGCCAAAGGGCCATCGCCCTGCATGGCTGGCCCGGGAATCTCCGTGAATTGCGGAACGCGGTCGAGCGGGCTGTGATCTTGTGCCCGTCGTCGGTCATCGAACCCCCTGATCTGGGACTGGCAGCCATGCACAACGACGCCGAACCAAGCGCGACCGTCGAGTCCCATCCCCGCTGGGCTGAGGGCGCCGCGCGCGTCGAATTGGGCGAAGATGTCTCCTTAGAGGCGATCGAACGGGAGCACCTTGCCCGCGTCGTGGCGCGGGCGGCGTCGTTCGAAGCCGCGGCACGCGTCCTGGGAATCGATGTCACCACGCTCCAACGAAAACGCAAGAAGTACGGATTGGCCTGAATGCGGATACGCAGCGTTCGAACTCGATTCCTGCTGGTTGCGGCCCTGCTGGTCGTCATGGCCGCCAGCAGCGGACTATGGAGCGTCGCCACGTTCCTGTACTTGAGCACCGCAATCGACCAGACGGTACGTGATCGGCAGACCGCAGTGGCTTGGGCTACCTCGCTGGCCCATTCCCTGGAACGCGAGGACGATGCCCTACTGCTGTACCTTTCCGGCAGGACCGAGACAGCCCAGCGGGAATTGTCCCAGCATCGTCGAGACGCCAATGCAGCGCTCGAAGCACTCGCGGCCCACGAAGATGCCGGGCAATGGGACGGATTGCGCCAGCGAATCGAAGCCTACCGCCGGGCTGGGGACGAGTTGATTTCGGCCAACCGATCCGAAAACAGCCTGGCTCGCTATCACGTGGCGGTCAATCCTCTGCTGCGTCAAGCTGTGACTGAATGCGAAGCGTTGCGGGAGCGCCATTTCGACGCCATGCAAATGGCGGCGGTGATGACTCGCGATCGCGCGGTCCTCGGAACCCGCTGGGTCATCGGCGTCTCGTTGCTGTCCTTGCTGCTGGGCGTGACAGCCGCTGCCTGGCTGGCTCGTTCGGTACTGTTGCCCATCCAGCAGTTGACCGCTTCGGCGCGAGCCATCCGCAGTGGGCAATTCGACGGTCGATTGGAAGAAGGCCGCGCGGACGAGTTCGGGCAATTGACCGAAGCGTTCAATCGAATGGCTGAATCGCTGGCCGAGTATCGGCGGTCCAGCCTGGGTGAATTGCTGGCCAGCAAAGCGACGTTGCAATCCACCTTGAATGCATTGCCCGATGCGGTCCTGTTGTTCGGACCGGGTGGCGGACTGGTCGACAAGAACCCGCACGGTGAACGTCTCTTGACGGGACTGGGATGTCCCGATGCTCAAGCATTGAACGAATTGGCGCTGCCCGATTCGTTTCGGGAATCGGTGGAAGTCGCCCTGGCAGGAACGCCTCAACGCCCGAGACCTTTGGATTTTCAGCAGACGATGCGAGTCCATCTGGACGGCACGCAGCGCAGCCTGATGATGACCGCCATCCCGGTGCGGGGCTGGGAGATCGAGCCCGGTCCCAGGACCAGCGGATTCGGCGCGGTCGTGGTATTCGACGACGTCACCGAGTTCGCCAAACTGGACGAGCTGCGCAGCGAGTTGATCGGAGTCGCGTCTCACGAATTGAAATCCCCCTTGACCACCTTGAGGATGAATCTGTTGATGCTCCGCGAGACCGTCGACCGATTGGATGCCCACCAGCGTGAACTCCTCGATACGGCCAACAGCGGGTGTGATGAACTGGAATTGACGATCGAGGAACTGCTGGACGTGACTCGGGTCGAAGCCGGACAGTTGCGGCTGAATCTCGATCAGATCGATCTGCGCACCATCGTGATGACCGCTCAAGAAGCCTTCCGGACTCGATTCGAAGATGCCCGAGTCAAGCTGATTGTACTGGCGCCCCCCGATCCTGTGCTTGTTCGAGGTGACGCGAAACGTCTGGCAAACGTCCTAGCAAATCTACTGGCCAACGCACTGAAGTATGCACCTTCGGGTAGTGACGTCAGAATGGAAGTCGGTGCTGGGCAAGCATCGGAAACGTCAGATGCCGAAGTCTCGGTCACCGATCGCGGGCCGGGAATCCCCCCGAAATACCACCAACGAGTGTTCGAGAAATTCTTCCGCGTCGAACATGCGACCATGGCAGCGGACCGACCCGAACTCCGACTCGCCGGCGGCACCGGCATCGGCCTGTATTTGTGCCGCGAAATCATTCGAGCCCACGGAGGCCAAATTGCCTGTCAGGCAGTTGACGACCAGCAGGGAACCCGAATTACATTCACCCTGCCCTTGGCCCGTCCCGACTCGAATGAACTCGATACCCAATCGGCGTAGACGGGGCGTTTGGCATACAATGTGCATAACGAATCGACCGTTTCCGGGCGATAAACAATATGGAGCGCAGTACCATCAACGATCTAACACAAGACAGCATCGACCGATATCGAGCCGGGTGGAAAGCCACAATGGTTGGGATTGTCGGCAATTTGGTGCTGGCCGTCCTAAAAGGAGTGATCGGATTCCTGACGGGCAGCGTCGCCTTGGTGGCCGATGCCTTTCATTCGGTGTCAGACACGTTAAGCTCGATCATCGTCTTGGTCGGGTTGAGCTATTCGCGACGACCGGCGGACCATAATCACCACTACGGTCATGCGAAAGCCGAATCGATTGTGGCGAAACTTGTGGCGGTGATGCTTCTGATCGGTGGTCTTGGGATCGCATGGAATGCATTGCAGGTGATCGTCACGAAAGAAGTCATTTCCGTACCAGGTTCGGCCGCACTTTGGGCAGCCGGCCTGTCCATTGTTGCCAAGGAAGCCATGTACCAGTATGCCATGCGAGTCGCACGGCGGATCAACAGCGCTGCGGTCCGAGCGGATGCTTGGCATCACCGGACCGATGCATTCTCGTCGATCGCTGCGGTGATTGGTATCGGCGGTGCGATGATAGGGTTTCCGGCTCTGGATCCGATCGCCGGGGTCGTGGTTGCCACCATGATTGTTTGGGCCGCCGTCGGCATCTATTGGTCGGCCGCTTTGGAACTGATGGACCCGGCACCTTCTCCCGACCTGATGGAAGCATTGCAGCGCGACGTCCTTGGCATCAACGGCATCCTTGCCGTTCACCAAATCAAAGGGCGGCAGAATGGGCCGAAGGTGTTTATCGATCTCAAAATCGGCGTTCGCGGCGAAGTGACGGTGCTGGAGGGCCATCGCTTGGCATCCGAGGCCAAGCACGTCATCATACGACGGCACCCCGAGGTGGAAGATGTCCTGGTGCATGTCAATCCTGCCAAGCTGGTTGACGGCGGACAACAGGGCACGGGAATATGATGCACCGCATCCAAGAAAAACGCTCACCAGTCGATAGCGACGTGATGATAGCAAACATTGACAGCAAAACTTTGGCGTTTCTTTAGACGTTCAAATGGTTCATCGGGAGGGAACGGCATGATCAACAGCCTGTTGTTACCGGAATTGCGAGACTTGCTGGCGGAAGGGGATCGAGATGAGCTGGCCGAGGTACTGACAGAATTGCACCCCGCCAGCATCGCTGAATTCTCGGAAGGACTTGAATCCAAAGAGATTTGGGAACTCTTGGACTGTGCTCCCGTCGACCGTCAGGCGGAGATTTTCGGCTTCTATTCGCCGCACCGGCAGGACGAACTGGTCGATGGAATCGGTCGCCAGCGAATGGGGCACCTGCTGGAAGCCATGCCTCACGATGAACGAGTCGATTTGCTGAAGCGGCTGGATGACAAGATCGTGGAGAGCCTGCTGCCGTTGGTCGCCAACGCGGACCGACAGGATATCCGCAAACTGCTGACGTACCCCGAGGGCAGCGCCGGTTCCGTGATGACGACCGATTACGCTTCGCTTCCAGCCGACATCTCGGTGAGCGAAGCGATCGCTCAGCTCCGTCAACAGGCGCCCGCCACCGAGACGATCTACTACGTCTACGTCCTGGATGACCAGCGGCATCTGCTGGGCTTTGTATCCTTGAGCGATCTGATCGTCGCGAAATCCTCGGCGTTGGTACGAGACGTTATGCAGCAACAGGTCATTTCCGTGGACGTTCAGGAAGATCAAGAAGAGGTGGCTCGAAAACTGGCGAAGTACGACTTCTTAGCCATTCCAGTGGTCGACGAACAGCACCGGTTGGTCGGCATCGTGACCCACGATGATGTGGCGGATGTGTTGCAGGCCGAGGCAACCGAGGATTTTCAGTTGGGTTCGGCGATCGCCCCACTGGCGAAAGGCTATTACCACAGCGGCGTGTGGACGCTGTACCAAAGGCGAGTAGGATGGCTGCTAGTGCTGGTGTTGGTGAACCTCGTCTCCTCGGGTGTGATCGCGGCTTATGAAGAGACCTTGCAGGCGATGATTGCGTTGGCCTTCTTCTTGCCTTTGTTGATCGACAGCGGCGGCAATGCCGGGTCCCAGATCGCCACGCTGATCGTACGGGCTTTGGCCACCAAAGAGGTCACTTTGAGACACTGGTATCGAATCGTCGGCAAAGAACTACTGGTCGGCGCCTCGCTCGGGTTGACGATGGCCGCTGCCAGCTTTCTGCTGGGGGTATTCCGAGGAGGCATCGAGGTCGGTTTGATCGTTGGCATTTCGATGATTTGCATCATCGTGTTCACCAATCTGTTTGGCGCCCTGCTGCCCTTTGCATTGACCCGGCTGAAATTCGATCCCGCCGTCGCCAGCAGCCCGCTGATCACCACCGTGGCCGACGCGGCGGGATTGCTGTTGTATTTCGCCATCGCCACACGGGTGATCGCGACCCTCGGTGCAATCTGACAGACCGTCCCGGCAAAATACCACGATCTCTGCGGCAAAAACTGGTGTTTTGCCGTGACGAACGGCCAAGCATCCAACGCTTGCAGATGCCAGTTCGCCAACCCCGACATGAATAGGGCCAAGCCATGCAGTTCCACAAAGCGATTCTCCCGGCAATTTTTTTCGTCACCGTTTGTGCCTTCCAGGCCATCGCCCAACAGGGCGACATCGACTGGAATCGTGCAAGACAGCTTCGCCAGCGGTCGCTACGGGGCGACAAACTGACGGAGGAGGATCAGTCTTACCTGCAACGGGCCATCGAATTGCGGCAGCAGCAGAAGGCACCGCAGCGCCGCCCTGTCCAGGTCAAACCACCAGTTGGCCTCAAGCCGCTTACGGACATGACCGGCGACGACCGGTACAAAGGCCAGGACGGTGGCGTGGGTCAAGCAAGCTCGGATCGCCCCCGGCAGCATCGGCGAGTTTCCCAAACACGCCGAGGAAATGAAGGGCCACGTGGTCACCATCCTGAACGGGCTCAAGGAACGCTTCCCCAACCTGCGGATCGCCTACCTGTCCAGCCGGATCTACGCCGGATACGCCAAGTCCACTCTGAACCCGGAGCCGTATGCCTACGAGTCCGCCTTCGTGGTCCGTTGGCTGATCCAGGATCAGATCAACGGTGAACCGTCACTGAACTACGATGCCGACAAGGGGCCAGTCAAATCGCCGCTGCTGCTGTGGGGGCCATATCTGTGGGCAGACGGCGAGAAGGGCCGGAAGATCGACGGTCTCGTTTGGAAGCCGGAGGATCTGGCTGGTGACGGCACGCATCCCAGTGACAGTGGTAGACGGAAGGTTGCGGAACGGCTCTTGGATTTCGTGAAGACGGATTCCACAGCGAGCGGTTGGTTCCATCGCTGAAACGGTCGTTGATGTTGCGGGTCCGGGACGGATACTTGCCCCAGAAGGTGCTGCGAACGATCCCGGGGAACTGGACGTTCCTGATCATCACGGACCGCAGGACCTCGTATTCGTTGAACTTCAGGAACGCATCCAGTTTCGCGACCCAGTCGACCATGCGCATGGGAATTTGGCGAGCTGCTTGGTTTTCGGCGTAGTCCAGATAAATACTGAAGATCCGCTCCAGTTCTTTTACCTCGCGCTCGATCAAGTAGTTCTTGGCGACCGACACGTCGCTCTTGACGATCTTTCCGCCAGGTGCGCTCTTCCAAGTCGTCAGTCCCATCGTGGGCTTCGCGGCGTCGGCCCGATCAGACAGTCGTCCTCGGTTCGACTGGACTTGCTGTTGTAAGGCCACAGGCAGTGATCCCGCCCGTTCAGCGTGATGACGGCTTGGCCGCTCGCCTTGTGCCGCCAGTACTTCGGCAGGGATTTGGAAAGACGTGGCATGTGCAAGCCTCACCGGTGAGAATGGTTAAAAAGGGGATTTAACCATCTTGGCTTGTGGGAAAGGCCGCACTGCCGACCATCGGCAGGTATCGTAAGTACTTGATTCGGATTGACTTACATCAAGAGCGGGCGAAGGGACTCGAACCCTCGACATCCAGCTTGGAAATCCTGGTACCCCTCTTATCGCGGATTGGCAGCTTGTATGCCAAAGGCGCAAAGGCCAAAATCGACCTGTTGAACATCACCGACTTGGAACTGGCGGCAGGCGGCAGGCTGCGGTTGACGCTGGAAGATATCCCGCGGGCCTCCGTCAAGCTCTTGAGCGAACTGCTCGAAGTGCTGGCCGGCGTCGCCAAGGCGGGGAGCAAGACGGAAGCGGTCTTGGAGATCGGACAGCCAGACGACGCTTGCGCGTTCGTCAAGGAACTGCGGAAGAAACGCGACGTGGGGCTTCGTTCGAAATCTTCCGGGCGCTGCGATGGGGCCGCTGGACGGCCGTGGTTAGCAATCATTTGTTGTTCGAGTACGAAGAAATCCTCAAGCGCGATGCAGCCGCACTCGGGCTCAGCCCGGAAGCCGTGGACGCAATCCTGAACGTGGTGTGCGCACGTGCGCAGGAATGGCCCTTGTCGCTTGGTTGGCGGCCTGTCTTGAGCGACCCAGATGACGAGCCGCTTGTGCAGCTCGCCGTGGAATCAGGAACTCGCCGCATCGTGACGCATAATCTCCGTGACCTTCAGCCGGCCACGCGGTTGGGCGTCGAAGTGTTGAGCCCGCGTGACTTTTTCCTTAAGCTACAGGAGACACCATGAAAACTTTGGAAGCGCAAGTTCCCGAATTGCTGTTGCGGGAAGTCCAGGAACTGGCCCGGCACCAGAACACCACGGTGGATCAAATCGTATCGGTTGCACTGGCGTCGCAGGTTTCCGCCTGGCGCACGCGTGAAAGCATCGCATCGCGAGCTGGCCGCGTCGATTGGGACAAGGTAGACCAGATCCTCGCCCGCGTGCCGGATGTTCCACCTGTGCCGGGGGACGAACTGTGACCTGGCGTCTCGGAGAGACGCCTCCACGTGGCCCGGTCTCTCCGAGACCGGCAACCAACCCCCAATGATACGAGAAATGCTCATGCCCAAACCAATGCCTTGCCTAGAAGTTCTGGACGAAACGATGGCCGCTGTCCTGCGCGAGAAGACAGAAGCCCAGCGTCTGGCCATCGCGAACAGTCTGTGGGTCTACGCCCGCGACATGGTACGCTCGGTGCTGCGACAAGAGCATCCGGACTGGAGCGACGAGCAGATTCAGCGCGAGACCGCCCGGAGACTATCGCATGGAGCCGTCTGAACTGCTGGCCTGCCTGGTACGAACGCTTGAGCGGCTGGGCATCCCGTACCTGGTGACCGGCTCGAATGCCACGATCGCCTATGGGGAACCACGATTTACCAACGATATCGACGTGGTGGTCGACTTGCGACTGAATCAAGTGCCGGCGCTGTGCGCGGCTTTTCCGGCCCCGGAGTTCTACGTGAGCCAGCCGGCTGCCGAAACGGCGGTCCGCCAGCGGCACCAGTTCCATATCATCCATCCGGCTTCCGGGCTGAAGATCGACGTCATCGTGGCGTCCGATTCCCCGTTCGACCGCAACCGACTGCGGCGCGGCCGCCGCTTGACGGCCGGGGCGGACCTCAAAGTGTGGTTCGGATCTCCCGAAGACGTGATCTTGAAGAAGCTGGAGTATTTCCGGGAAGGTGGTTCAGACAAGCACCTGAGCGACATTGCCGGCGTGTTGAAGGTCCAGGGTCCCCGCGTGGACCGCCAGTACATCGCCGAATGGGCTGAAAGGCTGGGTGTGTCGGAGCTTTGGCAGATGGTGGTCGAACGGACCACGTGAAAACGAGGAGAACATGGCCAAGAAACGGACTTCGAACAAATCGAGTACCAAGAACTTCGAGTTGTAGACGCATTACGACAAGCACCAGACGCCGCTGCTGGACGATGCGCCGTGGTCGCTACGGCCGCTGGCTCACGCTGGTCGAGCAACTGAATCGACTCAAACGCGAGATCATCCAGAGGCTTGGCATGGATCGCGGGCGGGCGGTTGTGTCCAAAACGAAGCGAATACAGAAAAACAGCCGCAGTCATCGGGTGACCACGGCTGTCTGAAGGAGCGGGCGAAGGGACTCGAACCCTCGAGATCCAGCTTGGGAAGCGGCGGGATGCGAGATCTAAGTGAAGCAGACAAAGGACTTACGTCAACGCACCCGGCCGCTTGCACCGCTGCTTGCACCAGCGAGGCGGAAAACGTGAACGCTGGGAGCGGGGAAAGGGATTCGTCGGGTGCGCGTGACGCGGCTGGTGAATCACCTTCTGATCCGCTGGCCGCGATGATCGGGAATCTGTCGGCAGGGGATCGCCAACGACTGGCCGAGATGCTTCTTCGCCAAGACTGAACGAATCGGGCCGGCCGCGCCATGTTGGTTCGCGGCTGGCCAATCTTCCTTCCTCCTTGCACGGAGCCATTGATATGACCCGCAAACCTACCACGCGGCCGGAGGCCACACAGTCCGTACCGTTCGCCACGTTCGCGATCGACTTCCAGTTGGCGTTGCTCCAGGAACACATCGACAAGGTGTTGTCGGCGAACGATGATCCCGCAACGGTCGAAGTCCGCAAGCGGTGGGCTCGAGCGCAGGGGTTCCTGTCGGCGGCTCGCACGGCGCTTGGCCATGTCTCGGACGCCCAATTCGAAATGGACCACAGCCGGGTTCACCCGTCGAAGCCGACAAACGGAAGGTGATGCTGGCGACGGACCGAAGCGATCAGCGAGACACCGCTCCGCAGTCGGTTGGGCGGCGCGGGGCTGGGGCGCGTGCCGTGTTGACGCGGGCTCGTGAGCAGGACCACGGCGGACAGTTCCCCCAGTCTGTTCGACGAGTGACCACTTGCCCGTAGGATTGCGAGACTTCGCGTCTGCCGTCTTCCAGACGGAATCCGATGTTCGGGCCGTCCGAACGTCTTCGGACACGATCCTGGGCCAGGGACGCGGGCGATGACGTGCCAGGGACGCGGGCGATGGCGCAGCACGGTGATGGCTTGGTTCACGGCGGAGGGCCGAAGCGAATTCGAGGCGAGACCGGTGGGGCCCCCGACGCCCGAGAATTTTTGCCCCGCTTTCCGCGCATTCACGACGAAGTACCGGTACCTATTCCCCGCTCACCGAGATCAAGAAAAAAACGAAAACAACAAGACCGAAAGGACCCCCGAAAATGGCAGGTCGAAAGCAAACGATGGCGAAACGGTTAACTGAGCTTGAGGATCGCGCGTTTCAGTTGGCCGTCGATGTCACCACGGCACGGCCGAAGATCTACGCGGCGCGGGAAGGCACCGAGAACGAAGATGAACTGTCCGCGTGTTGGAACGAGGCTGCCCGCGCTGTCGGCATGGCATCTATTGCCGTGGCGATACTTCTGGGCAGAGCCGAAGAGCGCGCCGGGCTCGATTGGGAAACCCTGGAACGGCAACGCGAACAGCGGCGGGGGCTGATGCCTCTCGGTGTAGCGGACGGCAATGGGACCGGGGCGCCCACGGGGGTCGAGACATAGGCCGCTGAGAGCGATAGCGCGATCTTCCCGCCCGTGCGCGCGTGAGGGCGAGACGAAGACGGATTTTTGCCAGCCCCCCCTGGGGCCCCCCGCGGATCTGACGTTTGAACCAGAACCCCGGCCGGTTGATCGGCCCCCTACACCTAGCCCTCTCGGACGCCATGTGTTTTTTTGACTGGTAAGATGGGCAAGTTATTTGAGGTGACCCGATAACGCTGACTATGCGTAGCTTGGGAGCCCATCGGAAAAATCATCCTTCGTTGTCTGCGTTAAAGCGATCCACCCATCTGCCGAAAGCACGAATCGTGGGTTGGCTCTGCCATTGCCAGTTCGGAGCGTAGGCCAGTACGGCGAGCTGGCCGAGCTCAACCGCCGTGCTATTGGGTAGTTCCCAAGCATTCTTGCTGTGGCGCACTGCTTGAAACCGTTCTTCATCGTTTTGCACAAGGACAAGTCGCGCATCGAAGCGCTTGGCTTCGTGTTCAACAAGCCGCTTGGCAAACGTCACTACATCAGCTTCTATTGGAACACGAATCCGGATGAAGTTGTCATAGGGATCGGCGACTTCGCTGAGCACTATCAGTTCCTGGTACCAGGACCCCAGAATGCTCGTGTCGCCAGCGCAATCCGCCAATTCCCTCTCATGCGTTTTCGCCATGTGTCGCAGCAACGGAACGATTTCAGCCTGATCGTAACAATCCTTGAAAAGCGGGCATTCGCCGTCTGGATCGAATAACTGGCACATGACGTCGTCGTAGATCCTGAAGTGCTCCCAGAACGTCGATACGACTGTCTCGGCGTAACCGAGCAGCAGCGGCGCGACCTCCTTGAGCAATTCGAGTGGCGTGGAGGCGACGTGAATCGAGCGGCAACTATAGACGTGCTGATGTTCATACTCGACCAACGCCACTCGGTACCGGGCGAAGTCTGGTTGCCAGTACATTTCTGCAGTCATTCCGGTCTCGATTCTGGCGGTTGCCGCAATCGTCTGCGCAGAAAAAAGAGCGCCGAACCACAGCCGCTCCTCAAGCCCCGACCAAAGGGCGCAGCAGAACAGCGCATGGCCGGCGCCCCGTACCAGGGGCGCTCGTCCAGCACTGCTTCTGCTGCAAGGGCCATTCGGCCCAGGTTGGTCGTTTTCGAGGAAGCAGGTCTTGACGCTCGCACGTCGATCAAATTGTCGAATCCGGTGGGCGCATGACGCCCGCCAGAATCCCCAGAATACACACTCGGCGCGTGCAATTCCACAATGCAGGGCGGAATCCGGGCGGCAAGGCGTGATGCAACCGCCGGAGATGGTCCGGATCTGCGGTCTGGGCATCGAGTACGAAGAATGTTCGGCGAAAATGGGTGGCAGCGAATGATCGTGCAGGAATCGAGGATCGAGTTGACGGATCGGTTGCGACGGGAGGCTCACTAATCGGAGGCCAGTCGCTTCATGGACTCGTCGCTTATCGCATTCGGAGGCTCCAGAAACCATCGGTTTCACTTCGGCCAGCGGCGGATCGTCCGTCGAAGATCGTAGAATTGGCCGACGAATGGCCAGCTTCTCCCCGCTTCTTGGGGAATCTGTTGGTCCGAATCGGATCGGGGGCCATGCTGGTGGGCGGTTTGGGCGGGGTGCTGTTCTTCGGGCGGCGGCGCGCATGACGCTGGGAATGCGGTTCTTTGGAACGTTCTTGCTTGTTTCGCGAAGCAAAATGGCTTGCATTCGGCCCCCCTATTGTTGATACTGGTCCTGTTGTCCCAAGGGGACTGGCGTTGACAACCAACGTAGGTTGGCTCTCCGAGCCGATCCAGCGTAGGTTGGCTCTCCGAGCCGACCGAACCCGCGTTACCACCAATTGACGAACCACCCGAGGATCAGGATGCCAGCGAATCATGGGGATTTGGAGCGGCGGCTGTGGGATGCGGCCGACGAACTTCGGGCGAATTCCAAGCTGAAGGCTTCGGAATACTCGGTGCCCGTGCTGGGGCTGATCTTCCTGAAATTCGCCGATAACCGCTTTGCCATCGTCCAACAGGAATTGGAAACCGCAGCGGCATCCAGTCGGCGGCGGCGAAAGACGGTCAGCAAGACCGATTATCTGGCCCGATGCGTCTATCTGCCCGAAGCGGCCAGGTTCCGATCCTTGATTCAATTGCCCGAAGGCGAAAACATGGGCCGGGCGATCAACCAGGCGATGAAGGCCATCGAGGACGAGAACCCGGATCTGCGCGGCGTGCTGCCCAAGAACTACACGCGGCTGGCCGATGCGAATTTGATCGAGTTGCTGCGGATCATGAACTCGATCCCCGCCGACATCCCCGGCGATGCGTTCGGCAAGATCTACGAGTACTTCCTGGGCAAGTTCGCGATGAGCGAGGGCCAGAAGGGCGGCGAGTTCTTCACCCCGACCGCCATCGTCCAATTGATCGTCGAGATCCTGGAACCGTTCCACGGCAAGATCTACGACCCGGCCTCCGGATCGGGCGGCATGTTCGTCCAATCGGCTCGCTTCGTCGAAGAACACCAGCAGAACCCCAGCGCGGAACTTTCGGTGTACGGTCAAGAGCGGGTCGCCGAGACGGTACGGCTGGACAAGATGAACCTGGCCGTCCACAACCTGGGCGGCGACATCCGGCAAGGCAACACGTACTACGAGGACCTGCACCGCTCGGTGACTCAGCGCGGGCAACCGGGCCAGTTCGATTTCGTGATGGCCAATCCGCCGTTCAACGTGGACCGGGTGGACAAGAGCAAGCTGAACGACGATCCCCGGTTCCCCTACGGGCTGCCGACCGTGGACAACGCGAACTATCTCTGGATTCAGATCTTCGCCAGCGCGCTGAACGAACACGGCCGGGCCGGGTTCGTGATGGCCAACAGCGCGTCGGACGCCCGAGGCTCCGAACAAAACATCCGCCAGCAGATGATCGAGGCTCGCACGGTGGACGTGATGGTTGCCGTGGGCTCGAACTTCTTCTACACGGTGACACTGCCCTGCACGCTGTGGTTCCTGGACCGGGCCAAGGCGACGGACCCGAAACATCGCAACCGGGACCACGTGTTGTTCCTGGACGCTCGGCATATCTACCGCCAGATCGACCGGGCTCATCGCGATTTCACGCCTCAGCAGATCGAGTTCCTGGCCAACATCGTACGGCTGTACCGGGGCAACGCGCCCGAGAACCGCCACGATTCGGCCGCGATGCTGAAAGAGCATTTCGCCAAGGGCAAGTACCTGGACGTGCCGGGTCTGTGCAAACGGGCCACGATCGACGAGATCCGGGAGCAAGGTTGGAGCCTGAATCCCGGCCGCTACGTCGGAGTGGCGAAAGGGGCCGTCGAGGATTTCGATTTCACCGAGCGGCTGGAAGAACTGAACGAGGAATTGGAGGTGCTGAACGGGGAAGGCCGGGAGTTGGAAGAGCGGATTGCGGAGAACGTGGCGCGAATGCTGGAGGCTATCTGATGACTCAGGCTGGTCACTGGCCGCTGATCAAACTTGGCGATGTCGCTGAGTTTCGGAACGGCATAAACTACACGAAGAAGAACTTTGGGCGTGGCATCAAGGTAGTTGGCGTGAGTGACTTTCAGGATCGTCTTTTTCCCCGATGCGAAGAACTGGAGGAAATAAACCCAGAAGGGATCGTGAAGAACGAAGACCTGCTTCAGCCGGAGGATATACTGTTCGTACGTTCGAACGGGAACCGCCAGTTGATTGGTCGGAGTCTCTACCTCCCGTCAATCTCTGATCGACTTACGCACTCCGCGTTTACTATTCGCGTGAGACTCGTGTCTGATAGGGTGATCCCCCGATTCTATGCATATGTTTTCCGAACTCGATTGATTCGGGACACCCTCTCTGCGTTCGGTGGTGGAACAAACATCTCGAATCTCAATCAGGCAATCCTTAGCAGTCTACTTGTTCCGCTTCCTCACGTAGACGCTCAGCGCAAGATCGCCGGCATCCTTTCCGCCTACGACGACTTGATCGAGAACAACCGGCGGCGGATCGAGATTTTGGAAGAGATGGCCCGGCGGATCTATCGGGAGTGGTTCGTCGAGTTCCGCTTCCCCGGTCACGAAAACGTCAAGTTCGTGGATTCGGCCCTGGGGAAAATACCGGAGGGTTGGGAGGCACACACCCTTGGAGATCTTGCACTTCAGGAACGCCGGGGCGTACGGCCGAATGAGATTGCACCCGGCACTCCGTACGTCGGATTGGAGCACCTCCCGCGACGTTCGATAGCGCTGACAGAATGGGATTTGGCCGAGAACGTCGGTAGCAACAAGTACAGATTCGTCCGAGGCGAGATCCTGTTCGGAAAGATACGGCCGTATTTCCACAAAGTGTCTGTTGCGCCGATCGATGGTGTTTGTTCCACAGATGCCATCGTGATCCGTCCCAAGACCGCCAGACACTTCCCCCTGGTTTTGGCCTGCGTTTCGAGTGATGAGTTTGTCGAGTATTCGGTGAAGACGTCGAACGGGACCAAGATGCCGAGGGCCAATTGGGACGTTCTGGTGAAGTATCCCGTATTCGAGCCACCCGACCCCTTGCTGGACCGGTTCAACGAATTCGTCCGCGACTCGGTGAGTTCCATCCACAACTTAGTTTCTCGGAACCGAAACCTCCAAAAAACCCGCGACCTTCTCCTTCCCCGGCTGATTGCCGGTACACTGGACGTATCCGATCTGCCTATCGACACGGGAGCTGACGATGCCGACGGAACTTGACAAATCGCTGCTGGATCACGGCGAAAATGCGCTGGTCGAACAACCGTCGATCGAGTTGTTCGGGGCTCTGGGCTGGCAAACGGCCGCGTGTTGCGACGAGTTTCTGCACGGCCGCAGTCCGCTGGGTCGCCGGTCGAAGGGCGAGGTGGTGTTGGTCGACCGGTTGCGGCCGGCGCTGGTGCGGCTGAACCCGGATCTGCCGGCCGATGCGATTGAACTGGCCATCGAGGAACTGATCCGGGACCGCAGCGTGATGACGCCGGCCGCCGCGAACCGGGAAATCTACGACCTGCTCAAGAAGGGCGTCCGAGTCGTGTTGCGCGGGGATGACGACCAAGAGATCGTCGAAGCGGTGCAAGTGATCGACTGGCGCAACCCGGCGAACAACGATTTCCTGCTGTGCTCGCAGTTCTGGATTGCGGGCGAGATGTACACGCGGCGCCCGGATCTGATCGGGTTCGTCAACGGGTTGCCCCTGGTGTTCATCGAATTGAAGTCCCCCGAACACTCGGCCAAGGATGCCTTCGACGACAACCTGTCCGATTACAAGGACACGATCCCGCAATTGTTCTGGTACAACGCCCTGATCATCCTGTCCAACGGCAAAGAAGCGAAGGTGGGCAGCGTCACGGCCACTTGGGAGCATTTTGCCGAGTGGAAGCGGATCAACAGCGAAGGCGAACGGGGCGTGGTCTCGCTGGAAACGATGATCCGCGGCACGTGCGACCCGGCGCGGCTGCTGGATCTGGTGGAAAATTACACGCTGTTCATGGCCATGCGCGGCGGGCTGATCAAGCTGGTCGGCAAGAACCACCAGTACCTGGGTGTGAACAACGTCATCGCCGCCGTGCATGACATCGAGCAGAACCAAGGGCGGCTGGGCGTGTTCTGGCATACGCAGGGGAGCGGCAAATCGGTCTCGACGATCTTCATGACCCAGAAGGTGCTGCGGACGATCCCGGGGAACTGGACGTTCCTGATCATCACGGACCGCAAGGAACTGGACGAGCAGATTTACAAGAACTTCACGGCTTGCGGCGTGGTGACCGAAGAGGAATGCCAGGCGACCAGCGGCGAGCGGCTGAAACGGCTTCTGCGCGAAGATCACCGCTACGTGTTCTCGTTGATCCAGAAGTTCCGCACGGACAAGTTCGAAAAGTACCCGCTGCTGTCCGAACGCTCGGACATCATCGTGATTCCGGACGAGGCGCATCGCAGCCAGTACGACACGTTGGCCCGGAACATGCGCGACGCCTTGCCCAACGCGGCGTTCGTGGCGTTGACCGGTACCCCGTTGATCGTGGGCGAGGAACTGACCAAGGAGGTGTTCGGCGATTACGTCAGCATCTACAACTTCCGGCAGTCGGTCGAGGACGGGGCGACGGTCCCGCTGTACTACGAGAACCGCATCCCGGAATTGCAGCTTAGCAACGAGTTCTTCAACGAACAGATGCAGGAGATCCTGGACGAGTCGTTGGCCGAGATCGATGATCCGGAGACGCTGGAAGCCTACGAGAAGCGATTGGAGCGGGAATTTGCGCGGGAGTACCACCTGATCACGCGCGACGAACGGTTGGACGCGGTGGCGGCGGATCTGGTCGAGCATTTCATGGGCCGGGGCTTTCTGGGCAAGGCGATGATGGTCTGCATCGACAAGGCGACGGCCGTCAAGATGTACGATCGGGTGCAGCAACAGTGGGCGCGGGGCATCCGGCGCCGGCGGGACGATCTGCGCGCCGCGCGCGGCGACGATGCCGACGTGTTGCGCCAGGAGATCGCATTCATGGAAGCCACCGACATGGCCGTGGTGGTTTCCCAATCGCAGAACGAGATCCGTGACCTGGCGGACAAAGGCGTGGATATCCGGCCGCATCGGAAGCGGTTGCTGGACGAGGACTTGGACACCCGCTTCAAGAACGAGGACGATCCGTTGCGGTTGGTGTTCGTGTGCGCCATGTGGATGACCGGGTTCGACGTCCCGAGTTGCTCGACGATCTACATGGACAAGCCGATGCGAAACCACACGCTGATGCAGACCATCGCGCGGGCGAATCGGGTGTTTCCGGACAAGGAGTGCGGGACGATTGTGGATTACGTGGGCGTGTTCCGCAATCTGAACAAGGCGCTGGCCATCTACGGCGATCCGACGATCGGGGGCGGACCGGAAGAAGTCGACGACGGAAAGCATCCGGCCAATCCGAAGGCCGAATTAGTCGAGCGGTTGCGGCAAGCGATCGCGGAAACGGTGGCGTTCTGTGAACAGAAGGGCTTCGACGTGACGGCGATCCCCAACGCGGAAGGCTTTGGGCGAGTGGCACTGCTGAACGACGCCGTGGAAAAGATCCTGGTAAACGACGAATCGAAGAAACGCTTCCGGAATCTGGCCAATCTGGTCGGGCGATTGTTCAAAGCGATCCTACCGGACCAGCAGGCCGGTGAGTTCGCCCCCGTATGTGCGGCGATCGGAGCGATCGCCCGTGCCGACGCGTTGAAACCGCCCGAAGTCGATATCTCGGGCGCGGTCAAGAAGGTCGAAAAGCTGCTGGACGATTCGATCGGCGCGCCGGGCCCCGACGGCTACGTCATCGATGCGGACCGGGCCGAGCGGCGGATCGACTTGACTCGCATCGATTTCGAAGCCTTGCAAAAGCGTTTTCAAAGCGGACGGAAGCGGACCGAGGCGGAGAAGCTGCGCGGTGCGGTGGCCGGCAAGTTGGCCGAGATGGTCCGGTTGAACCGATCTCGGATCGATTACCTGGAAAAGTTCCAGCAGATGATCGACGAGTACAACGCAGGCAGCGTGAACGTCGAGGCGTTCTTCCAAAAGCTGGTCGATTTCACGCAGGAATTGAACCACGAAGAACAGCGAGCGGTCCGGGAGGAACTGACGGACGAAGAACTCGCGATGTTCGACTTGCTGACCAAGCCGCAGATCCGCTTGACCCGGAAGCAGGAGATCGAAGTGAAGAAAATCGCACGGGATTTGCTGCAGAAGCTAAAGTCCGAACTGCTCGTCTTAGACTGGCGCAAACGCCAACGCACACAAGCCGCCGTCCGCCTGTGCATCGAAGAGGTGTTGGACGCCCTGCCGGAAGCTTACTCGGACGAGCAGTACGAGCGAAAGTGCGAAGTGGCGTACCAGTACGTCTACGAGTCGTATTTCGGGGCAGGACGGAGTGTGTATGCAGCGGCGTAGGTACGGCCGGACTCAGGCAGCAGCAGAGGAAAGCCCACGAACGTGTTCAAAAGACATTTGACATCCTGGATGGTCCAAGCAAACACAGTTTGAGATCGACTTTTCACAGATGATACGCTATAAGAAGGCGACGAAAAAACGACCAAATAATGCACAAGCTTTGACTTGGACGAGACATTCATATACTTTGCTGGACTCAACTCAATTGCGTTGTCCTGTGAGAGATCCGAACCATGAATTCACATCGAGTACCTGAGGAACAAGCGGCAAAAGCAATCGGACGACGAGGTTACAAGGCCTTAAAGAAACTTCAGGCTTGGCTGTATCACCAACACTCTGCCCTAACCTTTCGCTACGCGCCTTCGCTAATTGCACGAAGTGAGGCCGAACTGTTTGGTATGTCGTCACCGCGTTTTGCATTGAGAACGTATTTTCATCAGAACAGTATCGTCAATGTTCGGCGTTTGGTTCCCTTTGCAGCGAATGCTGTTACCGCAAATCACGCGTTTCAAGAGGTTCAAAAAGATGAAGACGTTCGAAGATTGTCCAAGCCGGCGACGCATCATTTGAGAAAGGAGGTTGTCGATTCGGGACAATGTATAGCCGATTCCGTGTTCCCGCTTCCGCATTGGATCGAAAACGATGGCTACCGGGCATTGTCTGCCGAGTTTGGTCGAGCCTACGGAGAGGGTAGAAGAGTCGAAGGGACGCCGTTCCTTCAACATACGCCTTTGGGTGGCGGATTATGTGCTCAGGCGGCTTGTTTTATGCTGATTGCTATTCAAGAAGAACACGTTGAGTCTGTGCCCGGCATTGCAGAGATTACTGCCTTGGCGACAACTGGAAGAGCTCCCTCGGAGCTGGAGCTTTCCGGTATGAATGTCAAAAAGATTAAGCAGCTTCTTTCGCATGAGTTGATTGGCCTGCAGAGCCACCAACAAGTTGATGAGGAGAGTGAGCGAACGGCCTTCGCCATGCATTGCTACCTCCGCTCGGGCGTGCCCTTGCTAGTTCCTGTGGATTTGGGGCGAATGCGCGGGGACACACCTGGTCTTACTAGTCAATCGATCTACGCGAAAAATGGGTTGCGATTTCGGCAGAGCCGAAAGCTACGGACAGATACGCCACGACTACGAGAAAATCATGCTGTCGTATTAACAGGATATTCGACGAAAGACCATGAGAATTTCCTCATCAATGATCCGGCCACCTATCCTTTCTTGAAGGCCAGCATTGATGATTTGTTCCGGGTTCGCCCCTATCATGGGGAACATCACTGGGTGGATACGCCGTTTCCTCTCGATCTATTCAGCTTTATCTCTCCGACTCACAGAGATGTCAACGTGCCCTTACTGCGATTTGTGACGGGTGAATTCTCCAACGAATTGTCAGACTGTGGCTTGTTGCATCTTGCTCTGCAAGCATTGCATGAAGACTCTTCGTCCTTGTTCTGTGAATCACTGACAACGAACCAACTTTCGGAAATTGTGGGTGAGTTCGTGCTGGTTCATCCAGAGCGGGATTTCTCGAATGCCTGTTCTTACGTCGCAGTACTGATACGGGAAGCGTTTTCGACTCTTTTGGATTCAAGATCTATTCCGCAGGGTTGGTACTGGGTTCAGTTTATCAGGCCCAATGCCAAAGGGCAGCACAAAGGGCTACTTCGATTATGGGATGCAGAATGCGAAATGCCTGATCGTGGGGCAGTCTTTCGCGACCTGCTGACGGCGACCTTTCACATTGACGTTGATGGTACCCTTTCAAATCCGATATTGCCACAGCATCTTCCAATCAAGGTTTGTAAGAGAGAAGAATTGCCAGAATCGGAATTCTCGGTTGTGCATACTCAGAGTCTGGCCAAGACAGGCACTCTTCAACCATCAATACTTTCCTCTTATTGTCTCGTTGGCGTTTCGGCTCAACAAGACGAGCACCTATCAGCTTACTCTCCATCCAGCTATAAGGCATCCCTTAATGCCGATGCACAGATGGCATGTGTCAAGGTTCCCACAGAGTTATATCTGTTCATGGAAACGGAAATGAAGGAGTGGGCTCAGGAGTTCGGTCGCTGGTACAAGTTCTGGTGCCCCAGAGCAGTCGAATGGGCTTGGGCGCCGCCTGTGAACGCTGCTGAGTTCCTTGCAAGAATATCGGACGGAGAAGCAGACCAGATTCTGGAGAGGCTTAGCATCCGTTTTCCTGCTGCCGAGAGACCCATCGTGGCGTTGGCGTCTTTTCTTCCCGAAATTACTCGACATTATTCAAATCGACATGCCAACCCAGCAATCGAAGCGATCAAGAGGCTGCTCTATTTTGCCGCGAAGCTTAGAGCATCTGGGCATCCTACGCGAATCGTTGAACTCGTTACTGGATCCGTTATGCAAGGAATCCTTTTTCGAGACGATGTAGAAGAAAGAGGACGCAAGTACTTCGTCAGGCAACACAGTCGAGAAGTGATAACTGATCGGCTTTTCGATAATCTGGGTCTAGCACTCCATTCCGCGCCTGAAGGCAGTGACGAAGTTGTGCTTGCAATGGAACTTGAACCCGGGCCATGCTTCTTGCTGAACAACTGGGACTCGTTGGAAATGTTCATCAGAAAACTGAAAGGACGAGCAGCTTTAGACGATCGGGTCGGATTCAACATGGACATCGGGCACTGGCGAGTTGCGAAGATCACCGCACAGCGAGTCAACGATCATCCGGATGTGAAACAACGCATCATCCATGCCCACCTTAGCGCGCATCACAGATGCGCACATTTTGGCGATGCACCCTTGATCGATCATGACAAGACGCCGGATGGGAACGGGGATGTGGAATTAATGCCGTGGCTACATTTATTGCGGTCCGTCTACGAAGGAAAAGGAAGCCCCGAAACGACAGAACTCGCGTGCAGCTACCATGTTTCTTTAGAATTGGAGGCAACGAAGAGCATTGAATTCGTGAAGGATTCGTACATCACGATGATGAACCTCTTAAGGGAAGTGAATGCCTCGGAACGCTTTCCCTGAGGATGCCTCGTTACTTCAAATCGACTCCCTTGGAGCAAAAGGTCGCTTCTTGGCTAGGCACTAATTTCCCCATCAACTCATCACTAAGTTGACGGTCACGCTGATCCCGTCCCTTGGAAAGCACTTCCTTCGGATTAAATGAATCAGTCGACAGATTGCTTATCTCGTCCTCGCAAAACTGACGGACGCGATCACCATACCCCAGATCGACCATATTAAGGAAGGCTTCGACCGATTTTGAGTCACATTTGAGTATTATCGACATAATGAAACGAACGAACGCCCAAGGTGAAAAACATGTAGAATTTTGTTCGTCAAAACACGCAGTTATGCTGAACAACTGAACTTATGAACCCCAAAAGTATTTGATGAATATTAGCGAGTTGCGTCTTATTGTCAATACGTCCTAAAGGCTAAATAGAGATATCCAAATTTAGGGACCCAAGAAGTCAAGTACCTCCAAGTGGTATACTTCAAATACCCCCAAAAGAGCGGGCGAAGGGACTCGAACCCTCGACATCCAGCTTGGGAAGCTAGCGCTCTGCCAACTGAGCTACGCCCGCACGGCATTTCTCCAATCTAACCAATTTTTCGACAACGACAAGCGGGCAGCTTGCGAAATGTGGCGATTCAGGCGGGATTGTTCGAAGGGGGGGCTGAAACTGGGGGACAAAAAGCTTCGCGACGCCCAGTTTTCCAATGTTTTCTCGGTTCGCAATCGGAGCCAGTTCCACTTTTTCACAGCCTCTGCGGGTTATGATCGCGGTTCCTAAATGCCACCAAATGTCCGTCCATCATGGGTGTCGGCAGGCTTGAGTCAATCAGATCTCGGCTTTGACTGGAAAAAGATTGGGGATTCGATCGATTTTGGTCGATAATCGAGCGGGAGGATCCAGTATCAGTGCCTAACGAAAATAAGATTCGATTCATCGGTTTCGTAGGACTCACGCTCTTGATGTTGGCGTTGCTGGGTCGAACCTATCGAGGGTTCGAACGCCCGCCAGCCGCCGCGATTCTGGGCACCGAAGCTCATTGGGAACCGTCGCGATGGTCCAACAACAACTTCCCGGCAGTGGAGCAACCAACGATCCTGAAGGCCGATAAAGCGTTGCCTCTCGTCCCCGGGGAAACGATCGAATCACCACTTCCAGAGCCGTTGGTTCAACTGATCGACACACATGCCTACCAGGCGGATTCGACCGCCTTGCATCCCGAAAAAGATCGCCAGCGACGGCCGTTCATGCCGCTGGGCTTCTGGCGAGATGACCTGCCGTTAGTCCCCCCGGAAATGCCAATTCCCCAACCGTAGTGGCCCGGAAGCCTAAGATACTAGTGCGTTGTCCAGGCGAAATTTTTGGGTCGCGATGAGTGAGCGCAACGGCGCTAGCCGCCGGTGGCGTCGAGAACCGGCGGCTAGCGCCGTGCCGCTCACAATCCGCATTTTTCGCCTGGACAACGCACTAGCCCGCTAGCGGCGAGGATTTGGTGCTGGCGATCAACGATGTGCAAACGTGCTTAGCCGAAAACAATTCCGGCCCCCTTCCGACGATTCAACGAAAACGTCCCCGGCCGGGTGCTTATCCCTTGAAAGAACCAAAAAACGCCCTATCATCGGGCTTGTCGTTTGGGTAGAATCGGACAGTTTACCTAACAGTCTGTTCAGAACAAGGAAAGCGACGGCGGATGCTGCGGTATTGGACGGCGGGAGAATCGCATGGCAAGGCGATGGTGGCGATCATCGACGGGTTCCCCGCTGGGGTGGAAATCGACTTGACCGTGATCGACGAACAACTGCGCCGGCGCCAGGGCGGTTACGGTCGCGGCGGTCGACAGCGTATCGAGACGGACCGCGTCGAAATCCTCTCGGGCGTCTGGCGGCATACAACGCTGGGCAGTCCAATCGCTCTGCAGGTGGTCAACCGCGATTTCAAGTTGGAAAGGATGGAGGATCTGGATCGTCCTCGTCCTGGTCACGGAGATCTAAGCGGCGCGATCAAATTTCTGGGACCGATTCGGGCGGTGCTTGAACGAGCCAGTGCTCGAGAAACGACCATGCGAGTTGCCGCCGGTGCGTTGGTTCGCCAGTTACTTGCCGCTTTCGGGATACAAGCGATCGGCTATGTGGTGGAACTGGGCGGCGTCTCGATCCCGCCACGTCCAGGTTCGTTGGAGGATCATCTGCGGTTACGCGAGCAGAGTATTGTGTATTCGCTGGATCCTTCGCGTGACGAGCAGATCAAGGACTTGATCGACCAGACTCGAAAACAGGGCGATACACTGGGCGGGGTCATCGAAGTGCGGGTCGAGGGGCTACCCTTCGGTCTGGGAACGCACGCTCAATGGGATCGCAAGCTGGATGGACGAATCGCCCAGGCGGTCATGGCCGTGCAAGCGATCAAGGGGGTCGAAATCGGTTTAGGGTTCGAGGCCGCGCGGCGGCCCGGTTCTCAAGTTCACGATCCGATTCAATACGATGCTTCGAAGAAGGAACTGCCGTCGTTGGGTTACCTGCGGCCGACGAACCATGCTGGGGGGTTAGAGGCGGGGATGACCAACGGACAGCCGCTGATCGTCCGCGCGGCGAAAAAACCGATCAGTACGCTGGCCAAGCCCTTGGATTCGATCAATCTGAACACGAAGCAGTCCGAGGCGGCCGCTTATGAACGCAGCGATGTGTGTGCTGTGTCGGCGGCCAGTGTGATCGTGGAGAACGTCGTTGCGTTCGAGATCGCAACGGCGCTGATTGACAAGTTCGGCGGCGACAGCCTGCGCGAGATGCAGGCTCGTTGGGAAGTGTTTTTTCAGATGGCGCGCGAACGTTAGACGGACCGGTCATCGGGGGGCGAGACATGCGCAGAACAGGGAGGTTCGCCATGCACGAGAGCACTCGCCGGCAGCTTTGCCGGATCGCTTTCCTGCTGGTGTGTCTGTTGCCCACTGCCGGAGTGGTCGTATGGGTCGGGGTCACACGATCCTCGATCTATCAGCGCGTTCGTTTGGCCCGATGGCAGAGCGAACTGTCCACCCAATGGGGTCTGAGCGTGTCGCTGCAGGCGGTCAGCGAACCTCGTCGTGGCGTGACGCTCTTGGACGGCATCGATGTCTCGGACCCCGAAACGGGTGCCGCAATTGCCACGATCCGACAGATCGAAATCGGCCAGCATCGGGGCCAGCGCGTGATCATCGCTGCTCAACCAGAGGTTCAAGGGGATCAGATCGATCGCTTGTGGTCGGCGTTTCACGAACGAATTCTCCGCAGTCAATGGGCGGGGGGGTCGATCGTCTCGGTCCACGTGGGCGAACTGACGATCCATCGGGACGACCGGGGGCGTTCTACCACGCTTACCGATGTGCGCAGTCGTATCGAAGGGACAGCCGAGGGGCCGCAGGTGAGTTTCGAATTCCGAGATGTCGCATTGCAGATGGTCGAACCGGCTCGAGTCCGCGTGACGCGCCAGCGAGCCTCGGCGGCTCCCGTCACTCGCTGGGAACTGGATACTCGCGGCACGCCGTTGCCCTGTACGCTGCTGGCCGACCACCTGACCGCGTTGCAGTGGCTGGGGTCGGATGCCACCTTTCAGGGCAGTCTTCAAATCGCTCAACACCCCAAAGGATGGCAGGGAGAGCTGGCAGGTCGTTTCCGTTCCGTCGATCTAGATCAATTGGTCAGCCAACGCTACGATCATCGGCTGACGGGCGAAGCCCAGGTGTTGTTGCGCCGAGCCCGATTTCACGACGGAAAATTGACGGATGCCGCAGGCGACATTTTCAGCCCCGGCGGGGTGGTCAGCCGGTCCCTGCTGGCTCAAGCGGACCATTCGCTTGGATTGGTTGCCGACTCGCGAGTGCACGATTTGCAGGCGGACATGCTGTGGCGGTACCGCGCGTTGCGATTCGGCTTCGAGATCACCCCGGAGGGTTTGCAGATCGTGGGCCACTGCGATCATCCCAGCGACGGGGTGGTCATGATGGATCAATACGGTCCGCTGCTGACCGATCAGCCTGACGGGATAATCGAAGTGACCGCTTTGGTTCAGACGCTGGCGACACCCGGCGGTCACCAGGTCCCGGCGACGGCCGAGGCATATCGCCTGCTGCACGTGCTGCCCATCCCATCTCGTAGCGGCCGGCGCGATCAGATCGCCTCGCCGGCTGTCTGGTATTCGCCGCTGAGGTTGCAATAAGCACCTCCCGATTCCGATTACCTTGACACCGCATCAACGACTGGTAGAATTCCAGTCTGGTTGAACCCTGGCTTCTACAAGGACTGGCAACAGATCATGAAGTGCGACCATTGTGACAAACAGGCCACGTTCCACATCACCGAGCGGGTTGGCGAGCAGGAGCATTGGGAGGAGCGGCATCTGTGCGAGAGTTGTGCCCGGGATTATCTAAGCAAACCCAGTGAAGCGGACATCCAATCTTCGCTGGCCAGCGCCCTGGCCCAGCATCTCAAGATCGGCCAAACGGCGGACGAACTGGCCAAGCTGGATAAGAAAACGTGCCCGATGTGTGGAATCTCTTTCTTCGAATTTCGTTCTCACGGACGCCTGGGCTGTCCGCACGACTACGTTTGCTTCGAACCTCAGTTGATGCCCTTGATCGAGAACATTCACGGCGAAAAAACGCACACGGGCAAGAGGCCGCGGCGTTACGCGAAAGGCCTCGACCAGCAGACACAATTGATCCGCTTGCGAAAGGAAATGCAACGAGCCGTGCAGAAGGAAGATTACGAGCGAGCTTCGCAGTTGCGAGACGAAATCCGTGAATTGGAGGACGAGGCGTGATCAAGTTGGAAGAACTCGCTGGACAATGCGGCGAATGGTTGCGCGGGTCGGGTCCCGATTCCGACATCGTTGTCAGCAGCCGAATCCGATTGGCTCGCAATCTGGCCGATTTCACTTTCATGCGCAAGTGCACGGGGTTGGACCGAGCGTCGATCGAACGCACGTTACGGGAAAGGTTGGGGCGGATCGAGCAGTGGGATTCCGTGTCGTTCATCGATGTGAACGGGTTGGACGAAGTCGATCGGCAATTCCTGGTCGAACGCCAGTTGATCAGCCGTGAATTGGCCGATGCCGACGGCTCGCGAGGCGTGCTGGTCGACGCGAACGAGCAGTTCAGCGTGATGGTCAATGAGGAGGATCATCTGCGGATCCAGGTGATGAACAGCGGACTGGATTTGATGGGCGCCTGGCAGCGGATCAACCAGATTGACGACCTGATCGAACGACACGTCACGTATGCATTTCACGAACGGTTGGGCTACCTGACCGCGTGCCCGACGAATGTGGGAACGGGGATGCGAGTGAGCGTGATGCTGCACATGCCCGCTCTGGTTTTGACCCGGCACTTGGAACGCGTATTCCGCAGCCTGCAACGCATCAGCCTGGCCGTTCGCGGCCTGTACGGCGAAGGCTCGCAGGCGATGGGCGACTTCTACCAGATCAGCAACCAGATCACGCTGGGCAAGAGCGAAGAGGAATTGATCGCGCAGGTGTCCGAGGTCGCACAGACGCTGATCGAGTATGAGCGCAAAGCCCGCAATTTCCTGGTCGAAAACGGCTTGAAGGAATTGCACGACCGCGTCAGCCGCGCTTACGGCTTGCTGTGCACCGCCCAGACGATCAGCAGCGAAGAGACGATGGCGCTGCTGTCCAGCGTCCGCATGGGGGTCAACTTGGGTCTGATCCGCGACGTCGAGATCCCGACCGTCAACAAGCTGTTCATCCACACGCAACCCGCTCATCTGCAAAAGATCCGCGGCACGTCACTCAGCACAGCCGACAGAAATATCGAACGGGCCCATTACCTGCAGCGGCATTTGGGCCGCCGAACTCACGACGAATCGACCGAGAACAACTGATTGATCACGCGTCGCTAAGGATCGGCAAAGAAATCAACTGTCATGTTTTCGGGTGAGCGGCGAGGCGATAGTGCGTTGTCCAGGCCAAATCTTGGGGCGCGATGAGTGAGCGGCACGGCGCTAGCCGCCGGCGGGGTCCAGAACCGGCGGCTAGCGCCGTGCCGCTCACAATCCACATTTTTCGCCTAGACAACGCACTAGCCTCCATTCTTACCGTCGTTTTAGCAACGGCGGCTAGTCGGCTCGATCAAGTCGAAAAGTCAGTCTCTTCAGCCACGCTTGCTCGGACTTGGGAAAATCCGTGCGATAATGGACGCCCCGTGATTCCTGGCGACGCAGAGCGGAGCGAACGATCACCCGAGCGATGGTCAGCATGTTTTGCAGTTCCCAGCCATCGGCTTCCTCGAATTGCCGGAACAAGACGTAGCGCTGCCATTGCTCGACCGAACGTAGGGACTCCAACAGCTCCTGTTCGGTCCGCCGCACTCCCACGAAGCGCCACATCAGGCTCTTCAAGGCGTTGCGGATGTCGGCGCGATCCAGGTATTCATCCCGCTTCGCCACGGGAAAATTCGCCAACGGTAGGGCTCGATAGTTGTCGTCCAATTCCATGGCGGCCGAGGAGGCTCCCAATCCGGCATGGGCGCCGTATACCAGGTTCTCCAAGAGACTGTTGGAAGCCAGGCGGTTGGCGCCGTGCAAACCGCTGGAGGTGACTTCCCCGGCCGCCCATAACCCGGACAGCGAAGTGCGGCCCTCGGTATCGACCGTCACGCCGCCGATCATGTAGTGGGCGCCGGGACGAACGGGGATGCGGTCGCAAGTGATGTCGATGCCGAACTTGGCGCAGGCGACGGCGATCCCGGGAAAACGCGTTTTGACAAAGGCCGGGTCCAGGTGGCTCAGATCCAAATAGACGTTCGAGAAACGCGTCTTGTCCATCTGGCTAACGGTCGCTTGCGATACGACGTCGCGCGGCGCCAATTCGCCGCGCTCGTCGTAATCGAACATGAAACGGTACCCATGCCGATCGACCAGATAAGCGCCCTCGCCGCGAACCGCCTCGGAAATCAGGCTGCGGCTGCTGCCCGCGATGTACAAGACGGTGGGATGGAACTGCATGAATTCCATATCTCGCACTTCGACGCCCGCCCGGTAAGCCAAGGCGATGCCGTCGCCGGTCGCCACCGCCGGATTCGTCGATTCCCTGTAGAGTTGACCGGCACCGCCCGTGCAAAGAATCGTTTGCTTTGCCCAGACGAGCATGGGCCCGTACTTCTTATGCACGATCATGGCGCCGCGGCAGGCACCTTCGCTGGTCAGCAGGTCCAGCGTGAACGTGTGTTCCCACAGACGCACGTGCCGCAGTTTCCGAGCCCAGGCGAAGACAGAGCGCATGACTTCCTGGCCGGTGGCGTCGCCCAACGCGTGCACGATGCGATGGTGGCTGTGCCCGCCCTCGCGTCCCAAAACAAGATTCCCGCCCTCGCTATCAAATTGCGTTCCCCACTGGATCAATTCCCGGATTCGCAACGGGCCCTCGCGAACGACCATTTCCACGACCTGCGGGTCGCACAGGTCGCCGCCGGCCTTCAACGTGTCGTGGATATGGTTGTCGAACGAATCCTCGGGGTCGACGACACCGGCGATCCCCCCCTGGGCGTAAATGCTGTTCGATTCGTTCAGCACGTCTTTCGTGACGACCAAGACGGACAGCTTCGGATCGACGGCGATCGCGGCTCGCAAACCGGCCAAGCCGGCGCCGATGACCAACACATCGGTAAAAAAGTGGGGCAGGTTCTTGGGATGGAATGGTGCCAGGTAACGGGGCGTCTCGTTTTCATTCATCGCCGCGGGCGGTTCCCTTCTTGAATGCGTTGAATTGTTCCAGGTACCTGCTGGGGGGACGGCTTTGAATCCCGGTATCTTGCAGGCCCTCCACCGCATCGGCCGGTGCGGTTATTCGGCGACTTCCCTGCTGGTCCGGTCGCAAACCGAGGCTGCGTAATGCATCGTGCCACTCCCGCTGGCCGTGTTGGTCGTCCGCCGCTTGACGCTGCAAATCCTGCCAGCGATTCAGAAAACGGTTCAGATCGTCCTCGTTCCACCGCAATCGTTCCAAAAGCTCCGGATCCGGACTTTGCTGTTGATCGCGCAGGTATTCCAGGACCAGATCGGTCGCTTGCTCAGCAAATTGCAAGCTCGGCTCGTCGACGACCGTTTCTTCTCCGGGAGTTCCCGCGTGCGGCGAGTCCATTTCGCCGGGGCGACCGCCGCCCATCGGCTGACCCGGCCCCGGCTGCTCGGACTCGCCGGGGCTCGGCTGCCCCGCCGGACGTTCTTCCGAGGAAGGATCGGCAGCATCGTCGGGCGAGGCTCCGGGGCCTGCTTCGCCATCGCTGGGCTGAGTGCTGCTGCCGTCGCCCGGCTCCGATCCGGGACTCTCCGTGGGAGCGTCGGCCGTTTGCTGGTCACCGGGCTGCGGCGCGGCATCGCCCGTGCCCGAGCCATCGGCCGCATCACTGCCCTGATCCGCCGGGCTCTGGCTGCCGCTGCTGTCACGGCCCTCCTGCTGGCTGCCCTGTCCGCCTCCCTGCTCGCCGCCGCCGCTCTGGTCGCCCTGACCTTCTCCTTCCGAGTCCGATTGATGTTCGCTCAGGCTGGGCGATGGAGTCTCCTCCGTCGTTGGCTGAGCATCGCGGTCCGCATCGCCATCTTTCGGTCGATCGACATTTTCACCCATCGCAGCCGGGGCGCCCGCAGGGTCCTGGTTGTCCAGCCCGGCGCCGGATTCCCCATCGTCGCCCAAGCCGGTCTGAGAATCGTCACTGCCATCGCCCGGCGACTGGTCCGATCCCGAGTCGGTATGCTCGGCGCCTGCCGGTTGGCCTCGATCATCGACGGAGTCTCCCGGCGCGTCTTCCGCCGTTTCGTCGGGCGATGCGCGGGAAGGATCGGAGCCTTGCTGGTCAGCAGCCGCCGTTTCATCGACGGAAGCATCGTCGGATGGCCCCGCGTCGGCCGCTGCTGACGGCTGCGAGTCGGCCGATTCACCGGCTGGCGAATCCGAACTCGGCTTGGTCTCGTCGTCCGATTTCCGAGCTTGAAGATGCTCGAACGTCCGCTCGATCACCTCGCCGTCATGCAGAGGTTCGTCGTCCAATCCGTCCTGATCCGCCGGGGCATCGCCCGGCGAGTCGCCTGCACGCGACGACGATCCCTCGCGGCCATCGGACGATGGAGCGCCGGGCGAGGTTTGGCGATCGCCGTTGTCCGAGCCGGACGAGGAACCATCCGCGGTGCGAGAACCCATGTCTTCGCCACCAGGACCGGATTCCGAATCTGAGGCTGCCGACGCACCATCTGCGGCGCCGCTGGAAGCGCCCGATGCCGAGGCGTCGCCATCTTCGTCACCGCTCGCACCGCCACCGTCCGCCTGGTCGGCGGCATCTGCGGCATCTTCCGAATCCTCCTGCAACTGGTCCGATGGGGCCGCCGCCGGCGAATCGTCGCTGGCGTCCGCCGGGTCGGGCCGAGCCGGTTCCGCGCCTTCGTCAGCATCGTCGGGGGCCTGTTCCGGATCGGCCAGCGTCGGCTGCGGTCCCGTCGCAGGGTCTTCCGGAGGCAGAATGGTGACGTGATAAGTGGAAGTGCGCGCCTGATTGGGTTCCGGTTCGCCCGAACGTACCCCGACGCGATTATCTTCTGCGGTGGCCCAGAAGTTGAACGAATCGCCCGGACGCAACCCCAGCATCCACGGTTCCAACTGGTAAGTCCTGACGACCTGACCGGTGCGTCCCTGCGAATCGGCGAACAAGGTTTCCGACAGCAGTTGTTCGTTGCCGGCCATCGCCTGGAGTCCGATGTTCGTCAAGCCGAAATCGGGATCGATGGCGCGGACCTCGATTTCTTGGCGGCGATCCACCGGCACTTCGATCCGTTGTGCGGTGGGTGTCAGGATCTCGATCTCCGGCGTCAGATCCCGCATCACTTCGATGCGATACTCCGGCGCTCGATCGCTGACTTGGCCGCTGGCGGTCTCGAATCTCAACAAGTACGACGTATGTTTCGGGCGCCCGTTGTCGGGATGCATTTCCAGCAGGAACGTTCCCCAGGCCTGCCGGTCGTCGAATTGCATCGACACCATCTCGGTTCCGCCGTTGCCAACGCTAGACGCATCACCTTCGTGGGAACCACTGCGGGAATTCACGCGCGGATTCAGCACGATGGTCGCCCAGCGGATCGGGTGATTGGCCTGGGCGCGGATGGTGACTTGAGTACCCTCGACGCCGCGCACGTCACCACCTCGCGGGACGACCCGACGGGATTGGCCTGTGTAACCGGGATACTCGTATTCGATCTGCTCGATCAGAAGAGTTGGCGCTGGCTCGACGGTCAGCCGGTACGATGGGGTTACCGCATCCCCCGCCTGGATGCGATAGATCAAATCCTGGGCGATCCCTTCGTCCTCCGGCGGCAACATCGCCTCGTATCGCAAGCCGGTGCCGGAATGATGCAGGGGGATGGACCGGTTGCTGATCCGACCGTCTTCCGACGAGTAGAATAAAGTCACGGGCTCGTCCGGTCGCAAATCGAAACAGTTCGCCGTGATCTGCACTTGGTCGCCGTAGAAAACCTGTTGATCGCCGGGTTGGACATCTTCGATGCGAACCCGAGTCGGCGGGGCGATTTCCGCCCACGGCAAAATCACGCGCTGAGCCGTCTGGAAGGGACTCTTCGGCGACGCGATCGTGTAGGCAGCAAACAGCGCCAAAATCGCTGCCAACCCGTAACCTACGCGGAGCAGCCGAGTGTGATCGACCGCCGCATCGACGGGTACATGCGTCAAGTCGGTGGCGGCCTGGTGTTTCAATGCCTCGTAAATGCCTGTTCGCAAACCCGCTCGATCATCGCGAAACATCAAATAATTCACCAGGCTGTTCTTCAGGCCAGGCTCGCTCTGCTCGATCGTGCGCGCCGCGTAGACCGGATTCACGGTACCAACCAGAAGCGGGATAATCGCCCGGATGAAATACCACCCGGACGCGACCACGATGGCTGCCAAGAAGGCCCAGCGAGCCATCGCTCCCAGCGGCACGATCCAGTGATCGATGACCGCCAACAGCAGCAGGGTTCCCAACACGGCCGCCGCCAGGACCATCACCGCCCCCGCCAGATCGACCATTTTGACATCGCGGCGAGTGCGATTAAGCTGGGCTTCGATATATTGATCCGCGACCACCCCGCGCTGCGGCGAGACGGCTTTACGGTCCTTCGTTCTACGTGTCAGCGTATTTGTCGACATTTCAGACTCTTAAAATTACTTCGAACGCGCGGCATGATACCACTCGTGTAAGGCAATATCAACAGGCATGGCAAATCAACGCCCATGCCACCTTGTACATTATACCGCAATAACAGCGTTTAGGTCACGTCCGAGCGCCAGGACTTCCATTCATCCCGGTTCGACAAGATCACCAATGCGGAGACTCCACTCGAAAAGCAAGCAGGGCCGCGTTGCTTCCGAGTACTGGCCACACAGTGCCCGAATTGCGGCAACAGGAAGAGCTTCAATCGCCGGCGTTGGACCGCGAAGGAGCCTCCGTCGGCGAACCGGCGGTCAATCTGCTGGCCGAGCGTTCCACCGGCATGAGCGTCGCCATCCTGGCGTTCCTCAAGCAACTTCAGCGTTGAGCACGTTCTGCACCAATTAGCGTCCGCCAAGTCGCTTTCATTCTCGTTCCGGAAGCATTGCGAAGACGTTCAGACGAAGATCAATTTTCGGCTACCGCGGTAGTTAACCAGCCTTCCGATCGGCTGCGTGCGGCAGGCGGGCGCCGGATCATGGACCCCGGTCGCTCTTGCGCTGCCTGCTCGGTCCGCCTGGCCGCGGCTTGATGCATGCGGCAGCGGCCGCGATGGAGGCTCGTCTGTCTTGACAATGGTCGAACGTATCCAGTTCGGTCAGGCCAAACTGGAAAAAGGGCCAGCACCCCGACGACGCCGGCCACGTGGGCCAGGGCGAGCGGGTCGCCGAGGTCGCCCAGGCGATCGGTGCCGAAGAACGGTTGGCCTGTCAGGGATTCGCTCGCCAGCTTGACCACGAAAACGATCGCCGCCGGTCCCACGAACCACCACCGATTGCCGTCCCTCAGCGACTGTCGCACTTCCAGACATAAAACGGCGGCGAACTGGCCGCTGTCCACGCCTGAAAACCCGCGGTACAGCGTCATCTCGGGCACCAAGGCGAACAACGAGACACCGACGGCGGCCCCGGACAGCAACAGGATCCACGGATAGGCCCGACCGAGCGACCGCTCGTACAGAATTCCCACCAACAGAAACACGCCGATGTCCAGCAGGAAGTGCTCTCGGCTCCAGTGGACCAGATTGCCCGTCAACAGCCGCCAAACCTGGCCGTCGGAAATCGCCGGCCGATCGTATTCCAGCCAGCGTAACACGGGTTGCGCCGCCTCGGAGCCGCCTGCAAACAGTTCCAGATTGCACAGCAACATCAACCCGCAAAGACCCAGCGTCCACGGGCAAGAGTGCCATATTCTCGAAAGCGTTTGAAAAAGCATGAGTGGGGGTCCTTAGTCAGTGGTCATTGGGCAGTGGGCAGTGGGCAGTGGGCAGTGGGCAGTGGTCGTTTGTCTTATTAGGCCGCGGCTAACAGCCACGCTGCGAAGGTCTTCTCCCGAATCCTCGTCGACCAGGGGTGTCGAGTAGCACGGATAGCGATGCCGAGGCACGGATAACAGGCTCGTAGGCTTTGCAACTCCCTCGACACTTTGCGACTCATCCGTGCCCCGGCTTTGCCATCTGTGCTATTCTTGGGTGGCAGATCACGACTCGGCCCTTTCCACCGGGACGCGCGTGCGCCCGGTACTCCCTGTACGCAATAGCCGGGGTTGGCGGTCCCCGGCTGATGAAGCGGGACACCTACGAGGAGCCACATTACGTTCCGCGGTTTGGACGGCCGGCGTTCGCCGAGCCGGATGCGTCCGGACCGGTGTCAACTGAGTTTCGGCGAAGCTGTCGCCGCAGTCGTCCGGCGCCCAGCAGTCCGGCGGCGGCCAGGAACAGCCATTCCACCGATCCGCCACCACCGCCAGGTGCGCCACCACCGCCCGGCGATCCGCCGCCGCTCGGTGCTCCGCCACCGGAACTCGGCGCCAGATTATGGCCGCCGGAACTCGGCCCCGTTGCAAAGCCACGAGGGTTGCGGGGTGCGGGTGGCTGCGACCGATCGCCCCGATTCGCTTCGGGTCGTTCGGCGGCCGAATGACCCGACTGGGCGTTGGCCGTTTGGCGGGCGTCCGGATCGCCGGATGCGTCACCGCCGAAAACGCCTTCCCACGACATGCCCTCGGGAAACTCGATGGGCACGGGTACCAACATCGACTGCCCATGGATCGTCACGCGTTGAAGTTCGACGGCCACAAAGCTGGTATGGTGTGTCACGATCTGAAAGTTTTCGCCCAAAGCGACGATGGCGTTGATCTTGTCCTGATCGCTCATCCGCTCGGCACCTCCCTCACGCATCAACTCGCCGACCTTCTCACGAGCCCACAGGGTGGCGATCATATCATGCTGCGGCTCGGCGTCCGGGAACTCCAAGTCGATTTTCCGCTCGTAGCGACCTTCCCCCGTCCGGCCGCGGATCGTCAGCGCACCTTGACCTGCGCCGGTGTATCGGCCATGGATGACCAGCGGCTGTACGTCGAAAAGGTCCGGCAGATGGGCCGGCGACGGCAGTAGCTCGCTGATCTGAATATCCCCGTCAAAACTCAGCTCGATATCGGTCAACACTGGGCTCGCGACGCGCTCGGCGAAGCGCTGCACGATGGGGGCGACGTCTTCGTGCGGCAGCACGTAATCAGCGGCGCCGCGGCCGGTGCGGGCCATTTCATCCAGCAGATGACGGTTGGGCGCACTGCTCATGCCGATCGTGAACACCCGCGTCTGGTGGGCTTGTTGCCGGATGGCCTCGATGATGGCCGCGTCGTTGGAGACCAACCCGTCGGTGACGAACAGCACGATGCGCAGCGGTTCGACTTGGTCCGAGGCATCATCATGGTCCAGATCGCTGAACAAGTCCGGATCCACCCTGTCATCGTAATCGAACGACCGATCGGCCCGGTTCGGTCGATCACCCGGTGGTCCGACGTTCAGCGCCTTGAGCATGGCATTGCGCATCTCCGTCCCGCCACCACCCTGGCGTTGATCGACGTATTGCCGAGCCCGGGTCCGGTTTTCCGGTGTGTTGGGATGCGGCTGCGACCACAGCACGTCAAGCGTGTGGTTGAAGCTGATGACGTTGAACCGGTCCTTCGGCCGCATCGTGTCGATCGCTTGTGTAATCACGTCCTTGGCGGCGTCCAACGCGGAACGGTCCGCCAGGCGAGCGTTTCGCCCCCGCATCGACCCGGAGTTGTCCAGCACAAAGATCAGCTCCCGTGGACGGGCCAGATCGTCGGAGACTCGCTCCGGCGACTGAAGGATCAAGGTAAAGAAACCGCTCTCAAGATCGCCATAGACGCCGGTGTGGGTGAGAATCGCCTCTTCGATCTCTTGGGCATTCAATCGCCACGCCAAACGGAAGTCCTGGTTCGGAATGGTGCGGCCGGATTTCAGGAAGACGGTTGCCCGATGTGGCAGTTCGTCGTCGCGCGTCGAGGACTCGACCGTCCAGTCGATATCGTGGCTGGCCGATTTCAGTTCCACGATGCCCGGGCCACCCGTATCGATCGTGACCGTGATGGCGATGTCGTGGCCGGCACGTTGGTCGGGCTTGCCAGGCATGGGGGTAACGCGGCTGGCGTCGGGCACCTGGCCGGTGCCGCCCGCAAACGGATGGCCCGGTCCGCGCGACCGATGGCCGGACGACAGCGGCGTGCCGGGCGTGTAACGCGGGGCCACGACCATCGGGAAATCGAACTGGTATCGCCCGTCCACCGACTCCAATACTTCGACGTAGCTGATCTCGATCAACACCTCGGCGCCGGGCTCGATATTCGCCACCGATTGGGTGAAGATATTGGGTCGCTGCTGCTCCAGCAGGCTGCTGACGTGCCCCTGCTGCCGCGCCGTTTCGTAGATGTTGCGGGCCAACTGCCGCTCTTTGACCTCGCCTTTGATCACGCGATCACCGACGGTCATCGTCATCCGATCGACAGCTCCCCGATGGCTCAACGGGAACGTGTAAACCGCTTCGATCTTTTGGTCGTAGGGGTTGTGGTAGCGTTGGGCGACGTTGACACGCGAGAAGTGGCCACTGATCTGGACATCGACGTCGGTGTGCTTCAGCGGGCAAGGTCCCACCGGCTGTCCTTCGTCGTCGAAGGCATCGAGTCGGCCGCCCTCCGGCACAAGCATGTCATCTTTGACGGCCGCACCATCGTGGCGGACCGCCGCATCCGCCGGCAGCGAGGCCCCGATCACCAGCCCGCCCATCATCATCGGCAGCAAGACCGCTGCCGTCTTCCACCCGAATTTGAATCGCTCGTACAACATGGTCTTATCCTCCCTTTCGAATTGAGCAGGGCGCTCCGGCATACGCTGCGGGCCCGTTGCCACGCAAACACTGTGTACCGGGTCGCATGCCATGCTCTCACCACTTGGCCGACCAGCAAACGATTGGGTTGGACGGCCAACTCGGTGCATTGCAACCGTTGTGCCGGCTTCGATGCCCCGAGCGAGGACGATTCGATCGGAAGCGGTATTTCGCGGGATTTCGCGGTGTGTCGCAGACGGGTATGGAAGGAAAAATGGCAGTCGACGCCGTGCACGGGGCGACGCGCCCGATCATTTCTTGTACTCTCCAAGCACATTGGCTGCGGTCGCCATAGGGGTCAGGTCTTGACATTTAACTTTTTGTTAGGTTTCCATTGGAGTTCACGTTTGGCCTTGTAGCAAGTCTCTCTGTCGAAAAAGTTAAATGTCAAGGAAGCCCGGCGAAATGCGAAGCGGTGAGGGGGCTCGCGCGGACGTTTTTCGCGGCCGATCGCTGGAGACGAGGTGCTGGGGGGATTGGTTAGCCAACCAGCGGCGGGTGGCTAGCTCGG
>SKKK01000381.1 GCA_007121535.1 Planctomycetaceae bacterium | reverse complement strand
TAACTGCTCGAAAGATGGGTCCATACGCGGCGGGTGGTGACCTGGATCAAGGCCCCAATCTTGAACAGACGCGTGCGGATCGTCGGGCATTGAGCTTGCGACAACTCCGTTTCCGCCAAGCCAAAATGACGAAGCAGCATGCACAGCACGTACGCGAACGAACATTGGTACAGACGGATTTGGTTGGCTCGCATAGCCTCGCAAGGTAAACTTCCCGCGAACAAATACTTCTGCTCCTTGATCCGGTTCTCCGCGTCGCCACGCGGGCAGTAACCCTCCTCGTAAGCCGTGCGTCCGTCGAGTTCCTCCGCCGTACGCGACAGCACTACGAACCGTACGTTCGACTTTCCTTCCCAACCCGCTTGCTCTATCAGCCAATCCGCCGCCGTGCGGGCCGCGGCGGGCTTCGTTTGCAGTTTCTCCACGCGCTGCTCGGCCTTCACCGCCGCACGCCGCTCTTTGCGAGCCAACACTTCCATGCGTTGGGCCTGCTTCCGAATCGACTTGGCATTGGCCCGCAGGGACTTCGCACGCTCGCTGCGATCGCGGGGAGCCGCCGCGGCCATGGTTTCCGCCAGGCTCGCTAGCCGTCGGGCTCGCTGCTGTTGTACGTCGGCAGTGGCCTTTGCCTGGGCGGCCGCGGACTGCGCCTCCGCCAAATGCTGCTCCGCCTGCACCGCACTCTTTTCGGCAGTGGCCACCGCAAGGCCACTCACCGAATCTCCCGTGGGTCCCGGCAAATGCTCCACTTTCGCCACCACGCGCCGCGACTGGCTCCAACTGTCAAGTGTGCGATAGGATATCTCCACGAACGTCCGGGGCGGCTCCCGTGGCGGGCCGCTGTTTTCCTCCGAGTGCTTTGCGGCGGCAAATTCTGCGGCCATCTGACGTTGAGCCTCTTGCACCTCCTTCATCAACCGTGCGTTGCTCGGCATCCCGACAATGAACTCCAGGCCGGGCGTCGCTTCACACCAACTCATCAGGCGGTCGTCACTGAAATGCCCGTCGCCGCGGATGGTGATGCGAACGTCCGGCCACCGTTGACGAATTTGCGTCACGATCTTTGGCAGCAACGTCATTGCTCCGGACATCGCACCGACGTCTCCCGGACGCAACTGGGCGGCCAGCAGAAACTCGCCGCAAAACACGTACTGCGGCAGATAGCAATAGCCGTCATAATGTTTCTGGAAATGGCGGCCCAGTTGTTGGCCGAACATTTCCAGGTTCGTCGGATCGATGTCGAGCGTGATTTCCTCGGGCGGCGAGTCATGCACGTCGAGAAACAAATCCACCAGCAAATCGGCCAGGCTGTCGAGATTGGCGACGATTTTACAATAAGGCGAATCGTGATCGGCTCCGACCTTGGACAACTCGAGCCGATTGAGCGTACTTTTGCCGGCCATCGGCTTGCCGCGGTCGTCTGGGCGGCGGCGCTGCTGACCTTCCGGATCTTGCCTTCCTACGCAATCGGCGATCAGCACCCGCCCGCTCAGCCCGTGGAATTCGATCCGTGATTCGTTACACTGTGTTTGCACGAGGAAACCTCCATGATTTGTCGTAACCATCTGTCGCAAAAACAAGTAATGACAAATCTTGGAGCCTCGCGCTAGCCGGGTGATGAGAAATTCGGGGTAGGGCTTGGGGATGGGCAGCAGGCGTTTGTCGCCGTCGCTGGCGTGGACGATTGACTGGTAGATCCGGTCGGCCGCATCGTAGTTGTTTTCGACCAACAGCAGCAGTTGCGGGAAGGTGTTGTCTTGGCAGACCAGGCACTCGGCCAGCCATTGGCGGCTGATGGCCAGCAGGTCGGGGAACAGCCAGGGTTTGACGTTCTGCTGATCGTCCCGGAAATGGTGTTCCAGCAGGCGTTTGGCAAGCCGAAAAGCGATCTGTTGAGGGCGTTTGGCTCGCAGGTCGTCCAGGCTATGGATGACGGATTGGCCGACGATGGGGGCGTTTTCGACTTGGGTGGGGACGTTCGCGGTGGTCAGCTTCAACTGGGATGGCTTGGTGAACTTGGCGCTCAGACGCTCGCCGGGCAATTCGTAGCGGTAGCCATCGATGCGGGGGAAGGTGATTTCGCAGGCGATCCGGTTTTCCAGGGCGCGGACGCGGGTCGGGATGGGGCCGGGCTTGGGGTCGGCGGTTGATCCGGCGGACGGGATGAACGAGAAGGGGACGCCGTAGACTTCGGCGTACTCGACGGGGAACGACTCGAAGGTGGCGGTGGTTCCGTTGGGTAGGGTGAGTGTGCTGCGCTCGGGGTGATAGCTCATGCGGCGCAGGCCACGTCCGACGACTTGTTCGCACAGCAACTGGGTGCCGAAGGCCCGCACGCCCAGGATGTGGGTGACGGTGTTGGCGTCCCAGCCTTCGGTGAGCATCGAGACGGAGACGACGCACTTGACGTTCTCGCCCAGTTTTCCGGGCTTGCCGACCGTGTTCAGGACTTCGCGCAGCAGGTCTTCGTCGGTCAGCTTGTCGGGATCGCTGCCGGGGAAGCGGCGTCGATAGTCAGCTTTGAATTCGTCGATCTCGCGGGCGGCGATCTTCTTGAACTCGGCGCTCATCGCGTCGCCCGATTCCAGTTGCTCGGAATCGACCAGGATGGTGTGGGGGCGGTCGGTGAATTGTCCGCCCGCAACGTTGCTGAAGATTTCGAGTTGGCCGGGGACGGCGACGTTGGTTCCATCCGGCAGGTGCTTTTCCCAACCGGCGATGTAATCGAACACCATTTTCGAGACGTTGGTGTTGTTACAGACGACGATGAACACCGGGGGGGCGTCAGGCCGTTGGCACGGGCTTCTTGGTTGTCCTCCCAGCGTTGGTAGCACTTGGCGTAGTTGGCGTACAGGGTCTGCAAGGCGCCTTCCAGGGCAGCGGGCAGTTTGGGTTCGCCAGAGACGGCCTCGGTCTTGCGGCCTTTCTTCGGCAGGTCGTCGCGGATGCGGAGCCAGAGGTCGCGGTAGGTGGGCAATTCGCCGGTCATGGCGTCGTCGGCCACGGGGACGCGGGGGACTTTGACAATCCCGGACTCGATGGCGTCGATCAGAGAGAAATCGGAGACGCCCCAGGGAAAGAGCGTCGCTTCGGGGTACCCGGAACCGCGCAGGAAGAAGGGCGTGGCGGACAGGTCGTAGACGGTCTTGATGCCCAGTTTGCGTTGGACGGCTTCCAGGCCGCTGATCCAGATGTGGGCGGCTTGGGCCTGTTTCTCGGCTTCTCGACCCTCGTCGCCGGTCAGTTTCTCTTGATGCCCGTCCGGTTTGCGGCGGTAGCAGTGGTGGGCTTCGTCGTTGATGGCCAGGATATTCCGCTTGGTGCCAAACGCGCGGCAGACGCGGCGGACCATCTCGCCTTCGGATTCGGTGAAGGGCGAGTCTTCGCCTTGGTGCAGGATGGCTTTGGTCAGCGTCGCGGCTTTGATTTTCTCCCGGCGGCGGAAGGCGTGGAAGTTGGTGATGACGATCTTGGCGTGGGCGATCTTGTCCATCAGGTCGGGCGGGACGAGATCGAGCGCGCGGTAGTAGTTGGCCGGGTCGTTGGGCAACAGCACTCGCAGCCGATCGCGGATGGTGATGCCGGGGGTGACGATCAGGAACGAGTCGGTGAAGCGGGCGTCGCGTGGGTTGGCCCGTTTGTTCAGCAGGTGCCAGACGATCAGCATGGCGATGACGACGGTCTTGCCGCTGCCGGTGGCCATCTTGGCGGCGATCCGCATCAGGCTGGGGTTGGCGGCTTCGCTGGAGCGGCGCAGGTCGTTTTCGATCCAGTTGTGGCCGTACCGCTTGGCGACTTCGGTGATGTAGATCAGCGTTTCCAGGGCTTCGATCTGGCAGAAGAACAGGCGGCGGGAACGGTCGTCGCGCTGCCAATACTCCAGCAACCGCGCCGTGGTTCGGGTCACGTCGTCGGTATAGCGGCCCTCGCGCCACCGTTGGATCAGGCGACGGATGGCGTTGACGGTTTTGTTTGCTTCGATGCGGTCTTCGGTCCAATCATCGAAGGTCAATTGCCGTTCCTTGGCTGTCTTGCGGGGCTTGGCGATGGGGACGAAGTATTGGCTGATACGCCGCTCGGGAACGATCGTGTTGGTGATGCCCTGCTCGTCGAAGCGAAAGTGCCGCGCGGGTTCCTCGAAGGGGCAGTTGATGACCGGGTTTTCGATGACGACTTGCGACATGGTTGCGCGGCTTTCCCATGGGGCCGTTACGGGCGACGGTGCTGAGGATCGGTGTCCGGAAATTGGAGCGGCGGCTTGCCTTTCGGCAGTTCTCAGCACGCGACAACGCTTGGGGAAACAGCGTAACTTCCGCCTGGCTTGACCGCAACCCGGGAACTACCTCTATGGACGTTCGGGCTCGTCGAAAGCGCAATGCCGGTTGAGGTGGAATCTGCGGAGGAGGGTATGCGATCCCAGTGAAGCGGCTTCGCTGGCTTCCAAAGCGAATTCGTTTTGATCCCGTCTCGGTCTCGGACGGCGAATCGACGGTGCGCATGGGCAGAAAGATTGATGGCAGAAATATCCAGACGATGTTCGGTTCCATCTTTCTGCCATCCATTTTTCTGCCAAGAACTCGCGAATGATCGACTTCGCGTCCCAGCGGTCCCGGATTTCGACGAAGGCCCAGCGCCCCAGGTTCCGGCGTTGTTGACGGCAGACACTCACAACGTTTGGGCAGAGAACAGAAATCGGCGCGGAACGTTTTGTTACCGTGTCTTAGCGATCGCTCACCGATGGTGGGTGACCCTGAGGTGCTCGTTGGTGGCCCGGTTGTTTCTCCTCCGGCGGTGCGACGAACTCGACGGGCTTCTCGGATCGCGGTACGACGACGACGTGAAACGGCGACGTCAGCGCCATGGTGACCATGTCGTCCGGGCCCGGGCTCTGCTGCCGGACGAAAACCTTGATCTTATCGTTTTCCACGATGCGGGCCAGTTTTACCGAATAGCCGCCCGAGGGTCGTGTTCCCATAAACACACCGATCACCATGTGCTTCTGAAAATCGATTTCGGGTACGTCGGGGATGGGGACGTTGTTGCCAAACATCACCCTCCACAACGCGTTCCAGCTTGCGGCGTCTCGCACCACTTCCCGTCGAGGTTTGCTCTGCGTCGCATTCCAACCGGTCCATTGCTGGGCGATCGGAACGGCTTCGCCCTGCTCGTCATCCCGGTCGCCGTTGGCGGATGCCCGGTCACCGGGCGGCGGGACGTTCGCGCCCACGTCCATGGCGGGACCACCGGGCTTTCGCCGGTAATCGCCGCGGTCAGGGTCTCGGAACAGCACTTGCATGTCGGTCACCACCTGGCACCCCGGCCCCATGAACCGGTCATCGACCTGGCGGGTGAAGATGTTGTTGTCGATTTCCCCGGAGATATCCTCCGCCAGACCGTACAAGATGTTGTTGCGGATGATCAGACCCTGCGGCGGGCTGGGACTGCCGCTCCGCTGGCCGAGAATCCCGGTGGCCCACGTGGTGCGAGGATTGAGGTTGACGAAGGTGTTTTCGAAGAAGTGGATGTCCTTGATCTCCCGCCCACCCACTCGGCCGCTGTTCCACATCGCGACGGCCACGGCCGATCGTTCCCGACCATCGATGACGTTGTTGCGAAAGACCAGACGCTCGGCGTTGCGGTTGATCGCCACCGTATTATGCACGTAGTTGCCCTCGAACAGAATGTCGGCGCATCCTTCGTAGAAATTGAGTCCGGAGGAATGCATGCCGAAATGGTCCAGCACAACATTGTCCTGCAGCACGCCGTGTTTGGCCTCGTAGTGCCGGATGCCCGAGCCCGAATTCTTCTCCAGGCGATTGCCGGTCAACCGAAAGTGGTTCGTACGGTTCACGTAGATCCCGACCGTCCAACCAGGGCAGTGGTAGACCGAGCAGTTCTCCACGATCACGTGATCGCTGTGGTTCAGGCTGATGCCGGATTGCCCGCTGATGAAGCGCACTTTGCAATCGGCGATCACCAGGTGGTGCGGTCTGGAGCCGCGCGATGCTCGAGTCGCCACGGCGCCGGATCCTCCGGAATAACGCTGAATCAAGAAACCACGCACTTCGATGTGCGAGGCTTCCCCTTGCAACAAGATTCCCGTCCTCAACTCGGGATACCCGATGTTCGCTGGTTGTCCGTCCTGCAACTGATCCGGCAACAAGTACACTCGCGTGCGACCGTCTTCCAACGGTACCAGACACCACTCGCCCGGCTGTTCGATGAACCGGGGAGCATTGTACAGGGCGTACCGGGTCGTCTCGTACGTCCGAGCCTGAAAATGGGGAACATACGATCGATGCGAATCCGGGTCGAAGCGTTCGATCCGCGCGAAGTACACGTGGTTGTTTCCGCCGTGGACGCCGATGAACTTGCCGTCGTACCACGAGGGATCTTGCTGTACCAAACGCTCGTCATCTTCGATCACGCTGGAAATCGGATGTTCGATCACGTTCGTGCCGTCGGGGGTAAAAGCGGCGATTTGCTGGAGCTTGGTCCAGGTTCGATCACCGGGATTGGAATGCAGCAACTGAAAGGTCAGCTTGCGTGCCTCGACCGGCTCGGGCAACGTGAAGCGTTGCATGGCCGTTTGCTCCTGATCCACCGGTGCCTTCAGAATTTTGTTGTCGTCCGCAAGAAACGCGATATGCTCCGGGACCGGGGTGCTTGCCGGGCGGAACAAGGTGAATCCCACTTCCGAAATGGTGGCCGACTGGTTCATCTCGACCGAGACCGCTCCGCCGTCAAACGGCTGGATCACCGGGGCGTTCCCGCCGAACGTGATCGCGATCAGCGGCAAGGTCCGATTGCCGATCGTCCCCGGCTCGTAGTAGACGCGGTGCGGGTAGTCGTCGGTCAACGGGTGAGGCGTGTGAAAGAAGTCGCCGGGCAGATCCGGATAGAAGGGATCGGAAGGCTTCGGCATCTGGGCGATCGGCATGACCCGCCGCCCGCCGTCGATCAGGAACAGACGCTGCCACGGCGCCTGTCGAGCCCCCCCCGCGTCCCGATGCGCGACGAAACGACCGTGATCGAAGTTGCTGGACAGATCCACGTCCAGATCGGCGTACATGATCTGTTCCCAGCGGGGATTGCCTTGGACCTGTTCGGGCGATTCGCAAGGCTGCCAATCCGCGATCATCTGCGCGCCGTCCAAAATGGCTCGGCCTTCCCCGAAGGTGCCCGACGAATTTCCGTCCAGCGTGATCGGACTGCCCTCGCTGCCGGATACATTCAATTCGATTTCGCCCCGATAAGCTACGCCGCCCTTGAACACGATCGTGTCGCCAGGCTGAAGCTTCACGCTGCCCGGATTTCCCGTGGCGTTGCGGTCACCCGGACTATGCTGCCAGGCGCTTTGCGGACTCAGGCCGTCGGCCTGATTGTCCCCGTCGAGAAAATCCACGTAGTAAGTGTTCGCGAAAAGCGACGTGGTCAGCGTCAACATCAGAAAGATGGCCAGCATCACGGGCGCCGCGCTCAGCAACACGTCGCTGCACGATGGGAACGCTTGGCCGTCACGTAACGATAGGCGTCTGATCATCGAAGATCTCCTCCAGTAATTCACCCCGGCAAAACCGGCTAGTGTGTGTCAGTTTGGGCGAGCCTACGATTGCAAGGGTACGATCAAAGCTCGAAGAAGTCAACGGCCAGGGTTCTGACGTAAGCACCCGGCAGGAGTTTCTTTTCAATTGAGTGAACTTGCATGAGGGAAGCAAAGGGGTCGGGAGTCGCTTTGGGCCAACGATCCACCACAGGGCAAGCGGGTCGCCCGGAAACGACTCCCGACCCCTTCTGCCATCATGAAGAACTTGGCGGCGGGCTGAGCTTAGGCATCGAAGGTGGTTCGATCCGAGGCCGGGTTGCCGGTGCGAGATCGGGTCGGTCGTACAAGTACTGGAACATCAGGAAATCGACCATTCGGTCATATGCGGTACCGACTTGGTTCAGACTGTCCTGGACATAATCGGTCAG
>SKKK01000440.1 GCA_007121535.1 Planctomycetaceae bacterium | reverse complement strand
GTCCTTATACCAACGCTGCAACACTCGATACGGAGCCTCTGGCTAGGAGCTACTCCGGCGGGGTTCACACCCGCTTGTCATCAAACCATTTCCAGTTCGCTCGTTCACCGCTTGGTTATCCACGTTTTTTCCGTTACGACCAGAACCAGCCCCGTACTCTGGGCATGACGTGCTCGACGGCGGTTGGAACTTTTTTCTCTACTCGTATTGTTGTGACCAAATCGTGCTCGTAAATCGAGAAACCTTCCCAATTGTCTTTACGGGACTGTCGCTCCATAAGCCAGTAACCCGTCTGTTTTGGAGGCACGCAAATTTGTACAAATTTGTGAGGCGCGATCCGGTGTTCGTCAGACGCAAAAGTTTTGAACGATGCGGAGGTAATGTTCTGCGGTTCCGCAATGTACTTGTCAGCGGCACCTGCGGATTCATCAATTTCTTCGATCCACAAGCTTTCCGTAAAAGGGTTGACGAACTGCTCGGACCACGAGATGTAAATGTTTGAGTCAGTCTTGTTCTTGGCAATGACCAGCCATTTCTTCCGACTGTTGTACCAATTGAGCATATGGTCGGTCTCGACCTTCTGGCACTCAATGCTAATTCGTTCACTCATCTCGGCACAGGATTTTCATGGGATAAGTGTTGCGATCACACGGCGGCGACGAGCGATCACCTACTTCAAACAATGAGACTTCACACCTCGTTGTGCATCGCATGGTTATCCGCTCAGTCAGGGTAATCCTCAACATCCATTGCAGCCACCTCACCCAGTTCCTTGAACCAGATTTCGACGTACCTTTTCATCGAGTCAGCGCATTCTTCAAAGTTGTCACCACCAGAGTGATCCCATTCAAATACGACCGACTTACCAGAAGCAGGTTTTACACAATATTTGTTTCCGCCACAATCCGCGCCAATGATAAAGTATTCGCTCGGCCAAAGATCATCTTCGCTCTGTTCATTGTAGACGAAGCCCTCCTCGGGGTCGCGTGCTTCTCTGTTTTCTGCAGTGATGACACTGGCGTTCAGGAAGATTGGAATCTCGAATTCACTATTTTCCTGTGCGTACGCATCCATCAGTGCGATAAGCATTGACGGCGGCGACAGCAGGAGGCGTCGGTAAGCATGCGGCAGGACGACGCCGAACTCAGCTTCAATTTGTTTCAAATCGTTTTCTGTCATAGCGTTCTTCAGTTGGATAACGTCCAAGCTGACCAGGTCGCCGCCGTCAGCCTTACTATCCGGTTCCGGCCAGATCGGCGACTCTGGTCCAGCGATTTGTTCGGCCGTTAGAGTCGTGAAGGAATTGGATGGTCGAATTCGAAATTGGCAAATGACATTTTCAATTCGTCAGGCGTCAGCAGAAGGAGAACGCTAATTTCCGCTTGTTGATCTTCGGGAAGGTTCTCCACGAAGGCCCAAATGATATCATGACGATCCGCCTTGCTGACCCCGTCAAAATCAGAATCGACTATTCGCACGCGAATTGAGGCGGAGTTTTGGCGGTAGACCTCGATTTCTGCGTTCGCGTGCTGTTCTTCGTACTTGGCCAGTGCGTCCGCAACTGCCTGCAGACAATCGTCGATGTTCTTGTCGCGTATACTCACCATGATTCACAATCTCCCATCCGTCCATATGATAATCTGTTCTGCCGCTTGCAGGAAGGCTTCCGCATCGCGAGGAGGAGCGGTTCCTGATCGATATCGCCACTCTGTATCCCACGTGTTGACCAAGGCAAATGCCTTGGATATCTCCGACGCGAACTGTGCCCCGCCGTTGTCGAAGTACCGTGCTTTGAGCCAATCGTAGTTGTGAGCTCGTGCCCCCCGAAAGTTAGCGACCATCTTCTGTCGCTCTGAGGCTGGAACGACCGACAAAACGAGTGCCTTCAAAAGACACTCGACGCCGTATCCTGCAAGGTAGATCGCCCCCCGTCGTGCGTTCAGCCTTATCAAGAAGTAGCCGCGCATCCTCAAATCGTTGCTTGCCTGCACGATAGAACGGGCGTGCTTCTTGAGCAGTTGGCAATCCCATATGATCAAATCCATGTACGATTCACGTCGTCTGCCGAACATTGTAATATGTAGAAAAATTCTTAGGGAACACCCCCAAGAACAGAAATTTTCTGCTCTTCACTGGGCAATTACAGAAATCTCGAGTTTTTCTGCTTTTCACCGGGTAATTGCAGAAATCGCGCTCACTGTGCTCGTTATCCCTCAATTCTTGGGCACAAATGAACACTAACCCTATGATCTTGCCACTTCTGCAGCAACCTATGTTGTGGGTCGCAACCTCCTTTAGGGTCCATTTTCAGCCACTAAGTTGATCCCTGATTCGTGTACCTCAGTAGCTAAATATGATTTATGCCAAGTCCGGAGGAGGATTGCAATTATTGCAAATCAGAAGCCTGATGGATTATCCGGGGGGGGGAAGGGGAAATCAGGGTGGGCCGCTTGGTTTCCAAACCTTCCGCCACCGGTGCGGGACCGGTGGGGCGGCAGCTGCGTACCATGTCAAAGTTCTGCTCGATCCGAAAAGCCCATGCCGCGCCCGGTGCCGTAAGTGGCCAGTTTGCCGGCCATCGTTTTGGCGAATCGTTGCGGTTCGCTCAACAGAATCTGTTTGTAATCGTCCAGTCCCTCGAACTGCTGGCCGTCGGGCGTCTGGCCGGAAGCATCGACGGGCGGTCCCACTCGCCAGCAGACTCTGCGACCACCGGTCAGTTTTTCGTCGGGTGAGGCAAATTCGGGGTTGAGGCTGCGATAGTGGACACGCCAACCGCCCATCACATCGTAGTTCTCCAAGGCAAAGCCGGGCGGGTCGATCACCCGGTGGCACGAATTGCAACTGGCGATGTCGCGGTGCTTGGCCAATAGCTCGCGCAGCGTCTGCGCGCCTCGGATGTCCGGTTCGACGCCCGGCACGTCGGGAGGCGGGGGCGGTGGATGAACGCCCAGGAAGCGATCCAAGACGAAGATGCCCCGAAAAATCGGCGAGGTGTTCGTACCATCGGCCGATACTTTCAAGACACTTGCGTGAGTCAGCAGGCCACCACGACGGTGCTGCGGCTGTAAACGAACCTTGCGCATCGCCACTCCCCGCACGCCGTCGATTGCGTAATGCCGTGCAAGGCGTTCGTTGACGAACGTCCATTCGGAATCGAGGAAGTTCAACAGACTGAGGTTCTTCGCCAACACTTCGCCGAAAAACATTCGCGTCTCGTCCAACATGGCGAACTTCAGCGGCTTGTCGTATTCCGGATACAATTTTTGGTCGCGGACCGTAAAGTCGATCTCGCGCAGATTCAATCACCGGTCCGTAAAGTTCTCGATAAACCAAGCGGCTTGCGGAGCGTTCAGCAGACGCTCGGTCTGCGATCGTAACGTTTGGGGAACGGACAACTGTGCCTGAGCCGCCAGATTCAAGAGCTGCTGATCGGGCGGTAATCCCCACAGCATGTAGCTCAACCGCGCGGCGAGCGAGTAATGGTCCAAGCGGCCGGCTGGTTCGAGCAGGTAGAGGAAATCGGGGGAACAAAGAACGGCGACCTGAGCGGTACGCAGCGCCTGTTCGATCGTCTTGCCGTCGGCCAATTCCTGCCGGGCCAACGCGATAAAGGGCTCAGTCGCCTCGGCATCGATGGGACGGCGAAAGGCGGCTTCGATAAGCGGTGGCAGCAGGCGCGCGACATCGGCTTCCGGATCTTCGGAAATCAATCTCCAAACCGGACGATACCACGAGGCGCTGCGCTGGTGCTGCGGCCCGACGTCCTCGACCGGCAAATCGCCGAAACGTAACCGATGCCCGCGGCCCGGCCACTGGTCGACCAACGGGCCTTCGACCTCGATCTTGAGGACCGCCAGACCGGGACCGGCAAATTCGGCCGTCTTTCGATGAACCGCCGGCCAATTGTTCACCGCCGGGTCGAGTCCATGGACGAACAGCCGCCAAGGATCGTTGGCATGCAGATAGGCGGTGACTTCGTCCACGTGGATCGCCCCCGGCAACGCATCGTGATAAGAATGCGATTCCGCCGGTTGGTCCAGAGTATCGCGGCCGAAGTGGACCGCGTACGCGATCGGCCGCTGTGACTGATGCGCGGCGACGTGCAAACGGACTCGGTAGCTGCCCGGTGTGCGGATACGGAATTCCTGGACTCTGATGCCAGGATAACCGCCTTCCAAGTAGAACACGATGGCGCCGTCTTCGCGACGGTAGCAGTGCGCGCCGATGAACGCTTCGTTCCGCCCGGTGTCGAACCGCAATTCTTCGATGCTCGACTCAAGCTTCGGCCTCCATTGCGCGGCCGCATCCAGGGCCAAACCGGCCGCGGTCATGATGCGCTGCAGTTGCACGGGGGAAAAGTTCAAGGCTTGGCCGACATTGTCGAATCCGTAGGCCATGCCATCCTCGGGAAGCATCTTCGCCACCTGGACGCGGACCCCCAGCACCGTCTTTTCTTCGATCTCCTTCGGGGTTCCCGTGACGAACATCATCTTGAACAAGGCCGCCGGCGAATTGTCGGGAGTCGTTTTCGGCCAACGATCTACCGCATGGGAAGCGGGTCACCCGAAAACGACTCGCGACCCCTGCCGCAAATCACGTTATTCACTCATTTGCCGAGTCCAAATTTTGCGCTGCGTCAGGATCGTTCGGCCGACAGGATTTCCAATTCCAGCCGCCCGATAACTTGCACGATCGGCAGCATATCGGCAAAGGCGGACGAGCCTTCCATACTGGAAACCGCCAGTTTCAGATGGGCCGCGCCGATGCCGCCTTGCCCCAACGTCGCGTCCAACCCGATCCAACGATCCCGGATCCAGACTTCGGTCCACATGTGGTAGGCAAAGCCTTGGGCGGGTGGATGGTAGACCAAACCGATGGCGACGCGAGCGGGGATTTGCCGGGCTCGGCACAACGCGGCCAGCAGCATGGCGTGCTCCGTACAATCGCCTTCCAGCGATTCTGCCACCTCGGCGGCCGTCGCCATGGCCGTCGAGTAATTCTTCAGTTGAACGGTCCGCTTGACATACCGTTCCAACTCGCATGCCAAGCGCCACGGATCGGTTTCCCGGGGCGCGACCTCAGCCGCCATGCGAACGATCCTTGCGTCATCGCTCTGGATCATCGCGGTCGATTGTCGATCTGCCGCAGTCGGCTCCGTCCACGCGTCATCGGGAAATCGCTGAGGGCTTTCCGGGCGGATCGCTTCCACGGTAACCCGGGCCGTCTGTTCGTCGATGATTTGCAAGGACTGCGAACCGTCCTGGATGAACGTCTGCCCGATCGCCCCGTCGGGCAGGCGAGCCAAGTAGACGGCTCGAGTCGTATGATGCGGGGCAGCGAGCGGCTGCGGGACAGGGACGATGGAACTGTCAGCCAGATCGAAGCCGTTGCCGCTGACCGGCCGTAACGCCGTTTCGCGGTCACAGCGAAACGCTTGGAGATCCAATTGCAGGTCGCGGGTTTTCCAGACGTTGCCGAGGTCATCGCACCAGACGATCGAGCGCAATTGAGTTGGTCCGACGATCGTGGTCATGTCGATCCGTAACAACCGCTTGGTCCCCTCCAGTAACGGCACTGCTTCGTACCCCACCGCTTCCAGATGGATCTCGCCCACCTGGTGCAGAATCGGTAGCAAGGCCTTCAAGCGGCGAGTTTCTCGAGGTTTCATCGGCTGGGCTTGCAGCGATCGATGGTCGGCAAAAAAACCTCCCCATCCCGATTGCCAAGGGATCTCCTGCTGCTCGGTACGCCCCGCCGTCTGCAGTTCCATACGGAGACGGCCCTCGTCGACCGACCCCCGGGTGATCATTCCGCTGGGGCCCGTGGCAACCTGGCTGCGGAACCGGACCAGATCTCCTGCCGCGTCTTCCAGGCAATCCAAGCTGGATCGCACGACCGTCGTATCCTGAAAGCGCTTCATTCGAAGTTCGTCCTGGTAGCGATAATGCACGTGCCACTGCCCATCGATCGATACGCGTTGGGTCGTCAGGTGCGTGTACCCCACCTGGCTGCCGCCAACGAAACAGGCTGCCCAAAATTCCACCAAGTCGTGTGGCTGTTCGGACGCCCCGCTGTCCGCGCCGGTACCTGCGTGGTGGCGATCGGGTGTCGCAGCTTTCTGGCCCGTCTGCTGTGAATCGGCAGGTGCCGGGATACCGGAAGAATCTGACGGAGGCCCATCGCAGGCGGTCAACAGGGCGACCAGCAGGGCCAGCCCCGGGAGCCAGATCCGGTTTCGCTCGGGCCTCGCAAAAAGGCCACGAAGCGGAAATCGATGGGATATGCGGTGACGGTCGTAACGTTCAAGACAATTCATGGGGCTCTCGGGGACAACGGAATCTGCCAGCTTCTAACAACCCGGTTCAGTATAGCAGAGTCCGTCGCCGGGTTGCGAGGCGAATCCTTCGCAGGAGTCAGACTTTGCGCTATCTGACGCGGCGGCACAGCAACCCGACGAAATTGCGGCCAAAGTCGCGCCGATTTCGCGACGCGCCACGCCAGAATGCTAGATTATCGTAGGCTATCGGTCGGAAAAACGAAGCTCCTGGACAAACAACGCGCTTTGAACGCAAATCACAACCTAGACTTGTCTATCATTCTCAGCCGTATGGTGTGGTCTTACCAATAAGAAGGGACGAATCGAAGATGAACATGGGCTTCTTGAAGCGCTTCTTCATGAACGTCTTGCATGAAGAAGCGGTGCCGAACGACCACCGCAGCAGCTTCGAATCGTTGACCGAGGACGAGTTGGATGCCCACCTTGGAGTGGCTCGATACGGTAATTTCTTACTCACCGACGCCGTGCGACCTTCGTACGATCTGCAGGTCGTTCCTCAACAAGGCTACCGCTACGATGCTTATCGCGACGAAACCGATGGCCAATCGGTACCGGTGCTGATGGCGTCGGCCTCCAAGGAACAGTTGTTCGATTTGTTCATGGAATGCCTGGACCCGTTGGGACAGGAAGTCGACGTGGTGCTCGAGACGAGCCATCGCCAAGACTGCGGGCGGCACCACCAGGATCTGTACCGCGAACACATCGATCTGCCCGTGTTGAAGAGCATATTGTGGGATTTCGAGGATCTGCTGCTTAACGATGGCTGTACGGGCATTGCCGTGATGAATCCCCGCGGGCCACAAGAAATTCAATTCGACGAACACAAGTTGCTGATCATCTACGGGCGACCGCTGGAGGCGTTCGAAGACGTTTTGGTATCTCGCGATCTCTGGTTGCGTCCGGACATCCGATTTATCACCGAAGCCGAACACGTGCATTCGTCGAAATACGAATACTTCCACCAATTCGAGCAATTGAAGATGTGTCTGGGAATCGACGAACCGTGCTAATGCCGACCAAAGGGAACGTCCGGCATCTTCTCAAGCATCCGTTTCATCGCGAAGGACATCCAGTGCCATGTGCAACCTGGCTCGATCGAAAATCTCCTGGACCACCGGCTGCAGTCCTTTCAAAAAGAATCTTCCGCCTTCGTCACGAATGCGTCGATTCAGCATGATCAAACGGGCCATGAACGAACTGTTGATCATCTCCAAACGCGACAGATCCAGCACGACAGTGACAGGTTCTTCCCTGCCAACGATCGTGTGAATCACGCGTTCGACCTCGATCGGTTCCGGTGACCGCCCTGGCAGGGCTTCCAAACGAATGGGATCGGTACCACTGCAACGTCGGCACCAGAGGTAACTCCCGCATTCCGAGCAGGGAGCGTCGAATGGCGGAGGAGCAAGAAGCTGGGGTAGCCCATTGCCGCACACGGGGCACTGGAACGAAAAACGATCTTTGCTGACAGTCGCCGCTGACATGGGGTTGCCACCTGTAAGAAGGAAAACAACGAGACGGCATCGAATACATTAAAGGCTCGGTAAACGATTTCTCAAGCTATTCTCAGAATAGTCGATCATCCTCGAATTGTAAAGGGGGGCTGGCATGCAATCGCCAAATTGCGTCGATTGACCATTTCCACACACCTCCTGATATCTTTATTGGTATGCATCCCAGTGCCCCCAAAAAGGCAGGTGAATCGCTAATTCGGGGAACTTCATAGCTACTGCCTTCGTCTAAGGCATCACGGTAAGAGCTTTCCACGGGGCATTCTGTTTAGCGAGATCCAATCATGGTGCTGGTCAGGGACAATTCGAGTCGGAGGGGCCGAAAGAGGCTGCAGCCGAACGGACGTCGACGCACCAGCAGGCGTCGCTTGGTATTGGAAGCCTTGGAATCCCGCCATCTGCTTGCACAGATTGGGGGGGTCGTCTACGGCGAAATCTTTCCGGTCGGTGATGTGGACTCGTATACGTTCCAGATCAACCAGCAGCACTTGGCGGCGGCGGACGGTCGGGTGCGCGTAACGTTGTCGCTTTCGGATTCCATCGGGGCGTTTGCCCCGCAAGCGTCGTTGTTCGGTCCCCAAGACAATCTGGTCGGCAACATCGTGACGGCGAGCAACAAGGTCCGCTACGAATTGCGCGATCCGGGGACTTACGTGGTGCTGGTGCAAGACAATAACCATCGCGATATCGGACCATACGCTTTGGCTCTTGCCGGATTGAATCCGCCCAGTTCGGATGCCGTCCCTTTGACCGCCGGTAAGACGTACGCGGGAAGTCTGCTGGAAGGGCAAGTTGCGACGCACACATTTCAGGCGTCGAAAGACGATATCCTGACGATTTCGCTGGCCGATACCAGTTCCAGTGCTGCTGGCTTCTTCCCTCGAGCCGAATTGTACGACTCGGCGACGGGCAACCGATTAACGCTACGGGGCGCAATCACGGGTGATAATCAACGCGAGATGTCTGCGGGTCGGAAGTACATCACGCGCCCGTTGCCGCGCGACGGCCTGTACGTCATCCAGGTCTACGACAACAACTACTCGCACACGCACGCAGACGGTTACGTCATCACGTTGGAAGGCCTGAGCCCTCCCAGCGAAAACGCCGTCGAATTGGTGGCCGGTACGGTGGCCAACGGCCGGATCGAGGTGGGCCAGATCGATGCCTATCGCTTCGTCGGCAACGAAGGGGATCTGATCACGATCTCCTTGTCGGATGCCGTGCCCGGCTTGTCGAACCGTCTGTGGGCCGAATTGTTTTCGCCGTCGGGCGAGAGAGTCAACAAACTCGGTTCGACGCCCGGTTCCAACCGCGTCGACAACGGCCAACGAGTGATTTTTCGTTTACCCCAAACGGCAACTTCCGACAATCCTTACGTGTTGCAGGTGTATGACGACAATTACACGGACGAAGAAGACTATGCCGTGTTGCTGGAACGAGTGAATCCGGTGCGACCGGATGGGTCGCAGATCTGGCCCGGCGATGTCCGATGCGAGACGATCGCGCAGATGGGCCAGGTGAATACCTATTTCTTCTCGATCGCTCAAGACCAGTTAACGGGCGAAGGGGAATCGTACCAGGTTCGAGTCGCTTTCGAATCGGATTCCACGATTTCTTATAGACCCTCGGCGACCGTGTTTTCGCCCTCGGGTCACCCCTTGACCGAAGTCAAGCCCGGCCAAGACAAACTGCTGGTGTTGAACGCTCCGGGGAACTACGTCATCCAGGTGAACGATGCCAACTTCACGTATACCGGCGACGAACTGATCGATCGGGGGCGGGATCCTGAATACAAATTGAGCCTGCTGGATGCTCAACCGCCGCGTGTATCGAGTGTGTCTGTGAACGAATCGCTGCTGACCGATGCCCACGCGGGAACGCCGTTCGAGGTCACGGTGATTTTCGACGAAACGATGGATACCAGCGTGACGCCCAACGTGACGTTCACGCCGAACGTCGCCGGCGTCTCGGGCGCTACGCTGGCAGGACCTGCGACCACACAGTGGGGTTCGACGTATACTGCGGATGACACGTTTTCGATCGCGTATCAGGTGGTCGACCGAAACGTCCAGGTCAGCAGCGTGAGCATCAATGTGACGGGAGGGCGGGATGCGGCGGGCAACCAACAACTGGCCCACACGGCCCCGGCGACCTTCGGTATCGATACGCGGAACCCCACACCTTCTGTCTTCCGCCCGGCTGATAATGCAGTGCGAGTCGCCTGGGATGCCGATCTGGAAATCGAATGGAGCGAACCGATTCAAATGGGCGACGGCGAGATCCTGATCCGACGACGAGACGACGATTCGGTGGTCGAGACCATTCGCTCGACCGGCTCCGGGGTCGCCGTGGCGGGCGCCAAGGTCACGATCGCCCCCGAGTCGCCTTTCCAGCCGGAAACCGCTTATTATATCGAGGTCAGCGAAGGCGCCTTTCTCGACCTGGCGGGCAATGCCTCGGTCGAAATCAGCGGGCGCACGACCTGGAACTTCACCACGATCAGTGTTGCCGCTCGCCATGCGCCGTTCGTTGCTCGATCCATCGATGATCGGTCCATGCTGCAGGGACCGGTCCTGGACGAGGTCGATCTGACCGGGGTTTTTGATGACTTGGATATCCCCGATGGCGATCGACTGACCATCGAATTCGACAACCAGACAGACAACAGCAACCCGAGCCTGGTGACCGGTGAGCTGAGCGATAACGTGCTGATGCTGTTCTTCGACGCCGACCAAATCGGCAGTTCCCAACTGACCGTCCACGCGCGCGACCTTGCCGGGCAGACCGTCAGCGAAACGTTTACCGTTCGCATCATGGCGGCGCCGATCGCCGTGGACGATCATGTCACGACGCGGCAAAACGAAGCAGTCGCCATCCACGTTTACGAAAACGACTACGATCCGGATGGAATGGTCCTGCCGGAAACGGTTCAACTGGTTCCCGACTCGGGACCACACTATGGCGCCCTGACTTTGGAGAACGGCGTCTTCACGTACACTCCGGCGATCAACTACTCGGGGACTGACTCGTTTCGTTACACCATTGCTGACGATGACGGATGGATCTCGAACGAGGCCCTGGTGACGATCACGGTCATCGAGGTTCCGCCGTTCCACAATGCAGCCTTGCCTTACGACGTCGACAACTCTGGTGACGTATCACCGATCGACGTGCTGATCTTGATCAACTACCTGAATCAGGTCGGACGCACGCTGCCGCCTCCACCGGTTCCTCCGGAAAGACCCGCGTACTTTTTGGATGTCACGGGCGACGGCGCCGTAACACCTTTGGATGTGTTGAAAGTGATCAATTATTTGAACCTGCAGGCCCAGCAGGGATCGCAGGGGGGCGGCGAAGGCGAAGCGGCGCCCCAGAGGTACCAGGGGACCGCGGGTGGCGAAGCACCGCACCAACCGGCTTTCAGCGAAAGGCTGTTCGAGCCGGTCGAAGTCCGGGATGCACCGATGCTTGTCGAGCGCAGCGTACCTGTTCCCTTGATGGAACCGATCCGCAGCGACATGGGAGATCGGGACGAGGTTTTCGATGCGTTGGGAGCCCACGCGGACAGGGAACCGTTGGCGTTCACCGACGATTTGTTCGACGACCTGTTCGAGTTCTAAGCTCGGTCAGAAAAGGAGGCGCTTCGATCGTTGACGGCACAACGTGCCTCGACTAGTCAGCCGCCGGGTTTCTTCATCGCGATACTGTGCAGCATCAAGACGACGCCGACCGAAAGCAAGGCGTAAGAAATCCATCGCGGCGGCCGTATTTTCACTCGTTGGACAGGAATTTGACCGTTAGCAGCCATCGCCATCGGAATTCGCCACGGACTGGTCCGTGGCTCAGCCTCGACCGAACGCCGGGCAAGGAATTTCGTGCTGGGTTCGTTCAGCACGAATGTGTCGACGAAACGGAATTGAAGTCCCAGCAGCAACAGTAGTGTGCCGACGAGCATGAACTGGTTGCGATTGAGTTGCATTTCTCCATTCCCCTTTCAGAAGTCGACCCGTGGTTTTGCTTAGTATCGAATCGATTGTCGAGTGGACTTGAGTCGCCGTGCGCAACGGCGGTTTCGGTCGATCCGGCCGGTTTTGCCTGATGAAACGAATCCACGCGATGAGGCTGTTGAAACTGCGGGCGAATCAGCCGATAATAGGCCACCTTCGTCTGCTGAATCGATCGAATGCTTCCACTACTACCTCCCCTGGATTGGGAATATCGAGATGCCGGATGCCATCTGGTACTTTGCTGACGGTGATGAAGAACGCGGGCCGGTCACCGAGGCTCAGATCCGAACGCTGATCGGGACCGGGAATCTCCAGGCTGACGATTTGGTTTGGCGCGAAGGGCTGGACGACTGGATGCCGGCGGGTCAGGTGCCCGGTTTGTTCGGCAACGGTCCGGGCACGGCCGAGGCCCAGTTGCCCTCCGGCAAATCACGTCAAGACCGGCAAGTAGCCGTAGCGGATAGCGACAAACAAAAGCGTGGCGGCAGCCGGCGGCGAGAGACCTTGCGACTCGGCCGCTGGCGACCATCGCAGCCGACCGAGGTGTTTAAGCATCTGGCCTTTCTCGGACAGCCGCTGTTGTTGGTCGGTTTGTTGGTGGTGATCGGGGCTCGGGGCTGCGAATCAGCAGCCATGCGCTACGCCGAACGCATGGCCTCAAGAGTCGACGTGGTCGAAGCCCGCTCAGAGGCCCAGTGGCAGCGCGAACTGGCAATGGCCGAGCTTCGTCGCCGCGACTTGGAAGCGATCGAACAGCCCAGTTCCGCCGAGCAAAAGCTGTTGCGGGACGCAACGGCCGAATTACAACAACTGGAGGAACAGCGTGAAGCCGATCTGGAACGCAGGCGGTCTGGCGAATGGAACGAACTGACCAACGCAGCTCGCGAGGCCCGAGCTGGCGTGGTCATTTGGAACTACTGGCGGACCAGCATCTTTTGGGTCGGTACGCTCGTGTTGGTAGCCGGCGCGTTGATCGTCGGCTTTACCGGCACCGGGCCCGAACGTTGGATGTCGCTGGCACTGATCGCATCGATCCTGTTCGGCCTCTACTCCGGGCGCTCCTTCTGACGGAAGAAACCAATCAAGAAACCGGTTATTCTGATTCGGATTTGCCGGTTCCCAAGTAAGTCGAAGCGAAATCGGTCTGCCTCGTCCCGTCTGAGCCCGGAGCTGCAGCATGTCAAGCAACCCCATCCATGCCGTAACTGGCGCATTCGGCGAATCGATCGGCAAATCACGCCCCGTCGTACCGGTCCCGTCATGGCTCGGCCACGTTGTAGGCCGGGTCTTGGGAATGCTCGTCGGAGATGTGATCATCACCAAGGATGAAATCGATGGTCTGATCAGCGACCTGCTGTACGTGGACTCGCCGCCAACCGGCACCACCGTACTGACCGATTGGATCAAGGAGCACGCCGACAGTTTAGGCCGAAACTACACCAGCGAACTGGCAAGACGCAAGGATCGCTTCTCGGCTTACGCTTCGAACTGACAAGCACCCGGCCGGTACTGGTGGCTTCAACGTAGCGGATGGCGTTGATGATCTCACGCATGTTCACTTCTCGGCGCCGTCCGCCGGGCACTGTTCGGCGCGGGTCTCGGACCGCGCCGGAACCGCCGACCATAGATCTCCCAGGCCAGTTTTCTTACGGCCTCTTACGGGTGTTCGCCGTCGAATTGATGGCAAGCCATGCAGTTCATCATGCCCAACGAATCGCGCTGGCCGCTACTGCCATGGCACTCGATGCACGAATGCACTTCGGGCGCGATGTCGACGAAGTCGGGTCGTCCGTTGGCCTTGTTATTCAACACATCGACAACCTTCATCGCGCCTTCTGCAGAAAGCCGGCGGCAACGCTCCCGCCGTTGGGGACTAAAGGCATCGCACTGGGCGGCCTTGCACCAGGCACTGCTCGAAATGTGGCACAAGACCGATCCCGAGATGCTCGCGGTGATTCTGGCGTCCAGCGCCGGATTCTCCGGCTGAAAAGTGGGCAGAGCCTCGTTTTCGTACCACAAGCAGACGTCCGCATTCAATTCTTCGCGTATCTTCCCGTCGTCATCACCATGATGGAATAGCCCGATCAACGCGCTGGCGCCGTTGACCACGCCACAGAGCGAACCCCAACCACCGACGCCTGTGGCCCCGTATCGCATCATCTCGATCGGGAACGAACGGAACGGCTCGCCCACCCCTTCCGCCAACTGCATGATGACGCTGCCAAACACCGAGTACATGCAACTGCCTTTGGGGTAGATATCGTAAGCGAGTGCCCCACTTTGTCCGGATCCAGCGGCACGTAAGTCCAATCTTGTCGGCTTGATGCCAACTGTTGAGCTGCCCGACTCGCTGGTGGGACGGTTTCTTCTGGCACCGCTGAGCTGCCACCGGCGGTCTGTGACCCATCGATTTCCTTGGCTGCGACGCCAAGGTCCGGTGTCTGCCGCCCGCAACCGCCCAATAACGTGGCACCTCCCATCATGCCCAGCGAAGCGAGTACCTGCCGTCGATTGAACTTGTGCATCAAAGAACTCCCAAATCTGAAGGGCAAACCAACAAGACCGATGCGATTTTTCGCAACGGACTCGATAGTTTCTGAATCACCTGCCTTGCGAATTACTTGCAACTTTAGCCAACACTGCAATGAATGTCAAGCCGCTTATGTGTCCGAAACTCTATATGATCGCGTCTTGCGGTCGTGGCACCACCTGAGGAGGGTGTTGGTGCAACAAGATTAGGCAACTGCCGTTTCTCGATCCCACATCCATGCCGGGAATTCCGGAGAACCAGCTCGTACTCAAATGGCCCACGAGACGTCGCCGAAATCTCATTCGCGGCGGCTAGCCTGGGGGCATCGGGCTAGCCGGCTGATGAGAAATTCGGGCTGAGAAATGATCTGAGCGGAAGAGCACCCGCCCTACTGGTTCTGGACATCTGGCGAAGGTATTCTGATTCGTCCGGACGGTGGGACGCGTGTCCCGAGGGTGATTGACTGCTTTACTTCTGGAGGCTCGAAACGATGACGGCATCGGCCCCGTTGTTTACGATCGTCTTGGCGGCTGGGAAAGGCCGGCGGATGCGGAACCGGTATATGCACAAGGTGTGTTTCGAGATCGCGGGGATGCCTACGATCGTCCGCTCGCTGGATACGTTCAATCGTCTGGGCGCGGTCCAGAATGTGGTGGTGGTGGGCGAGATGGCGGGGCAGGTGGTTGAAACGGTGGGGGAGCGGTTCTCGAATGTGGTGTTCGCTTATCAGCCGCATGCGCTGGGTACCGGCGATGCAGCTCGCTGCGGCCTGAAGGCGCTGGCGGCGGTCGCCGATGCGGCTCGCGTGCTGGTGGTCGCGGGTGATAAGATTATCGAATTGCCCATCCTGTCGCGTTTGTTGATGGAATTCGACGCTCGACCGACGGATCTATCCCTGCTGGTGTCACCCGCCGAGCACGGTGGAGAATCGGCCGGACGCATTCTGCTGGACGAAGCAGGACGCCCGGCGGCCATTGCGGAATTCGCGGATATCCGTCTGCGAGCGTGCCGTACCATGCTTCGCCGGCGGTTGGCCGATGCGACGGAGCCGATGACGATGGGTCAGCTCCGCGAGCTGATCGCAGAACCGGGAAGCAAGCCGCTACCGTTGGACAAGATCTTCGGAGAGGAACTGGGCGCTGCGTTGGACGCCACGCCGTCCAGCGACCCGCTGGACAACGTCCGGCTGCTGCAGACCCTCGAACAGATGCCGACCGAATTCCAGATCGACGGGCCTCCGCACCGAATCGCAGCCAGCCAGGCTCTCGAAGCACCGTTGCGAAACGAATCGATCTACCTGGCTCGCAAAGCCGTCTTGGACTACGGGTTGCAGCACCTGGCTGCCGATAACGCTCAGGGCGAGTTGTATCTGACCGATGCGATCGGCGCGATCCTGGCCGCTCGCGACGATGACGGTTTGCGTTTTCGCGCTGCCTACGTCGCCGCTTCGTCCCCGCACGACATCATGTCCTACAACAATCCCGAGGAACTGCTGCGGATCACGGACTATTTCCATGGCCGCACGCAGCAGACGCTGGACGAACTGAAGCAACGGCTGGGGGACACCACGTTGCGTACGGTGGACCGGTGGCTGGAATTGTTTCCCAACCACGACGACCCGGTGCCCGAGACCGATCGTGCGCTGGCCGACAGCTACGGGGACGATCCGGCATTGATCCTGGAGCGTCGTCAGGCGTATCGCACGGCCCTGCTGCGGTTTGCGGCGGAATTCGGCCAGCAGCGGCACGCGATCATCGTCCGTTCGCCCGGGCGCATCAATCTGATGGGCCGTCATATCGATTATCAGGGCGGCTGTTGCAATCTGATGGCCGTCAACCAGGAAGTGCTGATGGTCGTTTCGCCGCGCGACGACGACCGGATCGAATTGCGTAACGTCCAGCCCGAGCTGTTTCCGGACGCGAGCGTTTCGTTGGGAACGCTGGTCAGCCGCTTGAACTGGGACGACTGGTTGAGCTGCATCAACAGCAACGAACTGGAGCGACATCTGCGGGAATCGGCGGGGAACTGGAGCATCTATGTCGAGGCGGCCATGTTGCGGATGCAGATGGCGTTCCGCGACCTTTTGCTGCGGGGCATGGACGTGATGGTCCTGGGGAACATTCCGTTGGCGGCGGGCATGAGTTCCTCGTCGGCGCTGGTGGTTTCCACCGCCGAAGCGGCCGCGGCCGTGCATGGCCTGGAGGTGACGCCCAGCCAATTCGTGAATTTCTGCGGCGAAGGCGAATGGTTTGTCGGCACGCGGGGCGGCAGTGCCGATCATGCGGCGATGAAGTACGGAGCCAAGGGGACGATCAACCACGTGAAATTCCATGATTTCGAACTCTTGCAGCAAATCCCGTTTCCGTCCACGCTCCGATTGGTGGTCTGCAATTCGTTCATGCAAGCCAAGAAAGCGGCGGGCGCCAAGGTCGCGTTCAACTCGCGAGTCGCCTCGTATCGGCTGGGCGTCGCCCTGGTTCAGCAGGAATTCCCCCAGTTCGCTCCCTTGATCCGCTACGTACGAGATATCAGCCCGGAAGTCCTGCAAGTGCCGCCGGGACGCATCTACGAAATCCTGCTGGCCTTGCCCGAATCGTTGACCGCCGGCGAAGTCCGTCGGCGTTTCGCGGCCACCGACCACTGGCCCGAACTGGCGCCGGATTTCCAGCGCCAAGCGGCTGACGAAGCGTATCCGGTGCGCGGGGTGATGTGGTTCGGGATCGCCGAGTGCGCTCGATCGCGCGAAGCGGCCGTCGCGTTGAATCAAGGGGACATGCGCGGGTTGGGCGACCTGATGAAGATCTCGCATGACGGCGAACGGTGCTTTCACGTCGATGACCAACTGGTCGATACGCCGTTTGTCGTCGATACCTCCGACCGCCAACTCCAGACGCTGATCGACGACTTGCATAGCTGGGACCATCGCCGCGTGGCCGATGCCCAATTGCATCGGCAACCGGGCGCGTATCGTTGCAGCATCCGCGAGATCGATGCCATCGTAGACATCGCCTGCCGCACGCCCGGAGTCTTGGGCGGGCAGATCGCCGGGGCCGGCTTGGGAGGTTGTGCGATGGTGCTGGTGGAAGCCCGGGCGGTGGAGCGGCTGAAGGAGCGACTGGAACGCTTGTTCTACAAGCCGTTGGGCCAGCCGTCGGGAGTCATGGTCTGCAGTCCTTCCGCCGGAAGCAGCCTGCTGAGGGTTGAACGAAACGCGGTCAGCGAGGTACCATAAGAGGCTGTACGGCGTCGGGAGTCGTTTTTGGAAGAGGCGTGTTCCCCATGGTTGGTCGTCGCCCGAAAACGACTCCCGACCCCGTGGGTCCCGCGCGCTGAGCGGGATCAGGCAGCGTCGCAAACGTCTGCCAGAAAGACTGGCCCCGTCCGGCAACGCCGTGAAGCATTCTCTGAGTCGAAAAGGGGCATGCAAGAGGATCGTAGCCGAATTCGCCAGGATTCGGCATGTTCGAAAATTGGCCGAATTCTGGCGAATCCGGCTACGAAGATCCAAAGGATCGAAGATGAACCGCCCAGAAAATGATGCCTCGCCGGTGCGAGTCGCCGTGATCCAGTCGTCGTGCGACGAATCCAAGTCGGCGAATGTCGCGGCGACGCTCGAGCGCTTGGCGGATGCAGCGGCGCGAGGTGCGCAGATCGTGTGTTTGCAGGAGCTGTTCCACGGTCCGTATCCATGTCAGACCGAGGACCACGACCGCTTCGCCGAAGCCGAACCCATCCCCGGGCCGACAAGCCAGGCGTTGGCCCGGGCCGCTGAACAGCACGGGATCGTGATCGTAGGCTCGCTGTTCGAACGGCGAACTGCCGGCTTGTATCACAATACCGCCGTGATCTTCGATGCCGATGGCTCGACCGCCGGCCTTTATCGCAAGATGCACATCCCCGATGATCCGCGATATTACGAGAAATTCTACTTCACCCCGGGCGACTTGGGCTTTCGCAGTTTCGACACGCAATTCGGCCGGATCGGCGTCTGCGTCTGTTGGGACCAGTGGTTTCCCGAAGCCGCTCGTCTGACCGCCCTGACCGGGGCTCAAATCCTGTGCTATCCCACCGCGATCGGCTGGTTGCCCGAGGAGAAGGACGAATGGGGCGGCAGCCAGCATTTGGCCTGGGAGACCATGATGCGCAGCCATGCGATCGCCAACGGCGTGTTTGTCGCGGCAGCGAATCGAGTGGGACAGGAAGGCGATATCCAGTTCTGGGGTGCGTCCTTTGTCACCGATCCCTACGGCAACTTGCTGGGTCGAGCGAACCAGCAGGAACAAGAGACGTTGATCGTCGAATGCGACTTTCGTCTGATCGATACGGCTCGTACTCACTGGCCCTTCCTGCGCGATCGGCGGATCGACGCTTATGACGGCTTGCAGAAACGCTATCTGGACGCGCCATGACTCTACCCCACGCAATCGGCTACCGCTGGCCTGCGGAATGGGAGCCGCATGCGGCCACTTGGTTGGCGTGGCCCCATAATCTGGAAACCTGGCCCGGCCATTTCGATCCGGTCAGGCCGCAAATGGCTCGTTTCGTGCGGGCAATCGCGGAGGTCGAGCCCGTACACGTGCTGGCCGGTGGCCGGGCGGTCATGCACAGTGCGCGATTGTGGGTGGGGGATCATCCCAACGTGACGTTGCACGATATCGCCACCAACGACGCCTGGTGCCGCGATTATGGCCCCGTGTTTCTCCAGTCAAACGAGCAACAGCCGCCCGCGTTGATCGATTGGCAGTATAACGCTTGGGGCGGTAAGTACCCGCCGTTTGACCAAGACAACGCCGTGCCGCGGCAGATCGCTCAGGTGACCGGTTATCGTCGCTGGCAGGCGCCGTTGGTGCTGGAGGGCGGTTCGATCGAAGGCAACGGAGCTGGCCTGCTGTTGACCACCGAGCAATGCTTGCTGAACCCCAACCGCAATCCAGGATGGGATCGTCAGCAGATCGAACAGGTGCTACACGACGTTCTGGGCGTGCAAAAAACCATCTGGTTGACCGGCGGCCAGATGGCGGGCGACGATACCGACGGGCACATCGACCAGTTGGCCCGTTTCATCGATTCACGAACAGTGGTCGTGGCCGTCGAGGACGACCCGAACGACGAGAACTACGGTCCTTTGCAAGAAAACTACGTGCTGTTGCAAACTACGACCGATCGGCAAGACGCCTCATTGCACGTCGTTCCGCTGCCGATGCCGCGTCCCAAGTTCCGGGACGATCAGCGTCTGCCGGCCAGTTACTGCAATTTCTATTTGGCCAACGGTTTGTGCGTAGTACCTCAGTTCGACGACCCTGCCGATGAACGAGCGGTGGCCATCCTGCGCAGTCTGCTGCCTGATCGGCGAGTGATCGGATTACCCGCCTTGGATCTGGTCTTCGGCCTGGGCGCCTTTCACTGCCTGAGCCAGCAGCAACCCCGACCGTTCCGAGGTTAGGACCGGCGAATCGATCGCCTTTAAATTTCCTGTAAGCGGCAAGGCACTAGCCTGGATTCCCACGGCCGCACTGTCACCTAATGATTCTGGCCGTGAAGCTCGGAGTTTTGGCGGTCTTTTGCGAAATCGATCTAGGAGGATACTTTACTTAAATGGTATGCTGCCACCTTGCTAACCGACAGGTGGCTTCGTCGGTGGTGTTTTCGCCCGATGGCCAGAATGTGTCGAATTCCCAGAGAAAATGGCCGATTCGACGACATCGTCCGATATCGTGCATCACCGGCTCGGCTAACCTGTCACCGTGGATGGACCCGTTTTATGTAAAGGATCGGGCGAATGGACTTGGCACAACTGTTTGTGACTCCCAGGAATACAACCCACCGACAGTACGAGGCTCTGCGGGCGTATTTCGTCGAACAGCTTCCCGGTCCGGAGGTGGCACGCCGACTCGGGTACACCCCCGGCAGCCTCCAGCAACTTGTGCATCAGTTTCGTCAACAGCCACAGCGAACGTTCTTTGTCACACCCACGCGGCCTGGCGTCAAGACGCAAGATGCAGTGGACAGAAAAATCGTCGAACTCCGCAAACAGAACCTGTCAGTGTATGACATCAGCGAAGCGCTGAAAAAAGATGGCGTCCCTCGCACCCCTGTCGCCGTCTCCCAGGTGCTGCGACGCGAGGGCTTCGCCAAGCTGCCCCGCCGCCTGGATGACGAGCGCCCCACCGTGACCAAACCAACCGCCGCCGATCCGGCTGACGTCCGCGCGCTCGACTTGGAGCCGCGAACCTTCCCGACCAAATTTGGCGGACTCTTCTTGTTCTTGCCCGCCCTGGTCGAGATGGGCTTCGACCGCGTGATCGGCCGTTGCAGTCTCCCGGGAACGAAGATGGTCCCGGCGGCCCATGCGATGCGCAGCCTGTTGGCTTTGAAGCTCTTTGGTACGCGACACCGCCATGATGTGATGAGTGCCGTGTTGGACGAAATCTTGGCCTTGTTTGCCGGACTGAATGTGATCCCCAAACGGTCGTTCCTCACCGAGTACAGTTGCCGTATCGCCCCCCCGTGCTACCCAACTTTGATGCGGCGTTGGTTCGACGCCATCAGCCAGCTCGGTTTGAAGCAGGGCACCTCGTTCGATCTGGATTTCCATACGCTCCCTATGCCGCTCTGATAAATGGACCCGGCTGTGCTTCCTTGCGGCGAGCCAGAGGGCGCGCAGTTGGTGGTGATGGAATCGGCGGTCGAGTAAGCGGACGAAGACGGGATGTGATGTGCGGCTGACGGTGGGCTATTGGCTGGCGGCCGTCAGGACGTCGTTCCAGTCGTGGCGCGGGGGACGCAGGCGTTGGATCGACGAATGGCGGGTGAGCATCTGGCGACTGGCGGTGTCGCCGGGATCGTCGGCGTCGAAGCCGCAGTAGATGTGGTAGCCGCGCGCCAAGAGCGGGGACAGCCATGGGGCGTCGGGACGGATTCCCGCGGTCGAGATGCAGAGGCAGGGCCTGCCCAGTAAGGCAACCTGGCTCCCGGCGTGGAGTTGGTGGCAACTGATCGCATCGATGGCGGATTCGCAGAGCACGAGGTGCTGCGCGCCGGGATCGCCGATCCAGAAGTAACCGGCGTTTTTCCTGCTCCCCGCCGCCAGGCCGCGCCAGACGCGCTGGCCGGTGCCGCGCAGTTCGGCGCCGACCGGGCGGTTGGGTTTGCCGGCCTGCATGACGAAGACGGCGTTGCCACGGGCATCGGCATAGAACTTGCCCTGGTCGATCAGCAACGCCAGAATCTCCGTGGACAGATCGCGCTGTTGGCTGAGGTAGCGATGTACTCTCGGAAGTTGCCGGTCGCTGCCCGCGCCGCGTAGCCGAGCCAGGTTTGTGTTGTCGATGATGCATCGCAGGGCCGCATAGCCCCAGAACATCAAGGCTTCGTGCAGGAAGCACTTCATCGCGAAGCGGTTGAAGACGCGATAGAACTTCGAGTACCGCCGCTTCGAGTACCGCAGGTAGATCAGGCTGGCGATCAGCGGGACCGATTGTTCCCCGACCCAAGCCTTGCTGCGCGAGAGCTTCTCGGCCACGTCGGCCATCGTCATCTGATGCGTGCTCAGCAACTTGTCCACGAAGCGGGCCTGTTCCAGGATGCTCAGCGACCGCTGGCGACGCGGCCCCAACAAGCAGGCGATGCCCAGCGTTTCGTCCGCTCCCCAGGAGAGATAGGGCACGCATTCGATGCCCAGCTTGGTGGCACATCGGTTTCGCCGGAAGCCATCCAGCAGCACGCGGCCCTGCGGCGGATCGACGCCGCGCAGCGGTTCTTCGATCCCTCGCTCGCTGATCGAAGCCAGCAAGCGCGCTTCGGCAGCCTCGTCCCGCAAGCGGTAACCCTCGAAGCGGAAATCCAAGCTGCTTCGTTCCACCGTTTCGCTCATCCTTCACCCTTTCCAGGCGGGGGTCGGTTCAGAAAGCGAAGAACATACTCGCGCCGCGGCAACCTGTCGAAGCTGCGTTGTCTCATATGTTTCCGCAGGGTCTCCCGGAGTTCCCCGGGACGGATCTTACGGCCTTCCAGCAGGCTCGCCACCATCGCCAGATGCGGCCAGAGGGGTGAGTTCAGCAACATGACTTCGTTCAGCGTGAACCCTCCCAGCCTCAACTGCACGTTTTCGTCGGGAGGTTCTTCGGCGGCCACCGGAGCGGCCGGATCGCCAGCAGGCGACGGCAATTCAGCGGTGGGCTCGACGGTCAAGGCGGGCTCGACGGTCAAGACGGACTCCGAAGAGGAGGTTTCTCCTTCCGCAGGGGCCGTGTCGGAGGGAGTGACCGCTGGCGCCGCATGCTGTACGAGATCCACGACATCCATCGCTTTGCTGACGTGGGTGACTTCGTCTCCTACGCCCGCTTGGTGCGAGGTAGTCACGAGTCGGCGGGCAAAGCCAAAGGTTCACCTCACAAGAAGATCGACAACGCGCACCTGAAGTGAGCTTTCTCCGAGGCAACTACGCTGCTGATGCGTGAATGTGAGGACGACAAGCGGTTCGTCGCACGCAAGACCAGAAAGCACAACAAGCCCAAAGCCATGTCCGTACTGGCTGCCAAACTGGGCCGTGCCGTTTACTGGATGCTGCGTCGCAAGACGGCCTTCGATGTGAATAAGCTCTTCGCCTGCTGAGCGGTCGGCAGACGAATCGGGAAACCAACATCCCCAGAAACGAGAGGAGAAGCGGACTGAGGACTGAACGAAGCCTGGGGGACCCGTCCCCCAGACCCCCTGGGATTTTTCGCTTTGGTGCTAAAAGCAAGTGGCCCTGAAGCCGGGATCAAGGCAAACAGCCCAGCAACAAGGAGATCGATCGTGAATAGATGAGACCATATCCGGGAGCGGCTGTGCGAGCCGGACGCATAACTGAGACCGGCGTGTGGGGCGAACGGTTAAGCGGACCTTTCACAGATAAACTCTTCGGTGCCGTGCAGACGGTAGCCGCCTGCGAAGTCCATTCCGCCGTGTTTCCTCGAACTCAGACGCTTGGATTGGACGTGCAGCCCCGTCCCGGATTGACCCAACACAACACCGAGAAAGGAACGACTGACTTGCGCGCGACTGCCCCTCGACCGAGCCTACCGACAACTGGACACTCGACTTGTCGAGTGAACCGTACTTTTGAATTGCCGGATTCGAGGGAACGGATGAACTTCTTGGGCGCGACGAGAACCGCCGCGGAGGCGGACCATCGCCTTGCTACTCGCCGCAGTCTTCGCCGCCCACCGCCGAACGGAGCGAGCGAGGGCCGACCCATGATACCTGTTTGGTGCATTCACGTTGTGGACCCCCGCAGCCCGACGCGCACCGCCGTTGGAATTCCTCCTAGCCAATCGCAGCCCGTCAGGATCGAACCCCTCGGGAGCCTGAAACCGTAAAGCCT
>SKKK01000582.1 GCA_007121535.1 Planctomycetaceae bacterium | reverse complement strand
CGCTCCACGGAAAACCCATACAAGAAAACGCTGCTCATCGTCTCGACCGCCTCGTCCACCTCGCGGCGTCGGCCGGTCGCAAACTCCTGCTCGACCAACCCGATGGCCGCACTGATCATCATTTCTGCCACCGCTTGAACGTCCATCGGACGAAATACCCCCTGGTCGATTCCCTGCCTCAAGATCGCAGACAATTGCCGAATCCCCGTGTCGCGACTCGTTTGCTCCGTTTCCCGCAGACGTTGCTTCACGGTCTGGTCGTTGATCAAGAATTCGAAGACCGCCTGGTTCCGGACCAGATACTCTCGCCACGTGCGAATGATCGCCCGCAACTTTTCCGCCGCCCCCAGCGGTCCCTCGACCACCTGGTCGATAGCCAAACGCAACGGAGTCACCGCCCGGTCATGAACGAATTCCAACAACTGCTGCTTGTTGCGAAAACAGTTGTACAAGCTGCCCTTGGCCATGCCCGATGCCGCCGCCACGCGATCCATCGTCGTGCCACTCAGCCCATGCTGTGTCAGCACTTGTACCGCCCCTTCGTAAACGGCTTCTTTCATCATGGAATCCATCAATTCCTTGCGCCGTTCAGCCAATTTCGTCATCCGTTTCTTCCTCTTTTGTTTTCATAAGTGGACCTAAGTGGACTTGAGTGGACCTAACCAAACTGTTCGGCGCGGGGCTCTGACCCCGCCGGAACCGTCGACCGTCGGTCTCCCAGGCCAGTCCTGTTACTGCCTCTAAGGAATACCTGCCCGGGTGTTCATCAGATCCCAACGCCGCAACGAAGAGCCCCGACAAACACCCTGTAAGCACCATTTAATGACCAATTGGTCATAATAATTGACTCTACAGTTCTTCGTCAAGACCGTGCGTTTCAAATAACGATTTTTTGGGTCATGACGGATTTGTCCTTTGACCGATAACGCCGAAGAGAAGGTGTGCGCGCGAAGATTTCGTCGATTTCGTTCAAGGGATTGGGATATGACCCGACAGCAAGGCTTCCCAAAGTGGGTGTTGATCATCGCCGCCGCTGCTTGTGCGTTGAGTGGCTGCGCGGGCGTTCGCCAATGGTGGGGCAATGGTATGAAGGTGGGGCCAGAGTACCTTGGCGTTCAGGCGAGCGTTGCACCACAATGGGTGGACGAAGGGGATTCGGCGCTGCGAACCGATTGGGCAGAACATGGCCACTGGTGGTCCGTGTTCAACGATCCGGTGTTGGATCGTCTGGTCTATACGGCCTACCAGCAGAATCTACCGCTGCAGATCGCCGGCATGCGGATTCTGGAAGCGCGGGCGCAACTCGGCATCGCTGCGGGCAATTTATACCCGCAACAACAGCAGATCAATGCGGCTTATACTCGCAACCGATTCAGCGAAAACATGTTTCCCTTCGGGGATTTTCCAGGAATCCGGCCTTATGATGATTGGGTGGCAGGGTTCGACATGGCGTGGGAACTGGACGTGTGGGGTCGCATCCGTCGGGGGATCGAATCAGCGGATGCTCATCTTGAGGCACAAATCGAAGGTTATGATGACGCGTTGGTAATGCTGCAGGCCGAAGTCGCTGCGGCCTACATCCAATTGCGAGCGATCGAACAGCAGCTTCGGTACACGCAGCACAACGTGGATTTACAGCGAGCGACACTCGAACTGATCCAAAAGCGCTTTGAATTGGGGGTGGTCGGAGAATTGGACGTACGCCAGGCGGGGGCCGAATTGGCGGTCACCGAATCGTCCCTGCCACAATTGCAGCAAGCACGTCGTCAGGTAAAGAACGGTCTCTGTTTGCTATTGGGGATGCCGCCCGGCAGCCTGGACGCGGAACTAGCGGAATCGGATTCCATCCCGACGCCACCCGCCGAGGTGGCGATCGGGATTCCGGCAGACCTGCTTCGACGCCGCCCTGATGTGCGTCAAGCGGAACGTCAGGCGGCCGCCCAGTCGGCGCGGATCGGGATCGCGGAAGCGGAATTTTATCCCAGCTTGGCGATCACCGGAAACATTGCATTTCAGGCCGAGAATTTCGGGGATCTGTTCGATTGGCAGAGCCGAGCCGGTCGGATCGGTCCCGGCTTTCAGTGGAACGTGTTGAATTATGGTCGGATTGGCAATCGAGTCCGCGTCGAGGATGCGCGATTCCAACAGGCGGTCTTGGCCTACCAAAACGCCGTGCTGGCGGCCAACAAGGAGGCCGAAGACGCGATCGTCGCGTATCTGCGAGAACGGCAACGAGTCGAATCGTTGGAACAGGCGACCCGCGAGACAGTACGCGCGCTGGAGATCGGCATGAGACTGTACGAGGAAGGCGTCGTCGATTACCAGCGGGTGCTCGATTCGCAACGGGCCGCGGTCCTCCAGCAGGACGCCTTGGCGCAGAGTCGCGGACAGGTGGCTCTTCATCTGGTCGCCCTGTACAAAGCGCTTGGCGGCGGCTGGACCATGCGCTGCGAGTTGGAAGAAATCGCCGTCCCCGTCCCGGCAGACTTGGCAGATCCCGAGGCAAATCGACCCATCGCCGACGCGTTCGATGACACCGTTGCGTCAGAAGCTGACGACTAGTGCTTTGTCTAGGCGAAAAACGCGGATGGTGAGCGGCACGGCGCTAGCCGCCGGTTCTGGACGCCAACGGCGGCTAGGCACCAAGCGGTTGGAACGTTGGAGTTTATCCGGCTTGACATGTCACGCACTTGCCCCCCCACCGGTCCTGCACCGGTGCAGGGAGGTTTGGAAACCACATTGCCCCCCCACCGGTCCTGCACCGGTGGAGGGAGGTTTGGAAACCAAGCGGCCCACCCTGAATTCCCCTTTCTCCGCCCCCGACTCCCGGCCACGTACTGCGTTACGTGCGGACCATAGGGATACGAGCCTGTTCGAAAACGACTCCACCTCGTTCCAGCCGGTTCCATCAACAGATTATTCGGCCGAGTGTTTAGTCCGCGACATAGCGCTCGTACTGGCCGGCCACGTCCGCTTGCTGGTGGTCTCCCGAATGTACGTAAACTCGGTACCGCAGCGTCAGTGTTTCGCCGCGTTTCAAAGTGTAGCTGCCGTCTTCGTCCAGGCCGCCTACTTGACGCTTGGCGAACGGGTTGATCGCGGCCAGACCATAGTCACGCACGTGCCAATACCCGACGCGGAAGTTGTCGGGATGATCGAAAACGGCGATGCCTCGGTAGCCATAACCCTCGATCGGCCCCGAGTAGTCCATCCAGGGACTCGGGGTGCCATACACCTGACGTTCGCCCTGCTCGCCGCGAGCGTTGGTCAGCACGCCGGCACGGCGGCCATCGATCTCGGGTCGTTGCCGAAAGGCCAGTAGCCCTTCTTTATCATCGCCGAACGTGATCTCGTCTTGCACGGCTTTAAGGGTCGTGATGAAATCGATCAGCCGACCGCAGGCGGGCGTGTCGTGAAAGCGAACTTCCTGCACCTCTTCCAGCAAGACCTGATCGTCGGCCGTCACCCACTTGTTGTGAGCGCGAAGCCAAGCGTAACCATCCCCCTGGCCGGTCTCTACCTCGACCGTGTTGATCCGTTCCCGATGCCAGAAGTCGTGTCCATTGACATCGCCGTACACCAGGTACAGGGAACGTTGATGCGGGTGATCTGCGATCTCCGGTTCATCCTGGCCCATCGGGTAATTCCGAGTCACGCCGACACCGCCTTCGGAGTTGACGGGCCAAAGATAGGGCGTGCGAGCATCTTCGCCGTAATGATAGGTCGTGAAGTGTTCCCCTCGCACGTCGACTCGAACCGTTCCTTGTTCGGGATCATGATGCAACAAGACCCCTAGATCGTTTCCATCGGACGATTCGAAGTCCTTGTGCCAGCCGGCGATGTCGGCCGATTCGTGGTCGCCCGTGAAGACCACGACGCGATAGCGAAACGTCATCTTCCGGCCGCCCGGGATTTCGATGTCACCATCGAAAGCGAACGGGGTGGGGGAAAAGAATCCGTAGTCGCGGTTGAACCATTTTGCCGGATACATCGGGTTTCCCGAGTGTTGGATGATGGCCAAGCCTTCGGTAACATCATTGATCTGGCCATAGGCGGCGCACCACGAGGCGTCTTGCCCTCGCGTGCCCTCTTCGTCCCGATTGCCAAGCGAATCGACCAGCGTGCCCGTGCCCATTTCGGCCCAGGCAGCGCCTCGAACCGTACAGCCCACGGCCAATTCCGGGCGCATCCGCGCACTGAAGAAAGAATGCCCGGTCTGACGGACCAGCAGATCCTTCAACGCCTCGAAATCGAACTGGAAATCCAGCACGCGAATCGTGGGCGACGGAGCCCAAATGGTCACCGTTCGCGTATCACGCAACTGATGACTGCCCGTGGCGGGCACGATCCAATCCGCCTGGTCCTGCAGGACGACTTTCCCGTCCTCCTGCGAAACGATCTGCGGATTGCGGGAAAACACTTGGCCCGTGTCCAGACGATCGCGCGGTTGCCAGTAGTTGGCATGATCCACGTTTTCGCTGCGAACGCGGTCCAGACTGATGTACAACGAACTGTGATGCGGGTAGGGTTGCTGGTCCCAAGCTGTCAGCGTTTCCCCCGACGACGGACCGATCACCGGGAAGAAGAACGGATACTTATGTTCTTCCCCAAACAGATACGAAGTGAAGTGCTTGCCATCCACTTCTACGACGATGCGGTCGTCCTCCATGCGAGCGGTCACAGGCTGCTTTTGATCGGCCTCGCAGAATCCCGCAAACATCCAAAATAGTAGCATCACGATAGTGGTTTTCTTCATTGTCAGTTCCTCATTCAATAGTGGGTGTTCAATTTTCCGTATCTTCGTTGTCCGATTCGACTTCAGGTTCTGCGTCTTCCCGGTCCGATTCCTGATCTGCGTCTTCGGCGGCAGGTTCCGCAGCCTCGGGCTCAGCGTCTTCCGCTGCTTCGACACCGGGCGTCAGGGCGATTTCCCTGACCCAGATGTTTCGGAACTTCACCGGATCGCCATGGTGTTGCAGACGGATCGGGCCCTTGCCGTGAGCTTGATAGTCGGGTGGCCGATTGAAGTACGTCACGCCTTGGATCTCCCAGTTGTACTGCACCAACACGCCATTGTGCAGCACCGTGACGTAGGCGGGCGATTCGAGTTCGCCGTCTTCGTCGAAGCGCGGCGCGGTGAACAGGATCTGCAGGGTCTGCCACTGGCCGGGCGGGCGACTGGCGTTCACCAGCGGGGGGGCTTGGTTGTAGATCGAAGCCGCCTGGCCTTCGAAGTAGGTCTCGTTTTCCCAGGAATCCAAGATCTGCACTTCGTAACGGCCCATCAGGAAGACGCCGCTGTTGCCTCGACCCTGCCCGCGTCCTCGAACTTCGCTGGGGCTGGCGAACTCGACGTGCAACTGGACGTCACCGAAGTGCTGTTTGGTCTGGATGGTCCGTTTTCGCGCGATCGCATAGCCGTCCTTCAGTTCCCATTGATCGCCCCCCTCCCAGGCATCCAGGTTGTCGCCGTCGAACAAGACGATGGCGTCCGAAGGCGGTCCAAAGTTGTCACCGGGTTGCACGATCGGCGGTTCCGACCACGGGATGCCGCTGATCCAACGCTGGCCGAAAGCCTGCGAGCCGCCGGCAAACACCAAGCCTATTACCATCCATCCCCAACAACTGCGAATCGCGCGGTGATGCGTTCGAGCCATGGATTTCTCTCCTTTCCATCATCGATGCCAATTCATTTTTCCAGAAAATACGTCCCGTCAATCGCTCTAGCTTACCATAAGACCGTCCGCCGGTAAAATCGCCCCACCGCCGGTTGTCTTTGAAGTTGCGCGTAGCCGAATTCCCGAGAATTCGGGCGTTGGCGAGCGTGGCGTCCTGGTCACGACCGCCCGAATTCTCGGGAATTCGGCTACTTTCCGCAGTAATGCGCAACTTCAAAGCCGGTTGCCGTGGGGCGATTGCGCCAAGATAATACCTCAGTGCTCACCTGGAGAAACCACAGGACCATCGGCATGAAACCTGGCACCCTTCTAAGATTCGATATCCAGCCCCGCATGTCGCGACGCCGATTCGGCCTGTGGAGTGCGGCGTGCGTCGCGGGATCTGCAACCAACCCGCTGGGTGTGGCTGCCGCTGGTCAACAGGAGCAACTGATCTGCGACCCGGATTTTCAACGAGGCTTCCAATTGCTGCGTCCGGAGCCGGGAAAGAAAGTCCCGTGCGGAATCGTCCGGGGCCCCGATTCCCGCCCCGTGGTCTGGAATCTGGCCCAATGGAGTAGCCGTTTTCCCTTCGACGATTCGACGCCGGTCACCCGGACGGACTGCGGCGCGCGTCAACCGGAGAATGCGGCCCGACGCGTGCGCTTCGGCGACCCGGAGGGGATTTTGACTCTGGCGGTCGACACAGGCGTCGAATACGGTGATCGATTGCGTCGCAAAAACCAGCCGTGGGTGCATTTGCTGGTATCCCAGCGTTTCGATTCGCAACCGGCACTGGGACAGTTGTCAAAGTTGCGTTTGACGTTGAGCGGCAAGTTGGTCCGATCGGTCGCGGTCCGGATGAACCAGGACCCGGGGATTCACGCGGCACAGTGTTTGATGTTCATCACCGTGCAGAACCTGGTAGAAGGAAACCCCGGATTTGGGGACTTGCTGTGGTTTGGTATTCCCATCTATGACAATCGGACGCGTGAAATGAGAACGTATGCAGCGCAAGATTTCGCGGGAAGCGGCAAATTCATCTTCACGCCGGCGCCGGAGCCACCAGCTCGACCCAACATCCACGATGGGGATTGGTCCCATCTGGATCTGGACCTGTTGCCTCGCATCCGCGACGGAGTCAACCTGGCTCGCGATCGCGGACACTTGCGGGACCTGGACGATGTGGATGCCTATCGCGTCACCGGCATGAATCTAGGCTGGGAGATGCCCGGCACGTACGATGTGGAGATACAGATTCAAGGACTGAGGCTGCTGGCCGTCCATTGACCGATTTCCCTAACGCGGCCTGACGCCCGCAACCAACGTAGGTTGGGTCTCCGACCCGACCCGGTCGGGACAGAGTCCCAACCTACAAAGATGCGCGCACCGAGCGCATGTTACGACGGAAGACTTTTGGGCACATGGTCTCATCTGAAAGGACCCCTTTGCTGTGCATCCTCTGCTGCTCGCCGCGTTATCGTTGTTGCCGATCGTTTGCGTTGGAGTCCTGTTGCTCGGGCTGCAATGGCCGGCTCGTCGAGCCATGCCGATCTGCTATTTGACCGCTGTGATGCTGGCGGTGTTGATCTGGGGGATTCCCAGCGTTCAATTGGCCGCCGCCACCGTCAAGGGCCTGATCATCGCCGGCGAATTGTTATTCATCGTGTTCGGCGCCGTTCTGCTGCTGAACACGTTGGAGCAGAGCGGTGGATTGGCCAGCATTCGCCGCAGCTTTCACGACATCAGCCCCGATCGTCGTATCCAAGTGATCATCATCGCCTGGCTTTTCGGGTCGTTTATCGAGGGCAGTTCGGGTTTCGGAACACCGGCAGCGGTTGCCGTCCCCTTGCTGGTCGGGCTGGGATTTCCTCCGATGGCAGCCGTGGTCGCCGGGTTGATCATTCAAAGCACGCCCGTCAGCTTCGGAGCGGCCGGAACCCCGGTGCTGGTCGGCATCGGCCAGGGGTTGGCGGCCGACCCAGCGGTCATGGCCTATGCTGACCAGGCGAGCGCTGGCAACTGGTATGCGTTCCTGGCGATGATCGGTTGGAAGACGGCCCTCGTCCATGCCATCGCGGGGATGTTGATCCCGTTGCTGGTCGTGTCGATCATGACACGGTTTTTCGGCAAAAACCGGAGTCTTGTTGAGGGGCTTGCGGTATGGCCATTTGCGCTGTTCGCCGCGTTGGCGATGACCGTCCCCTACTTTGCCGTCGCCTGGCTGCTGGGTCCTGAATTCCCTTCGATCCTGGGCGGGCTGATCGGACTGGCGATCGTTGTCCCCGCAGCGAAACACGGTTTCTTGGTTCCTAAAGCAGACGCATATTGGGATTTCGATGTCCCGGAAAACTGGGATCCGTTGTGGATCGGCCAGATCAAAAGAAGCGAAGCGGTATGGACAACCGCACCGATGGGCGCGATGACAGCCTGGCTGCCTTACGCGATGGTGGCCGTCCTGCTGGTCGTCACGCGGTTACCGCTGTTTCGCGTGGAGGCTTGGCTCAGACAAGCGGCCATCGCGTTCCACGATATCTTCGGGACATCGATCAGCCACGACCTTCGCCTGTTATACCTGCCGGGCACGGTCTTCATCGTGGTTTCCCTGATCACGTTCGGAACGCATCGACTGTCCTGGCCCGGTTACCGTCGCGCTTGGCAACGGTCGTTGCATACGGTGGCGGTCGCGTCGCCGGCGTTGGTGTTCACCGTGCCGATGGTGCAAGTGTTCATCAACAGCGATGGCGGGTCTCGCGGATTCGAGGCCATGCCCTTGGCCTTGGCTCAAGGCGTCGAGCTGTTGGTTGGCGAAGCGTGGCCGTTGTTCGCGCCCTTGATCGGCGGGCTGGGCGCCGCCGTCGCTGGCAGCAACACGATCAGCAACATGATGTTTTCGCTCTTTCAATTCCACGTCGGCCAACGGATCGGCACCGATCCGACCTGGATCGTCGCCTTGCAAGCCGTGGGGGGCGCCGCCGGGAACATGATCTGCGTTCACAACGTCGTCGCGGCATCCGCCGTGGTCGGACTGTTGGGACGTGAAGGAGCCATCCTGCGCAAAACCATGATTCCCTTCGCCTACTACGTATTTTTCACAGGCGGGCTGGGTTATCTGATCGTGTGGCACTTTTGAAAAGCCCGCAGTCAGCCGACCGCCAGCCAGCTACGCAGAACATGAGCAGCCGGCCAAGTATTCTTTGATGGAATCGAGCGAAAGGGGTCGGGAGTCGTTTTCGGGTGACCCGCTTCCCATGTGTTAGATCGTTGCCCGAAAACGACTCCCGATCCCGCTGCGCCCTCGGTACGGACTGAACTGACAAAACTCGCCATTTTCTCGGTTGAACGTCGTCTCCGCGGCCCCTTTGACCACGAGCGGATGGCCTTCGTGCGTGCCAGCCTGCTTGACATCGCTCACGAGCCTCGGCTAAAATTCCTCACGTACAAGCGGTTGCGTCGATTGGAATCCGCATACGTCGCCCGTTCCAATCGCCCGACTGCTTCCTGGCTTAGTTCAACGCTCAATCTATTCCGCCTGCTCCCGTGGCCGCGTCGTCCTGACCCCAACCCTCTTTCCACAGGAGCAGGCAGGATGGATTGCAATGCGTTGCAGCAAGAAGGTTTGAGAGGAGACTGGGGAATGACGCTATCCGAGTTGCTTCCTGCGTTGCATGGGCTGCCGCGTGCCGACAAGCTCCGGGCTATCCAGGTGCTGGCCGCAGATATCGCGCGCGAGGAGGGCGACATGTTGCCGCGTTCCGACGCGGATTACCCGATCTGGTCGCCCTACGATGCGTTCGAGGGTGCGGCAACTCTCATGCGGTTGTTGAACGCGGAACAGGCTGCGTGACCACATCGCCGACGGAACGTTTCGAGTACGCCGAGGCCGCCGAGGAAGAGTATACCGATTCCCTGAGGCTGTACATGATCGCCGTCAGCGATCGACCACTTGGATCGTCTCTTGCCGGTGGAGTCTGCCGTAGGGGTTTTCGCCGAACAGACGTACGCGCACCACGCCCAGGTCCTCGGGTTGCAGCAGACCTGCGGGAATCGTCACTCGCCCCATTTCCCGGTCCCGGTCGGAAATCAGAACATGGTAGCGCCCGTAGGGGTTGGCGGCACTGGACAGGTATACGTAGATCGGTGTCATGTGGCAAGCCGTGAATTCGAGATGCCATGGCTGGTCAGTCGTGACTTCTTTGGCCGATAGCTGAAAATCCAGGTCGCAAACGGCGAACTCACACGCTTGGCTCAGCGAGCCATCCTCCATGACGCAGTAGGCGGTATAGTCGCCGCAAGTCGAAAACCGTCGTTCGACGACCCCGAGGTCGCTCAGTTCCATGTCCTCGACCACTTCGTCGCCTCGTCGAATGACCAGACGCCGCACACCTTGCGAATCCCTGTCCATGACGTTGATCTTCACCGGCTGGTCTCGGAAGTAGGGGACCCAGTCGCCGTGATCCAGCAGCAGCACGCGATTGATCGCCGCTTCGTTCATGTCTTCCACGTAATTCGGAAACAGGAAGGTCTCGGCACGATTATCCTGACGCCACTGGTCCAGATCGGTGATGCGGTACAAGCCGCGGCCTCGCGACGAGATGTGCGTTTCAAAGTCGGCGGCGGTATGGTTTCGAATACGCGTTGTTGGCGGCGCGCTGTCGATGACGCGCACGTGCGTCACTTCGCCTTGATCGTCTCGAGTGATCTCCGTCACGATTTCCACGTGCTGACCCGTTGGCGGCGTATAGATGATATCGCCCACCTCGGCTGCTTGAGCCGATTGAGGCTGCACGGGTTGAACGCCCGAGCGTTCTGGCCCGCTGACGACCCCACCATGCGGCACGTGTTGTCGCGCCACGAATTGCAGTCCACACTGGAGTGCGTAGCTGGTGAACGACGAACAGACCATGCCGTAATAGGGCTTGGCGGCGTCCTCGCTGACGGGCACCCGCTCGGTATACAGCACGCTCTTTGGATTCTGTACGGCTGCCAGGAAGGTTTTCAGGTAGATCTCGAAGCCGATCGATCGGCCGATGGTCTGGCCATCGTACGTCTGATTCGAATAGGGGACGCCGGTGTAGGTCGATCCCTGCCGGAAATCACCGCGTCGCTGCCTCGGCATCCCCTCGGCCACCGGCGTCCATTGGACACGTGACATCCGATCCGCGTACTGGACGGCTTGCTGCTGCCACGACACGGACGTGCATGCAAGGGTTTCATCGCAGACGGCCACTTCCGACCCATCTTGGGCGTTGGCAAACGCCGTCAGACAAGCCGAGGCAAACAAACTGACCAGCAACAGGCGGTTTCCGTGACGTAGGCTATTCATTTCGGGTCTGTCCTTTCATGGCGCCAGGTTGAATCGGGGACGGCGGCTTCGGATCAACTCCGATTCGTAAGCCCGCCGCATCTCGGTCCGCCGCGCGGCCGATTGAGGATCAAAGCTATGGACTTCCACCAGCAACTGTTCGATTCCTTGACGGTTCAGGTAATCCAACAGCGTGGGACGATCGGATGACCGCAGGTGTTGCATGATCCGCCGTCGAACGTTCGACGATTCGCCGATGTACAAGTATCCGCTGCGATCCCGAAAGAGATAGACGCCCGGTCCCGCGGCGATCTGATCGGGGTTGTCGAGAAGCTCATCGGCGGGCCAGACGTCGATCGAACGACTCCAATCCGCCACGCGAGTCACCAACTCAGGACGCAAACGACGCGTCTTTCGCAAAGCAAACGCCGCTTTCCGCAGGGCATAGGCCGAAACGTCGGGGGCGATCTGCCCGGCGATCCGGTCGAATGCAGCTCGCAATTCCGGGTCGCATAACGCGCGATCCAAGTTCTGCCGGTGTTGATCGTATAACAACCTCGCTGCGATTTCTGCCGCATGCAGATAAGGTTCATGCGACATCCGTCGAGTGCGCGTGGCGGGTGTCTGCAAGCGTCCCGCCTTGCGAAGATTCAACAGCGTCCAGTTCAGATCCACCGTAGCCACGTCCGGCAATCGCTGACGGCAGAAATCGATAAAGGCGGCGTTCAGATCATCGTCCAACAGCACTTCATCGGAACTCCAACCATCATGCACCGCTCGAAACGCTTCGATCACCACCTGGTCAAGCGTCTCGTCCCCTTGCACGACGGCGGAAGGACCGATCAGAAGTGCTGCCAGCCAAAGCACGAATGGAATCGGAGATGTTCTTCTCATCGGGATCGCCCTTTCCACGTCGATTGTCGTGCGACGAACGAAATCGGGCAAGGGGGCAGTAACCGATTCCGGAAAAACAGCGTGCCCTCGGCATGAACTTTGCTCTGTAAGGCTTGCATCAAGCAATTGGCAGTATCGGGCGTTTGTCTGCAAATTGCCCGTTTACCCATAGGGCTACGGACCGCGTAGCAGACCTTCATTGCAGGGCCATTTACCTCATGACACAATCGATCGTTTGCAAAATCCGACCCGTCTCTTGGAAGATCTGCGTTCAAAGCGAGCCGTCTGCACAGCACGTGCGAAGCGTGCTCGATCGTCACGGTTTTGATTGCACGAGCCTCGCGCGCGAACCGGATCTGCACGAACCGGGAACGTTTTCCTTTACCGCAACCCCGCCGAACGAAAGCCCGCTGAACTCGGAAGAGTTGATCACCATGCTAAAACAGGATTCCACGATCGAAATAGCGTTTTCCGATTGAACTTCCCGCGCACCGAAGAAAAAGTGGAAGGCGTGGGGATTGGCTAAATCCTGTCGATGTGCTTATCCTCTTCGGCATCGTCGCCGACATCGATACGGTACGCCAGGCAAACATTCCGGCAAACTGTCGCGGCGATACGACAGATTGTCGGGGTGAATGCGGTGTCTCAGGCGAACAAGGCGCCGGACCACGCAGCTTTGGCGACAGCGTTTGGGTTTTCGTTCTGGATTTTGATTGTGGCGAGATGACGTGATGTTCCCGATCCTATGGCGAGTCGGTTTGCAGAGTGCCGCCTATTTGCTGTTAGCCATTCTGCCGTTGGGAATCGCGTACTTCGGCACCACTGACGAGGGACGAGGATTCTGGATCGAATTCGGCGTGGGGTTGGGTATGGTGGCATTCGCTTTGTTGGCAATGCAATTCATCACCACGGCTCGGTTCCGATGGGTGGTTCCCTACGTCGGATCGGATGCTGTGATCTACTTCCACCGTCAAGCGGGCATCCTGGTGCTGTTGATCTTCCTAGCGCATCCGCTGATCCTGTTTGCCGCAGACCCGGCGTACCTGGCTTATCTCGATCCGCGGGTGAACTTCCTGCGCGCCGTGTTCTTAATCGCGGCCACCATCGCCATGCTGCTGGTCGTGCTCCTGCCGCTGGGCGGACTGCGCTTCGGGCTGAGCTACGAATGGTGGCGACTGACGCATGGACTGCTGGCGGCGGCCGTGCTGGTGGTTGGGCTGGCCCACTCGCTGATGGTGGGGCACTACGTGTCCGGGTTGGCGGTGCAGGTCGCTTGGGTGGTTGCCACCCTGATCGCCATCGGTCTGCTGATTCATGCCCGAGTCGTCAAGCCGCTACGGATGCGACGGAAGCCGTACCGCGTGGCCCGGGTGATTCCGGAGCGCGGGGACGTGTCCGTATTGGTCTTGGAACCAGACGGTCATGACGGGATGACTTTCGCCGCGGGCCAATACGCCTGGCTGACGCTCTCGGAAACGCCGTTTTCGTTGCAACAGCATCCGTTTTCAATGTTCTCCAGTTCCAAGGTGCGGGAACGGATTGAGTTTGCCATCAAAGAGGCCGGTGACTTTACGTCGACCATCAAGGACGTACGCCCCGGCACACGAGCCTTTTTGGAAGGACCGTACGGAGCGTTCCGGATCGATCCGCGCGCTGAAGCGGCGGTGCTGGTCGTCGGCGGCATCGGTGCCACGCCGGCGCTCAGCATGCTGCGTACGGCGCGAGACCTGGGTGACCGCCGCCCGTTCGTGTTGATTTACGGGAATGTCCGGCGTGAAGACATCGCATTCCGCGATGAACTGGAAACGCTGACGAACGAACTCGACTTGAAAGTCGTGCACGTCTTGTCGGAACCGGAGCCTGAATGGACGGGCGAATCGGGGAGCATCACCAAGGAGATTCTCGACCGTCATCTCGCCCCTCTGGCCGATCGCGACGTACAATACTTCGTCTGCGGACCGCCGCCCATGATGGATCTGGTCGAGCACGCCCTATTGGCGCGCGGCGTGCCTCACTGGAGACTGCTCTCGGAACGTTTCGATTTCATTTAGAAGCAAAGAAATGGGTCACATCCAAGCCAAATGGTTAGCCAACGCCCTCGTCTCGATCGTGCTGCTGGCAACGATCCTGTTTGCATGGTTCCGTTAAGATCGGCAAAGAAATAAGTGTCGGTGATTACCTGAGCGGCACGGCGCTAGCCGCCGGTTCTTTCACTGCACGAGAACCGGTGGCTAGCGCCATTCCGCTCAGTGGCTGGCAGCTAGCGCTGTGACGCTGGGGAACCGGTGGCTAGCGCCATTCCGCTCAGCCATTTCTTTTTCGATCCTTCGGTGTTCGTTGCGTCTCTGGAGGAGCAATCGAGAAGAACGTCGCCTTGATTTCGCGGCGGACGAATTGTATGAAAGTGCCAGCCACATGACGAGACGCGTATGGTGGATGCCTGCTCGTCCGTCAGCTCAGCGTCCGTAGGTATCACAAACAACGTATCCTGGTGCCAGACCCCGAAATGAGGAGCCGTCGCAGTGACTGAAGAAGTCGTGCTCGTCATCGAGACGATTGTCATGCTGTTGCTCGTGATTTTCACAGGCCTGTTTGTGCGTAAGATCGAGTTGCTGGATCAGCGTACCACAGTGAAACTCAGTGCGTTCGTGGTCGACGTCGCCCTTCCGGCTCTGGTGTTCACGGCGATGCTTCGGAGCGTCAACGCTCAGGAGTTGATGGACAGTTGGTATGTGCCGGTGCTGGGGGCAAGCATCTTTCTTTTTGGCGGGGGAATCGGCTACCTCGTATCCCCGTGGCTGCAGACCGGTAGCAAGCCCCATCGCGGCTCGTTCGCCTTTACGATCGGGACTCCCAATTGGCTCTTAATTCCGTTGCCGATCGCCAGCGCACTGTACGGCGAGCAGGGAGAGCGAACGGTCTTGCTTTTCAACGTCGGGGCGCTGTTGGCGTTCTGGAGCGCGGGCGTATGGATTGTGCGGGGTGGGAAACCGGATTTGGCTGCATTGAGGAATGTCGCGCTGAACCCGGGCCTGTTGGCGACGATTTTGGGCATCGCAGTTGCCCTGGCGTTTCCGTGGACGCAAAAGCTGGAAACGCTGGATGTCACCGCGGCTCGCGGCTCGCTCGTCGCTTTGAGCATCATCGTACAGTCGGCGAAGTTCCTGGGCGACGTGACGGTGCCCCTGTCGATGATCGTGACGGGGGCGCTGCTGGCTGATGTCGGAGCCCGCGGCTCATGGAACCGCCGCGTCATCACCAGCTCGGCCATCCGGCTGATCGGCGTGCCAGCATGCCTGATGCTAGTCTTATGGTTGGCAGACATGATGGGTATGCAGATGGCACCCGACGCCCGGATGATTCTTCTGATCATTTCGGCGATGCCCGTGGCCGTGACTTGCTCGGTCGTTGTGGAAAGGTACGGCGGGGACGTGCCGCTCGTCTCTCATGCCATCTTAGTCAGTACACTCGCCAGCGTGGTGACGGTACCGACCATGATTTGGCTGATGCGGGTGATCGGCTTCTGAGTTGGATCGGTAAAATCCTCAGTGGGCGGAGCGCAGCCACGATCGCCAACCTGACGCAGTGGCCTCACAATCTGGCATCGAAGGATCGCGAAATAGTTTACTGACGAATATCGTTTGGTGGTACGCAGCGCGAACCGGGTCGGGAGTCGTTTTCGGGCAACAACCAACCACATGGTACATGCTTTCTCCGAAAACGACTCCCGACCCTTCCCGCAAAACTCGACAGTAATTCTGTTTCCGATCCTAAAGGCCACGATGATTCGGTTCCGCCGGGCACCTGCGCTACGGCAAATTGTCGTGGCGGTACGACGAATTGACGGCACTTGCTGATCTCGGCGGTAAGGGCAGGGAATTATCTACCCGCAACGCTGTGGCCGGTCTCGGACCGCAGCCACTCCGCCGACCGAAGGTCGCCAGTAACACGGGAGACCTTCGGTCAGCGGCTTCGGCGGGGTCGGAGACCCGTTCCGAACGGTCGCAGACCAACACCGAGCGATCGGAGGCCCAGTCTTGACTTTCATTTCCCTGGCTTCTACGTTTCAAGACATCGAAAAAAGCGATGATCCGGAGGACATGTTCGAAAACGATTTCTTGAGCGGCACGGCGTTCGCTGCCATTGTTCAATCAACGATTGTTCAATCAACGTCGGCGGCGGAGTTGCGGGAAGCACCGAAGCGCCAAAACTGTTAGGCGCTGGCAACATGGAACCATTGGTGAGCGAAGTATCTCGAAAGTCCCTAGTCGTTGCCACCGTCGCGATTGCGGTGGCCTTGGTCGTGCTGCCAACCATGACGTTTCGTATGTTCCTCGTGGATCTGCGTTCCCGGCAGCAAGTCTTGTTGTTGGACGAAATCCAGGAGCTGCGAGCGCAGGCAGCACGGACGGCGGGGCGGATCGAGCTGTTCCTGGAATCCAGCAGCGCGGCGGAGTTAGGAGATTTGGCCGAATTGGGTTTGCTGGATGCGGTCAAGGAATTGGTCGCCAGCGTCCCGACACGTTATGTCTACGCGGCAGTGGTGGATTCGAGCGGTATCCTCCGATGGCATTCCGATCGCCGACAATGGGGAAAGCAACTGGGGCGCGAATGGTATGACAGCACGATACCCGACCTGGGGGCTGACGTCGTTCGGACTCGGGACGAGATCCTGGCTGCCGATCACGCCGTCTACGATCTCCGCGTCCCGATCGTTCACGACGGCAGGTACGTAGGCAGCTATCATCTCGGGCTTGCTCAGGATGGATTGGCTCAACGGTGGCTGCGTGAACGGCGCGATGTTCTGATCCGTCACGTTCCATGGGCCGCCGTGATCGTTTTGGTGTTTGCCGCTGCAGCCTGGTCCTTGTACTTCCTGTCAACCCGCCTGTTGTTGCTTCAAGAAACGGCGACCCAGTATTACGCGGCCGCTGCCGCCGACCTTGGCCGTTTGGCCGCTGGTTTGGCTCATGAGATCCGCAATCCGCTTCGTGCCCTGCAACTGAACCTGCACGCCTTCCGCCGCGCCCAACAGGATCCGAGAACGTTGGAACCCGCTGAAGTGTCGCGGATGCTGGACCAGTCGTCCCGGGAAATCGACCGCGTCGATCGGCTGCTGGGACTGTTGATCCATTTCGCCACCCCGGAAGAATCGCATGTCGAAGCATTTGATCTGAACGCGGAATTGGAAGGTGTCATCGACTTTATCAGCCAAGAACTCTGCCGCAGTGACGTCGATGTCCAGCTTGATCTGCCGAAATCTCCGACCAGCGTCCGGATGGACCGTGCCCGCTTGCGCCAGATCATGCTGAACTTGCTGCAGAATGCCAGGAACTCGATGCCCGACGGGGGCTGCATCGACGTCCTTGTGGCGCGAAAGGATTCCCGGGTGGAAATCACCGTGTCCGATGAAGGTCGCGGAATTGCCGAGGCGGATCGCCCGCACGTGTTCGAACCGTTTTTTACCACCAGCAACGACGGCACGGGATTGGGTCTGGCTCTGGTCAAACGATTCGTCGAAGAAGCGGGCGGACAGATTCATTGCCGCCCCAACACTCCCCACGGCACGCGGTTTGTGATACGATTGCCCGAGGCCCGTCATTCCGCATCACCCGGGAGTGCATGAAGATGAGCGGCAGCAAACCGAGGATCTTGGTTGTCGAGGACAAGCACAGCGAACGGGAGGCACTGGCACGACTGCTGAAGCTGGAACAATACCACGTCGAAATGGCAGATTCCGCGAAGCAGGCGCTAAGCTTCCTTCACGAACCGATCGATCTGGTGATCACCGATCTGAAAATGGGCAAGTCTAGCGGCTTGGACCTGCTGCGCTACTGGAAAGAGCAGCGGCAGCAGACGCCCTTCATCATGGTGACGGCCTTTGGCGAGGTCGATTCGGCCGTGGAAGCCATGAAGCTGGGCGCGGCGGACTATTTGAACAAACCGGTCAATCCCGAGGAGCTTCTGCTGTTGGTCGCCAAGTGCTTGGATTCGGCCCGCAAGGACCGGACGATCGGCGAACTGCAAACGCGGCTGGATAAACGGCTTGGATTCGATCGCATTATCGGTCAGTCCCCGGCGATGTTGACCGTTTTCGAGCACTCTCGGCGCGCCGCCATGACGGAAACCACCGTGCTGGTTACCGGCGAGTCCGGAACGGGGAAGGAGCTGATCGCCGAGGCGATTCATCAGAACAGTCCACGGCGCGACGGTCCTTTCGTCACGGTGAACATGGCCGCCGTTCCAGCTCATCTGGCGGAAAGCGAACTGTTCGGGCACGTCAAAGGCTCGTTCACCGGCGCGACCGAATCCCGAGTCGGACGGTTCGAAGCCGCCAATCGCGGCACGATCTTCATCGACGAGGTCGGCGACTTCGCTCAGGAATCCCAGGCGAAACTACTACGCGTTTTGGAGAACCGAACGGTCACGCCGATCGGCAGCAATGATGACCGGGCGGTCGACGTGCGCGTGGTGGCGGCAACCAGCCGGAATCTGAATGCGATGGTCGCCGACGCAGACTTCCGAGAGGATCTTTACTACCGGCTGAACGTGGTCAACCTGCATCTGCCCCCGCTCCGCGACCGCCGCGAAGACATCGGGTTGCTGGTCGATTGTTTTCTCCGGGATCTGGCCCAGCGACTGGACCGCCCGAGGCTTTCGATCGATGGGCCGTTGCGCGAGTTTTTGGAAACCTACGACTGGCCGGGGAATATCCGGCAACTGCGAAACGCCTTGGAGAGCATGGCCGTGCTGACCTCCAGCGATCTCTTGACCCTCGACGACCTGCCGACGACGCTGCATGATTGTTCGCGGCAAGACAACAGGCTGCATATTCCTCCCGGCATGTCGTTGGAGGACGTCCAACGCGAGGCCGCGGAACAAGCGCTGGCCCAACACGAAGGCAACCGGACTCACGCCGCTGCCGAACTGGGGATCTCCGTCCGCACGCTGCAGCGCAAGTTGAAAGCATGGGGACTGGATGACCAAAGCACGAGCTAGTGTCGCTATTGTTCGGTATCGTCGTCGACGTCGACCTGGACTCCGTTTTCGCCGACATCGACCTGGATACCATCGTCCCCGACATCGACCTGGACGCCATTATCCCCCACGTCCACGTCCAAATCGATTTTGCGGTCGGTCTCGCGTTCCTCGTCCGGTTCCTGCTCCGGAGGCTGGTCGGGAATGGTCTGCGCCGGCTCGTCCGGAGCGGGCGCAGAGACGGGTTTCTCGCATCCTGGCAGCGCGACGGCCAGGATCCCGATCAAGGTGAAGCTGCAAGTTCTCTTGACAGTCATGTCATTCTCCTCCTCAAAAAAAACGGGGGGGTGTAATGATTGCTAACAGGTCGTAACAAAACCGCCCGCGTAATGGCTCTCCGAGCCGTCAGGCGGTTTTGTTACGGCCTCAAGGGTATTCTGGATGCCCCTCTTCCAGTTCGACTTTCAACGCGATGAATTTCATCAAATCCTTGAGTGACACGATCCCTTCCAAACGGTCGTTTTGGACGACCATCAGTCGCGAGACGTCACCCTGGTTCATCCTGGCCAGCGTCTGCATGGCGTCGGCACTGCGCTCGGTGGTGTTTTCGTTCCCACACGGTTGAAGAATCTCGCCCACCGTCCGTTGTGCCCACTGATCTTGCGGTACCTGCTGGACATCCCGTGTGGTCACACATCCCACCAACCGTTGCTGATCCAGCACGGGAAACATCTTGTGGTGATATTGATAGACGTAGTCGTCGACAAGCTCGCGTAGCGTCGTCGACGGCCAGACCGTCACGACGTTGGTCTGCATGAATCGATCGATCGATTCGCCCTCCAACGCACGGCGAATCAGGACCTGCTGGTACGACATTTGCGCCGCACCCCGCAAGAACATCCCGATCAAGAACTGCCACATCCCGCCCACGATGTTTCCGCCCACGAAATTGAGAACTCCCAACAGAATCAACAACAGTCCGAATCCGGAACCGATGCTGGAGGTAATGCGAGTGGACCATCGGAGGCTGCCGTGAACATGCCAAAGGATCGAGCGCAACACCCTCCCCCCGTCCAGGGGAAATGCCGGAATCATATTGAACGCGACGAGCACCCCGTTGATGATGCCCAGATACCAGAGCACTCCGACGATCGGTGTGCCCGGACGGGCCTCCGCGACAATCGCCATGACAAAGCAGGCGATCGCCACCAGGACGCTGACGATAGGACCGGCGATCGCGACGAAAAATTCTGCTTTCGCACTGGGCGGTTCCTGACTCAGTTCGGCAACCCCGCCAAAAATGAACAGGGTGATGCTGCGTACCGGCATGTCGAACTGCCGCGCCACGATGCTATGACCCATTTCGTGTGCCAGGATCGACACAAACAATCCGATGGCGCCAGCCAGGCCCATCCACCAGTACGTGGCATTTTCAAAGCCATCATACCAAAAGGGAAAGAGGTTCGTGGCCAGCGACCAGGTAATGAGCAGCACAATGAGAAACCAACTCAGGTCCACATAGATCGGGAATCCGAGCAAATTGAACAGCTTGAACCGTTTCGTATACATCGCGTCACCACCTTGCTTTCCGGGCGCGGCACTTCGAGGTTGTGCAATAGTTTGTTGCGAAGTTGCATTCAGCCGCTACGTCACGAAGCGCCTGGATGGTCGACCAAGTTGCAAACGATGTACCGAACCGAGGCCGAGCAAACGTAGCTGAATTGGATTCGTATCCGGGCGCCCGTCTGGCACTTGATGTGCAATGTACCTTTAGGCGTTGGCAGTAGTCAAACTACCATTTGCGAGCGTCGTGGCCCGATCGATACGAATGCGGGAGCACGCAGGATGACAGCATGGCATCCAGTACGACAAGATGGCGAAGGAGTGCGACGAAATGTCGTACGTCGACCTTCGCGAAGAGAATCCCTCGCAAGAAGAATACGGTAGCAGCACTCGCCAGAGTGCGGGGGTTTCTCGTGGTGTCACGCTCGCGGGGTGAACAACTTATTCCATTTGCTTATAATCTTGGATCTGGTACTGGCGATTGCCGTTGTTGTTGGTTAATCCGAGATGGAACATAGGACACGTTATGACCATGCCGCAAATCGTTACCCTCACGTTGAATCCCGCCGTTGACAAGATCTCGTCGGTCCCGCAGGTCGTCGCAGAGCGAAAGCTGCGTTGCACCACCCCGCGATACGATCCGGGCGGCGGCGGCTTGAATGTGGCTCGCGCGATTCAGACCCTGGGCGGCCAGGCGACCGCCTATTGGACGTGCGGGGGGCCGATGGGCCGTTTGCTGGCGGAACGCTTGGATGCCGATGGTGTGCCGCATCGGCCGATTCCGATCGAAGCCATGACGCGCGAGAATTTGATCGTGCTGGAGGAATCCACGGGGCGGCAATACCGTTTCGGCATGCCGGGCGCCATGCTGACGCCGGACGAAGTCGAAACGTGTCTTCGCATGCTGGGTGAACTTGATCCTCCGCCCGATTTTTTGGTGCTCAGCGGTCGATTGCCGCCAGGTGTGCCGGACGATTTCTACGCTCGCGCGGCCCGACAGAGCCCAGCCCATTGCCGGGTGATCCTGGACACGAGCGGTCCGCCGCTGCGAGAGGGAATCGACGGTGGTGTGTATTTGATCAAGCCGAACGTCCATGAATTGAGCGAACTGGCCGGAAGCGAAATCCTGGAGGACGCGGAGATTCGCGACCTTTCGCGAAGCCTGATCGCCAGGGGCAACGTGCAGGTGGTGGTCACCTCGCTCGGCTCGGCAGGCGTGGTGGTGGTTACCGAACAGCATTTCGAAAACATTCGCGCACCGACGGTCAAGGTGCGCAGCAAAGTCGGCGCAGGCGATAGCAGCGTCGCAGGGATCGTGCTGGGATTGGCACAGGGGACCGACATACTGGACGCCGTGCGTTTGGGGGTCGCCGCAGGATCGGCGGCGGTGATGACCGAAGGGACCGAGCTTTGTCGCCGAAACGACGCTTGGCGGTTGTACGAAGTAATGCGCCACAGAACTGAGAGGGAACCGTGATGGCCTGCGTATCGAAGTCGTTTGTGACCAGAAGTTGTGGCCCGAATCCAATGAGTTGGTCAAGGTGTTGCAGAAGTATCTTTCCGAGGTGACGGATCGTGTGATTCGCGAAGCGATCTACGAAGACAACTCGGAAGCCGAGGAACGGCCGCAAACGCGCGCGATCGAAGCCCGGTGGATGCGGAGAGGTCAATTTGGTGGTGGTTTATACTTATTTCGAGGGGTTCGAGCCTCCAGGTCTTGTCGAATTCGAGCGACCAAGGGCTTTTCAGTAGTTGACAAAGATCGAGGCGTGAAACATAATTGGTAATGGGTGAACGGTAACAGCTTCAAGATCAAGTATCGGTTCCAGGTCTTCGTTCCGAAGCGTCAGATCTTGCGTTTAGCAGTAATGCGGTTGTCCGCAGCGCTCTGACCTGCTTAAGCGTGCCGTTCGCCCTTTTTTTCTGCCGCTGTACGCAGCAACTGCCCAATATGAATCCGTTTCGCGTTTCCTCGGCCATCAGACCATTTCCGCTATCTGGTAGGCTCGAGAGCGGAACAGGAAGTCGATGAGATTGCCTTCGTGAGGTTGCAACCAATTCAGGCGAGTGGTGGGGATCGGCCCGATGTTCAATCGGTCGATGTTGGTGGCATCGGTCGCAGCGGCGATCAACGCTTCGTCCTTCGTGATGACGGTCGCCACCAGCGTCGGGCCGATCTTTCGCAGCAAATCCGCCTGCGGACATTGGACGACGGTGGCAAAGGGAAACATGAATTCGCGCTTGGCGACTTCACAATCGGGCGACTCGCAATGCACGATGGCGGGGCGCAGGTAGGCACATCGCTCAAATTCCACCAGTCGCGGCCCGAAAGGCTCGGTCAGATGCTGGACGCCTCCGTCTTTCAAGTCGGATTCGAGCATTTTCCAAACGGCTTGAGCCACGCCTTCCACGGTGAACGCCGCCAGAGCCGCCTCGGGATCCTCCGGAGGCTTCGGTTCGACCGGGCCCAACCGTTCGGCCAACGCCTGGCCGATCTCTCGCGTGTGCCGCGAGGCCCAGATGCCCGAGCAGTTGATGCAGCCGCGTCCGCTGTTCGCGTGGATGCTTTCCACCATCAAGTCCAGGTAGTCTTCCCAGCGATCGACGACGTCGTCGCCCAGCAAAATCTTCGAAAACCCGGGACCATGTACTTGTACGCCCGGATTGCCCCGGTACTGCTCGATGGTCTGTGCGCTGCCGAAGATCATCGAGCGGGGACAGGCGCTCAACAGGGCGGCGCCGGCATCTTGTTGTCCCGGGTAGAGGGCGAAGACTTCGGCGGGAATCCCTGCTTCGATGAAGGCCGCGATCATGCGATACGGAGTCCAGGGTTCTTGCGGACCGGGTTTCAGCACCAGTCCGAACTGCAGCGGCACGGCAGGCAGCCACAACGTATGGACGCCCGGCGAATTGGACGGCAGCACGGCGCCCAGCACCGGCGTTTGGGCCTGGTAGCTGACGATCACGTTGCGATCTTCCACCCCGTAGCCCTTCCGCAGGATCTCCAGCGGCAACCCGCGCGTCAGGCAATCGAGGATCTGTCGCATGTTCTTCAAAACGAACGAGTTCTTCGCCATGTTCGCGCGGCACAGATGCTCGGGCAAACCGGTGGACGCCGATTGCTGACGCACGAAATCCTCGGGGCTCTGCACGCCATCGCCCAAAGGCAGATTCCCGTTTTCGTAGCAATCGGCCGCATGGCTGACCTGTTCCAACAACTGCTCGCACGGGATCTCGCGGAGCGTTTGCCGAGCACGATCCGCCTTCCTCATGTCGCGCTGCAACAAACCGCCGTTGGCCCGACTGACCTTGGCAATCGGTTCGCCCGTGCGGAAGTGTAAAACCTCATCGACCTCCAAAGACTCGTAGGGCTTGCCCCAACGCAACACCGGTACATGTAACACGATCGATTCCTCTCGTCACTGCGATGTAAAGTG
>SKKK01000339.1 GCA_007121535.1 Planctomycetaceae bacterium | reverse complement strand
TCGTAGAACTTTTCGTACTGCTCTTGAGCCAGCGGGGTGGCCATCCCGTCGGCTGCGTTCAGCCGCGACAGCGGGGTCGCTCGATAAACGCCCGATTCCTGGCCATCCGAGAAGCCTTTCCAGCCGATCTTCTTTAGATAAGGGAATTTCAAGTACGACCACGGTTCCACTCGCTCGGCCACATACTCGCGATAGTCTTTGGCATCGTATTTGAACGCTTCCTTGCCGTCGGGGCCGACGACACGGATCTTGCCGTCGTAGAAGTTCACTTGGTTGTTTTCGTCCACCGTGCCCATGTTGTAGACCTGATGCGTGTAGGCATCGCTCTTGACCAGATCGACGTACTCGGTGTTGGACAGCACCACGTCGTGGAAGACTTGCAGCGAGAACTGAGCGAACTCGATGGCTTCACGGCCCAGCTTTTCGATTTCCTGACGCTGCTCTTCATTGATTCCCCGGCTGACCCCACCCGGCAATCCCCAGTTCGGATGCACGGCTCGACCGCCGATCATCTTGATCAGATGATGGCCGTCCCGTCGCATCTTGAGCACCTTGCCGGCGATATCCATACCCACCTTGGCGATGACGCCCAGGATATTGCGTTCGGCTTTGGGCGCCTGCGGCCCGACGATGAAATCAGGTCCTCCCAAAGCGTAGAAGTGCGTGGTGTGATCCGTGGCGAAGAAGATGCTGTACAACATCTCGCGCAGCTTCTTGGCGGGCGCGGGCGGATCGACGTGGAACACGCCATCCAGCGCTTTGGTCGCCGCCATGTGGTGCGCTTCGGGGCACACGCCGCAGATCCGCGCCGTCAAGTTCGGCATGTCCTCGGCGGGGCGGCCGACGCAGAATTTCTCGAAACCGCGCAACTCGGGGATCTGGAGATACGCGTTGGCCACGTCACCTTCTTCGTTCAGGAAGATGTCGATCTTGCCGTGGCCTTCCAAGCGCGTGATGGGATCGATGGAAATACGTTTCATGGTCCGTGTCCTCATTTTCCTTATCAATCTCGGAGTGCCCGGAGCTTTATTGGCTGGTGGCAGCAGGCGCGGGGCGTTTGCCGCGTCGCATCAGGCTGCCAGCCAGACTGAAGCGGTAAAATGTACCGATCGGATCGGGGATGCCCTTGCTGATGATCTCGTCGATCTCGTCGGGATCTTCCGAATCGATCACCGAGGCCAATGCGCTCAAAAACCGGGCGCCGTAATCCTCCACGCCCTCGTTGGGCCCGTAACAGCCGATGCACGGCGAATTGACCTGCGGGCACAGCGCCCCGCAACCGGCTCGAGTCGCCAGACCCGCACAGATCAGGCCCTGTTCCAACAGACAGGTCTCGTCGTCCGGGATGACTTCCCAAGTCCGTTTGAATTCCTTGATTTTCTTGTTTTTCCGAGTCCTGGGGCAGTAGTCGCAGACCGTGGTGTTTTCGCCGATCGTCGCGCCCTTGGCCGGCAGGTTACCGGACAGCAGCACTTCGATCGCCTCCCAGATCCGGGGCGATTCCGGAGGACAACCCGGCAGGTAGTAGTCCACGTCGACGGTCTGATCCAACGTCTTCAAGGTATCGTAGAAAATCGGTAGATGCAATTTCCCCTCGGGCACCTCGGTCACCGCTTGCGGCCGGACGTTGTCGGGGTTTTCGGTCGAGTGGGTTTCGCTGGTATAGCTGTTGTCGAAGATCTCCTGACGATTGTGCAGATTGCCCAGACCGGGAATGCACCCCTCGGTGGCGCACGATCCGAAGGCGATCAAGCACTTGGATTTCTGCCGGAGCAACCGCGCCATGTATTCCTGCTCGCTGGTGCGAATGCCGCCGTTGAACAGACACACGTCGATTTCGCCGTCTGCCATCTTCTCGATATCGCGGACCTTGCCGTCCGCGATACAGGGGCACATCACCAGATCGAACGCAGCCGCCACGTCCAGGATCTTGGTGTCGATTCCCAGGATCGAGATCTCGCAGCCGCCGCAGGACGCCGCCCAGTAGATGGCCAGTTTGCCTTTGGCTTTCCCATTGCCGTTGCCGCTGGTGGGGGCCGATTCACTCATGCTGTCACCTCCATCGCCTGTTCATGTTCCTTGACGATGTCCTCCAACGCCTGGATTCGTTCGCCGTTTTCCTCCCAGTTGCCGGACCAACCCAGAGGCCCCAGTTGCCGGACCTCGTCGACCATTTTGTCGATCGCTTCGGCCAACTGCTGTCCTTCGGCCGCCGACGCCCAGACCAACTGGATCCGCTGCTCTTCGACCCCCATCGCTTTCAGGGTCTGGCGGAGCATGTGGAAACGCCGCATGGCCTTGTAATTCTGCTCGATGTAATGGCACTCGCCCGGATGACAACCGGCGATCAGCACCGCGTCGGCGCCCAGCGAAAAGGCTTTCATCACGAACGACGGATCGACTCGGCCGCTGCACATCACGCGCACGATCCGCACGTTGGGCGCGTGGGTGATCCGCGCCGAGCCGGCCAGATCGGCAGCCCGATACGAGCACCAGTTGCACAGGAATCCGACGATTTTCGGTTCGAACACTTGCTCACTCATGGCGGGCTCTCCTTTATATCTTATGAGGCCGATGCGGGTACGGTTTCGGCCTGCGAGGACGATTCGGCTGCCGGCTGCAGCGCGTCCCACAGAGCGCCTTCGATTTCCGCAAAGATCTGTTTGTTGTTGAAATGGGCGCCGGTGATCACGCCTGCGGGGCAGGCCGCGACACAGGTCCCGCAGCCTTTGCACAAAGCCGTGATGACCCGGCTGGTCTCCGTCTCCTCGATGAATTCGATGGCGTTGTAGGGGCACATGTTGTTGCAGATCTTGCATCCCGAACAGGCCTGTTCGTTGATCGAAGCCACAATCGGTTCGATCATCACCTTGCCTTTGGTGATCATGCCCGCCACGCGGGCCGCCGCCGCGGCGCCTTGCGCCACCGAGGCCGGAATGTCTTTCGGACCCTGGCAAGTCCCGGCGACGAACACGCCGTCGGTCATCGTCGCCACCGGATCCAACTTGGGATGCCGCTCGGTGTACCACCCCTCCATACTGCACGAAATGCCGCACTTTAGACCCAACTCGCGAGCATCCTCCTGGGGTTCGAGCGCGCCCATCAAGATCACCATGTCGACCGGATAACGCTGCTGGCGGCCGATCAACGTGTCCTCGCACTGCACGATCAACTTGCCCTGCTCGGTCGGCATTCGCGCCGCGTCGGTCACCTCGGACACCTTGCCGCGCACGAATCGCATGCCCTCGCCCAGCAGCCGTTGGTAGAACTCCTCGTAGTTCTTCTGATTGGTGCGCATGTCGATGTAGAACGAGTAGACCTCGGCGTCGGTCTTTTCCAGGACCAGATGCCCGAACTTCAACGCCGCCATGCAGCAGATCCCCGAGCAGTACGGGTTGTGACGGTCGTCGCGGCTGCCGACGCAGTGGACGATGGCGATCGACTTGGGCACGGTCTTGCCGTCGCGCATCACGATTTTGCCGTTGGTTGGACCGGCCGCGTTGCACAACCGCTCGAATTCCATGCTGGTGTACACGTTGGCCAAGCGCCCGTAACCGTACTGAGGAATCTTCTTGGAATCGAACGGCTTCCACCCCGTGGCGATGATGATATTGCCCACCTCGATGTCGATCAGCTCGTCTTCCTGGTCGAATTTGATCGCGTCGGTTGGGCACAGCTTTTCACAGGCTCGGCATTTCTGGCGCTCGAACCAGATACACGAATCCTGGTCGATCACGGGCACGCGGGGTACCGCTTGGGGGAAAGGCATGTAGATCGCCTTGCGGTTGCCCATGCCCGCTTCGAATTCGGTATCCAGCACCTTGCGAGGGCACTTTTCCACGCAGATGCCGCAACCGGTGCATGCATCGTAATCGACACAGCGCGACTTCTGCCGGATCTTGACCTTGAAACTGCCCACCGAACCACTGACCTCTTCCAGTTCTGCGTAAGTCAACAGCGTGACGTTTTCATGCTGGCCGGCCTCGGACATCTTCGGCGTCAAAATACAAGCCGAACAATCGAGCGTCGGGAAGGTCTTGTCGAATTGAGCCATGTGCCCGCCGATGGAAGGCAACCGTTCGACCAGGTAGACGTGGTATCCCGCGTCCGCCAATTCGAGCGTCGCCTGCAGCCCGGCGATCCCTCCCCCGATCACCAGCGTCGCCGGGTTGACGTCCACGTACATCGGTTCCAGCGGTTCCTGGTGCTTGACCCGCTGGACCGCCGCAGAGATCAGCGCCCGAGCCTTCTCCGTCGCCAGCGACCGATCCTTGTGGACCCACGAGCAATGTTCGCGGATGTTGGTCAAGTCCATCAAGTAAGGGTTCATGCCCGCGTTGGAGCAGGCGCGTCGAAACGTCTTCTCGTGCAAGTGGGGGCTGCACGCTCCCACGACGACGCGAGTCAGTTTTTCCTTCTTGATGTCGTCTTCGATCATCTGCTGGCCGAGCGACGAGCACATGAACTTATAGTCCCGCGACACCGCCACGTCGTCCAGATTCTCGCCAGCCCATTGGGCAATTTCTTCCACGTCCACCTTGCCGGCAATGTTGCTGCCGCAGTGACAAACGTAGACGCCGATCTTTTCGGCCATGGTCGTTCTCCAATTCCAGTTGAGTCTTATGCAGTCCGCCGGCCGTTGGCCGGCGGGTCGATTCCACCTGCGTTGGGGCCACCATTACTTGGTCGCCGCCGCCGTCTGGCCCTCCAGTTTGCCGCGAATCACCGGTTCGGCGGCCACCAGCTCTTTGCCGAATCCCAGCTTCTTCATGTCGATCCCCAACGCAACGCCCAGCATCTGGGTGAAGTACACGATGGGAAGCTTGAACTTGGTGTTGAAGAAGTTGTTCACCCGCCCCTGATACATGTCCATGTTCAACTGGCACATGGGGCACATGCACAGGATCAGGTCGGCCCGGTAATCGGCGGCGCTTTGCAACAACCGGCGGATCAGCTCGAAAGCGTTCTCCTCGCTGATCTGGGTCATGTGGCCGCCACAGCAATGCGCCTTGACCGGATAATCCACCACCTCGGCGCCCAACCAGGTGAACATCTCGTCCAACTTCATCGGGTACTCGGGGTTGTCGAAACCATTCAAGGGCCGCACGATCTGGCATCCGTAGTACGGCGCAACTCGCAGACCCGTCAGCGGCTGCACCACCTTGGCCTTGATCGCCTGTTCCCCGATGTCGGTATACAGCACGTCCAGCAAGTGACGCACTTGGACGCGACCGGGCCGGTACCGCAGGCCGCCGGCCGCTAACGCCTGGTCCACCTTGCCGCGGATCTTGGGCTGCTCGGCCAACAGCTTGTCCGTCTTCTTCAAATTCAAAAAACACGCGGCGCACGGCGCCACCAACTGGTCGTGCCGATCGTCCACCAACGCCAGATTACGAGCGATCACGCTGGTCGCCACCAACTCGTTCTGGCTGAAATACTCGGTCGCCCCGCAGCAGTTCCAATCGTCCAGTTCGTCCAACCCGAACCCCAACTGTTCGATCACCGCCTTGACCGACTTGTCGTAGGCAGCACTTCCTGATTCCAACGAACAACCGGGATAGTATGCGTACTTCACGACGCACCTCCGCTTCCAAAAATGTTAGTCTTCTTTCGAGAGTTCTTTCGCCTTGTTGATAATCGCCTGCAACTGCTTGACCTGGCGAATCTTCGTCGGCGTCAACGCCAACCGCCCCTTGGCGAACATCGACATCCCCGCTCCCCCCATCTTTAACATGCTCAACGGCTTGTTGAACAACAGATAACGAGTCGCGATGCCGAACTCGAAGCTTCGTCCATAACGATCCACGAAATCCGTGAACGTCCTGGCCAGCGCCGGCGCATCGCTGCCGCCCGCCTTGCCCTCGCGGATCGCCATCCGCTTCAGGGTGTACATGATCTCGGTGATCGGGATCTCCTGCGGGCATCGTACCGTGCACAGATAACACGACACGCACTGCCACATCGTGTTGGCCTTCAGCACCGCCTCGCGTCGATCTGCTGCAATCATTGCAAACACGGCACGAGGCGTGAAATCCATTTCCGCGCCATTCGGACAGGATCCGCCGCAACTGCCGCATTGCAGACAATGTACTACCTTCTGCCCCCCCGGCGTGTCGGCCATCACGTCCTTCATGAATTGGGATAAGTGGGCAGCATGACTTTCAGCAACCATCGGTTTCCTCCGACACGGATCAAAAAACTGGCACACAGTCCGCTCACTGTACGCCGACAAACCATCACTGGTAGCAGCTCATGTGCCAAAGAGAGCCGAAAGTCCACGTTTTGCTGCAAGTCGCTGTGGGCAACCGGGTTTCTGCAATCGACAATCGGAGTTTTTGGTTATCAAACCCGCGACATTCACGGAATTTCGCGGACCGAGGCACGGAAATCCGTGAAATGGAAACTGGCCCGGAATATTCGCAACCCAAAGTGTGGGAAGATCCAAAAAGATTTTCCCGCGATCAAAATTCGCCAGGCACTTGCAAGCCCCGTCGCAACAGACTAAACTTCTAATATTCAGGTTTGTTAATACTTTAACCTGCTTACGGTACGGTAGGACACTCAGTGCAGCTTCCGCGCGGTGCGGTCAGCCGCATTCGCTGGATCTTAAAGCACTCCTGGTCCAGCGATCACCGCTACCCAAGATTCCTGGGTGACGAATGAGTTGGCGACTTTCATTCGACTGTGAATGCGAGTCTTCAAATTTAACCCATATTAGCTAGAAACGGTCGTCGCGACGATGAAACTGCGTGGCGGTTACAATATCAGGCTGGCCGGACGGCCAGCGGGAACAATCTGCGCACCTGACCGCCCGGAAGTCCTGCTGCTTCCCCAGCGGACCCCGCGCGTGCGATTCAACAAGGTGTTGGTCAAGAGCGGCCAATCGGTTCGATCTGGCCAACCGCTGGCCATCGCTTCTGGTCATTTTGAATTGCCGCTGGTTTCCCCAATGGACGGTGTCGTGCGTCTGAGGGTGCATCGCGGCCATATCCAGTTGGAGTCGCTGGCCGAGGGCGACCCACACGTCCCGGAGTCGCCGGACAGTCCGTACGGTCCACAACGACAAGCCTTGATCGATCGCGGAGCTTGGCTGTTCCTGCACGATGCTTTTGGGGATCATGTCCCGGATCCGGCGCGGCGTCCGGCTGCGGCCATTGTTTCGACAACCAGCCTGGAGCCTTTCGCGGGGCCTCGCGGTGATGTATTGTTGGGCGAGTCGATGGACGCTTTTTTGAGCGGGCTGGAGTGCCTGACGGCGTTGGTCGAGGGCACGATTCATGTCGCGTTGCCTACCGGACGCTTTGCTTTGGCCGACAGACTCCGTCAGGCGTTGGATGGCAATTCGCGGATCCGGATCGTGGATATCCCGCTTAGATACCCCATGGATCGTTTCAATATGCTGACTCGGTTCTTGGGCCTGCGGCCGGAGAAAGGTCAGACCGTTTGGGGACTGAGGACCGAAGGTGTCCTGGCGATGGACCGGGCGCTGGTCGTCGGGCGTCCGGTCGTTGATCGAACCTTGGCCATTGGCGGCTCGGCGGTCAGCGGTCCAACCCACGTGCGAGTTCCGGTGGGATATCCGATCGAACGCCTGCTGAGCGATCGGTTGGTCGATCAACCGCATCGTGTGATCGATGGCGGCATTCTGAACGGTCGAACGGTGGACGAGAACCAGTTGGGCGTTGGCGCAGAATCGACGGGACTGACCGTGCTGTTGGAACCGACTCGTCGCGAACTCTGGGGCTTTGTCCGTACCGGATTGGATCGCATCTCCTACAGCAATTGTTTCATGAGTCTGTTCCGGCCGAAGTATGTGGAGCCGTTGACGACCGCCTTGCGTGGCGAGCATCGACCTTGTATCGGCTGCGGCTATTGCGAGGAACTGTGCCCGGTGGACATCATGCCGCACTGGATTCACAAACTGGCTTATCAAGACGCCTTGGAAGAGATCGATCGTTGTGCCTCGCATCGCTGCATCGGCTGTGGACTGTGCAGTTACGTCTGTCCTTCGAAGCTGGATTTACGCCGTGAGATTTTGGAGGTGAACC
>SKKK01000302.1 GCA_007121535.1 Planctomycetaceae bacterium | reverse complement strand
TTTCGAACAGCTCGATCACCGGATTGCCCAGTGCCTGGTTGGCTCGTCGCGATTCCAGCAGGCTGGGGATCAAGCTGCAGCGCAGCCGGTCGGCGCCTTTCAGCATCGGTGTGCTGGCTCGTAGCGGCTGGGTCTCGGTCCAAGGGCAGAAGATCGCATGCCAGTCTGCGGGGACGACGCTGGACGTCATGGCTTCGTCCATCCCGGCCGCGGTCAACACGTTGCGAACTCTGCTCTGGATTCGATCCTCGTCACGGCGGTACGATGGCGCCATCGGTACTCCCACGTCCTCGGGGATCTGGTCGTAACCGTGAACGCGAGCGACCTCTTCGATCAAGTCGATTTCGCGAGTCAGATCGCGCCGCCAACTGGGCGGCACCACCGTGACGGACGCGGCATCCGCAGCCTGCTGCTGACAGCCCAACGCGGCCAGCATGCGGCGCACTTCGTCGGCAGGAATTTCGATGCCCAGCACGCGAGGCAACTGGTCCAGCCGCAACACGATCGGCGGGCGCTCGGCGATCGGCGATCCGACGTCGATCGCGCCATCGGCCAATTGGCCGCCGGCCAGTTCCAGGATCAACTGGCAGCAGCGTCGGCTGGCCCAGTCGACTCCCAGCGGGTCGACGCCCCGTTCAAAACGGTACGAGGACGGGCTGTGCAGCCCCAGGGCACGAGCCGTCGTGCGGATCGACAAGGGGGCGAACTCGGCCGATTCGATCAGCAAGTCGGTCGTCGATTCACTCACCTCGGTCTCGGTGCCGCCCATGACCCCGCCCAAAGCGACCGAACGTTCGGCATCCGCGATCACGCACATGCCAGGCTGCAAGTCGTACACTTTATGATTGATGGCCTCGAACTGCTCGCCAGGCAAGGCTTGGCGGACGATGATCTCAGGTCCGGCCAACTTGGCCAGATCGAACGCGTGCAACGGCTGGCCACATTCCATCAGAACATAGTTGGTCACGTCCACCACGTTGTTCACCGCCGCGATGCCGATCGCCTCCAATCGCTGGACCAGCCACTGGGGGCTGGCGCCGATGCGGACGCCGCGAATCACACGAGCGGTGTAGCGTTGGCAAAGCTCGGGGCACGTGATCGAAACCTTGGTCAGCGAATCGACCGGCGGTCCGGTCGCAGGCTCGGGGATCGTGGGTACGGTCAACGTCTTTTGCCACAGCACGGCGATTTCGCGGGCCACGCCCACGTGGCCCAGGCAGTCGGGTCGATTGCTGGTCACCTCCAGATCGATCGCCAGATCGGACGACAGATCGACCGAAGCTTCGTGATTCAATCCGGCCATCGACAAACGTTCGACCAATTCCTCCGGGGGAATGTCCAACGGGACGTAATCTTTCAGCCAGTTCCAGGAGACGATCATAGCTCAAAACTGATGGAGGAATCGGACGTCGTTCTTGTAGAATTCTCGAATGTCGTTGATCCGGTGCCGCCTCATACACAGACGTTCGACGCCCAGCCCGAACGCAAAGCCGATCACTTCTTCCGGATCGTACCCGACCGCTTGCAACACGTTCGGATCGACCATGCCCGCGCCGCCGAACTCGATCCATTGGTCGTTCCAATGGTAATCGACCTCGACACTGGGCTCGGTGAACGGAAAAAACGACGGTCGGAACCGGATGTGTACGTCGCCGCCCAGGTAGCTGGCTGCGAACAACCGCAGGACGCTCTTCAAATCGGCCATGGTGACATGGCGATCGATCAGCAACCCTTCCATCTGATGGAACATCGGATAGTGCGTCGCGTCGGCCGTATCGGGTCGATACACGCGGCCCAGCGAGATGATTCGCACCGGCGGGGGCGTGCTTTCCATCACACGGATCTGGACCGTACTGGTCTGGCTCCGCAACAGCAGAGGGGTATCGCCCGCCGTCTTTTCCGCCGAACTCAGATAGAAATTATCCAGTGGATCGCGAGCCGGATGTTCGCGAGGGATATTCAAGGCCTCGAAGTTATGCCACTCGTCTTCGATCTCAGGGCCCTCGGCGGCGGAGAACCCCAATCGGCCCATGATATCTTTCAGTTCTTCGATCGTCTGCGTGATGGGATGCAGGCGTCCCACAAGCAGCGGCGTTCCCGGCAGCGACGGATCGAAGTGAGCCCCTTGTTGAACAGTCGAACCCTTGTCCGCCAGTCGCTCGGTCGCTGTCCGAAAAGCCGCCTCGATCTGCTGTTTGACCTCGTTAAACCGCATGCCCGCGGCACGACGGTCGCCGGCGTCGACGCGGCCCATCTGCTTCTGCACCGCTTTCAACCGGCCCTGCTTCGCCCCCAGGTACTCGACGCGAGCCGCTTCCAGCGAATCCGAATCGCCGACCGCGGCAAAGGCTCGATCGGCAGCGGAAGCCAAGTCGTCCAATTGCTGCAGGAATTCCGCCAGTGCCATGGTCAAGCCGCCAACGTCGCCTTGACCCGATCAACGATGGCACCGAACCCGGCCGGATCATTCACCGCCATTTCGGACAGGGTCCGCCGATCCAGTTCGATTCCCGCCTTTTTCAAGCCGCACATGAATTCGCTGTACCGCAACCCATGTTCGCGGACCGCAGCATTGATGCGGATAATCCACAGTTTGCGAAAATCTCGCTTGCGAACCCGTCTGTCGCGGTATGCGTAAGCCCCGGCTCGAATCAGCGTTTCCTTCACCGATCGCAGCAGTTTGCCGCGACCGCCTCGGTAACCTTTGGCTCGTTTGAACAGACGTTTCTTCGCCTGGTTGCGAGCCGCACCTTTGGTTGTTCTCATGATATTTCAATCCCCTACGCGATCAGGCCCCCTTGCTACTCAGAAGGGTGTTAAGCGCCCATCGCGTTCGATGTAAGAAGCTGGATAGAGTTTAGTAGCTGTGGTCCCCCAGAGCCGCGCGGATCGCCTTTTCCATCGGCTTATCCACCACTTTGGTGCCACGCAAATTCCTCTTCCGCTTGGCGGATACGCGAGTTTGCAGGTGGCTGGTACCCGCTTGGCGATGCTTCGCATGTCCTTTGGCGGTCAAACGAAAGCGTTTCTTTGTTCCTTTGTGCGTCTTTTGCTTGGGCATGATTGTGGCCAATCTTCACTGTGGCGAGAATCACTCGTGTGGAAACGCGACAGTTTACTTGCCGACTTCCAGCAAGGAAAGGGGGATCTCTGCAAAAAGCGTTTCGCGAAAAAGGTGTCAGGAACCGTTTTTGGGTCCGGACACCTCTTCCGCACCCTGATTTGCCTTAGATCGGGTACTGCCACGGAGCGCGGTAGTCGCGTCGCAGCAACCGATTGGCCTCGTCGTCGTCGATCACCCGTTCTTTTTCGCCATCCCAGCGGATGCTGCGGCCCAGATTCATGGACAGCACGCCCAGCAGGCTGAGCGTGGTGGCGCGATGGCCATGTTCGATGTCGCACACCGGTTGCTGACCGGTCTGGATGCACTGCAGAAAATCGTCCCACAATTCGGGGATATTCTGAGCGTCGGGTTGGTGCAATCGAGCCGGCACATTGACGGGGTCTCTGCCGCTGGCCGGATAGAACGTCGAACCTTCCTGCCAACCGATGTGCAGGGTACCTTCCTGTCCATAGAAGTAGATGCCGACTCGATGTTTCTCGGCATGGTTGGCAGCGTATCTCCGATGCTCCCAAACCGCCGTGAACGAATCGAATTCGTAATAGGCCACCTGTGTATCCGGTGCATCGGCGTTGTCCTGCCGAAACCATTTTGCGCCGGTGGAAGCGACGGATTTGGGCCACTGTTCTTCGCTCCACCAAAGGATCTGGTCCATCCAGTGGATCCCCCAATCGCCGAGCGTTCCGTTGGCAAAGTCCATGAAGTGTCGGAAGCCGCGAGGATGGATCGCCGGATTGAAGGGCCGCAGCGGCGCGGGGCCGCACCACATGTCCCAATCCAAGCCTTCGGGCGGCTCCTGGTCCGGGGTGGGAGACCCGGGACCTCCACCGGAATGGACGAACGCCCGCAGCATGTTGACTCGGCCCAGCTTGCCTTCTCGCAAGAAATCCATGGCCCATTGATTATGGTGCGAGACTCGGCGATGGGTACCGACCTGGACGATGCGGTCGTTGGCCCGCGCCGCTTGGACCATGGCCCGACCCTCCAGCACCGTATGGCCGACGGGTTTTTCGACGAACACGTGGGCTCCCGCGTTACAGGCGTCGATGGTTTGCAGCGGATGCCAATGGTCCGGGGTGCCGACAATCACGATCTCCGGCTTCTGTTGCTCGAGCAACTCGCGATAATCCTTGTACTTCTTGGGCATCTTCCCCGTGCTTTCATCGATCTCGGCGGCCGTTTTGTCCAGCGCGCTGCGATCCACGTCGCACAGAGCGACGGCCTGACAGTGGCCATCTGCCAACGCGGTTCTGAGAATGTTCATGCCCCACCAGCCACAGCCGATCAAGGCGGTTCGATACTTCTTGATCTTGGCGGCGCCGTGGATGGCGGGAGCGGCGAACGCGACGCTGGCGGCAGCACCGGTTCGCAGGAAATGGCGACGATTGACGCTCATGGTCGTTCCTCCTGGTATTCAAGGGCAAGTTTGCACCGTTCGAGAAATAACTGACGCACTTTCTGCCCCCTCACCCTGCCCTCTCCCACGAGGGGCGAGGGGACATTGGACAGTTATTTGTCGAGCGGTGGTTAGTCGTAATCCCACTTCATGATCCAAGGATCATTGGTGGTCTGTTGGAAATCTTTCAACTCGGCGATCAACCGTTCGAGCAATTCAGCATGCTGCGGGTCGTCCGCCAGGTTTTCACCCTCGTAGGGATCGTTCTGGATATCGTACAGTTCGAATTCCGGCCGCTGAATATACGTGGCCACAGTCTTCTTACCGAACGGGGCGTCGGGGCCAATCGCCCATTGCGCCTGCCAGGTGGGGGCAGCCCACAGATCCGAGGCGAAGGGAAATGGAAGCTGGTAGGCGATGTTCCAGATCAATTTCCACTGACGCCCGCGCACCACGCGCATGGGGTAGTACATCTGGATTTCGTGAAACGTGTGCGAGGCGTAGACCGTGTCCCAGCCATCGACGTCCGGTTGGTCCAAAATCGGCAAGAACGATCGGCCGTGCAGATCGCCCCGTTGGGTATCGCGGGTGACCTGCGGGTCGGTCCTTGTGCGGTTGGGCGGGATGCGTTCCACCACCTCCTGTTTGACTCGTCCGGTCGACTCGTCCAAAATGCCCGCGAAATCCAAGATCGTCGGTGCCAAGTCCACAAAGCTGACCATGGCATGATGGACGACTCCGCGGCCTTTGCCGTCCGGGTGACGGACCAGCATCGGCGAAATCATGCCTGCGTCGTAAAGAGTGGTTTTCGCGCCCGGCATCGCGATGCCATGATCCGAGATATAGATGATCAGCGTATCGTCCCATACGCCCTTCTCCTTCAATATTTCGAACAAGTGTCCTACGCCCTGATCGAGTCGCGAGATCGACTGGTAGTACTGAGCCAGTTCGGCGCGGCTCGACGGCGTATCGGGCAAGAAGCCGGGTACGATGACGTCGGCCGGGTCGTAGGTCACCTCGGTGATCCCCTTATAACTGTCGCCCGGACGCGGGTTGCCGAAGCGGTCCGGTTGATGAGGCAACTCTTTGGCGATGCCACCGCCGCGGTGCGGGTCGGAAACGCAGAAATACAGGAAAAAGGGCTGGTCCGGATCTTCGCTCAAGAACTTCCGGCAATTCTCCGCCATGACGTATCCGTTGCGAGTTGGTCCGGGGATGACGGTCTGGAACTGGTAGACCGGTTCGGGCGCCACGTGGTATTTTCCACACCGGGCCGTGCGGTACCCCGCGTGGGCCAAGTAGACGGGCAACGAGGCCAGATTGTCGTACGAAGCGAATTTGTGGAAGTGATGCTGGTGTCCGTACTGGCCGTTGGCATGGTTGTGCAGTCCCGAAAGAATCACCGATCGGCTGGCCGAGCAACTGGCGGTGGTGCAGAAGGCATTGACGAACCGAGTTCCTTCGGCGGCCAATGCGTCCAGATGGGGCGTCTGAACCACCGGATTCCCATAGCAGCCCATGTCGGGGGAATGGTCATCGGATACCACCAAGACGACGTTCCGAGGGGCTGCCCCCCAAGCCGATGCCAAGGCCATTTCCCAGACGACCCCGCCACAAAACAGAACCATCATGAACCATCGGCTGTCGAACTTCATTTCTCACCCCTCCACTCACACGAATGCATCCGGAAAACGCTGGATCGCCGCATCGGGCGTTCAGTTTACTTCTCCGAGTCTAATACGAACGTTCACGGTTTGCACGCGGGGCTAGCGGATTTTATCGGACCCATCGAAAATGGCCCGAAAAAGCATCAGACATCCCCACAGCCCATTGTTGCAATCGATCCGGATGCTGATTAGCATGAAATGTTGGTCAACCAGCGATTTCTTAGGAGCCGCATCATGTTTCAAGCCTTGAAGATTGTTCTGCCCATCGTTCTCGTTGCATCGTTCCTGGTCAGTGCAAGTCGCGCCGAGCAGGATGATGCCGACCCGGCGATCGCACACCCGCCAGTCGAAGCACAACCGGAAATCGAAGCGCCCGCCCTGCCGGCAGACATCGAGCTGCCGACCGATCCGCCCATGCCGGAAGATCTCCCGGAGCCCGACCCTTCCGAGGATTCGCTTCACATTCCCGAAGCGTTGTCGGAAGCGTTGCGAAAGATTCGCGACGGTGTCGATCATGGTCGATTGCGAGTCGGCGATTTGTGCGAAGTGAAACACTATCGCCAGGAACGGCTGCAAGGGTACGGCATGGCGGTCGATTTGAAGGAAGCGTTGGCTCGCCCCAAGCCGACGGTCCGAACCGAGGAGACGCCGGCGGCGATCGGGTTGCCCGATCTGCTCGAGTTGCTGGAGAGTCCTTTGGGTGGGGGCGACCCGGAATTGCTATCCAAGCTGCAAGCAAGCGGCCATTTGACCATGGTCGCGGTCACGGCGACGGTGCCGCCCGAGGGTGTTCGGGCGGATGATCGACTGGACGGCTCAGTGCGGTCGCTGGATGGCAAGAGCCTGGAAAACGCCTCCCTCCTGCCCACGGCGCTGTTCCTGCCTGGCCCAACCGCCGAGGTCGCCCCGGCGGTAGCGGCGGGCCCGATCGAGGCCTCGGCAGCGTTTCGTGGCAGCGGGGCTCGATTGCCGCTGGGCGTCCTGGTCCAACAGGACGTCAGCGATCAGTTCGTGAAGGATCAGACAATCACGCTGGTCTTGAAAGAAGAACATGCCTGTTTTCTGGTGGTCCAGGAAGTCGTCGATTTGATCAACGACGAACTCAGTGCGCCGCTGGCCAAAGCGTTGAACCGCTTTATGATTGAAGTCAGTCTGCCGGAGACGATGGCCGACGATCCGGTCGCTTTCGTCACCGTCATCCTGCAATTGCATACGTCGATGCCCATCGACGAAGAGATGGGACCGGCCGTCAGGCCCTAGTCCATCAACCAGCAAGTCCTCGAAAATCAAGGAGACGTACGATGCTTTCGCCGCGAATCTGTTACCTAGGACGTGTCGCTTCCGCGCTCATCATGTTGTTGGCCGCCTGGGCGGCGACGGCTGCCGATGTGGCGGAAGGCGCCGGGAACGCTGGCGGGGAACTACGTATCGGTTGGGGATCGACCGATATCACGCCGGAACAACCCGTCGTGCTGACGGGGTTTTCCAGCGCACGCGTCTCCGACGGCGTGTTGGACCCGCTGACCGCTACGGCGCTGGTGCTGGAAGCGGTTCAAGATGGCGAAACGGTCGACCACGTGGTCATGGTCTCCATCGACTTGATCTCGATCAGCAGCGACGTGCTGCAACTGGTGCGAGAAAATGTGCAACGACGGGTGCCCGAGATCGACTCGGACAAACTGGTACTGACCGCCACGCACACGCATGCCGCTCCCGAGCATCGCACGGCGCGCGATATGGCGGAGAAACTCGCCCAGTTGGGGATCGACGTCCCGATCGCGTGGTCCCGCTGGGGCATCGATTTGGGCGTCATGGCGCCGTTGGATTACGTCCGGTTTGCCGCCGATCGGATCGCCGAAGCGGTGCAACAAGCCTGGCAGTCCCGCGCCCC
>SKKK01000025.1 GCA_007121535.1 Planctomycetaceae bacterium | reverse complement strand
TTCGGTGACCGGCTGAAACCCACCCGGAACCTGGACCGGCGTTCCGTCGAACATCGTCCAAGGCTTGAAGTCCCGGTTTACGATGCCGAAGGCCACGTCGCGACGGTTCAGACCGATCACATCGGCGCCAAAGCGTTCCAAGATCGGCCGTTCGACTTCGGCCAGCATCTGATAGACGTCGTAGACACGAGTCGGCGTGTCGATACCCAGCATCTGTTTCAAACGATGATAGGTGGACGCGGCGATACCCGACTGGCGCGTGCCTCCCAAGTCGATCGGCACACGATCCGCCGGTTGATGATGGATGGCCCGCAACACTCGTTCTCTGGAGTTCATCCGTGAAGCTCCTGGTGCAACGCGCGGATGAACTCCGGGCTGGTACCGCAACAGCCTCCGATAAAACGAGCGCCCGCAGCTACCAAGGCCGGTGCGTGACTGGCAAATTCCGCCGCCGTCGTTTTGTAGGCGACCTGGCCATCGATCATCTCGGGCAACCCCGCGTTTGCCTTGATCCAGATCGGCAATTCCGTCGCCGATCGCATCCGCCGACAGATCGGGATGTAGCCCGCGATGCCCTGCCCACAGTTGGCGCCGACCACATCCACGCCCGCCGCCGTCAACGCCTCGGCCGCCTGTTCGGGCGTAACGCCCATCATCGTCCGGTCCAGATCCGCTCCGGAATCGAAGACCATGCAACCGACCACCGGCAACCCGGTCGCTTTGGCCGCCCGGATCGCCAGCACTGCTTCCTCCAATTCGGCCATCGTCTCGACGACCAGTCCGTCGGCGCCACCGGCCGCCAGCGCCTCGGCCTGTTCGCGAAACGCGGCCAGCAGATCATCCGCTGGGACATCGCCAGCCATCAGCATCTTGCCGCTGGGACCGATCGAGGCGAAGACGTGGGCTCGATCGCCGGCGGCTCGTCGCGAGATTTCGGCGCCCGCCCGCGCGATCTCGGCTGCCTGGTCGGCCAAGCCGTAGTCCGCCAACGCGATTCGATTGGCCCGAAAAGTGTTGCTCAACACGATCTGGCTGCCTGCGTCCACGTATTGACTGGGTACCTGCTGGACCAGATCCGCATGCGTCAGATTCCATTGGTCGGGACAACCGCCGACGGGTAATCCGCGTGCTTGCATTTGCGTGCCCCAGCCTCCGTCGGTAATCACCGGAGCGCCAGCCAGCAAGGTGTCGATCAAGGGGTGCGTCACGAGAGGAAACTCCTTTCGGTTCGTGGTAATCAGATGTTTGCCGACGCGGAAAACACACCGCTCAGAACGGGGCGCCTTCGTCTTCGTAAGGGGCTTCGGATTCCGGGGGAAGCGGGCCGCTCTTGCCACCGCTCAGCACTTTGAAATCGCTTGCTTCGGCGCTCAAGAAGTACTTCACCTCGCTGTTCGCATCCCGTTGCCACCGTCGACCGCTCAATCGAAAAACGGCTTCGATTTCGTCGCCCACCTGTAGTTGGTCGACCTGGTCGCATCCTTCATGGGTGAATTCCAACGGAATGTAATTGATGAATTTTCCCTTATCCTGCTCCAGAACAACCAACCGCTTTCGAAACCCCTTCTGACCGAAGCTCTTGGTTTCCTCGATCAGATGCACAGTACCTTGGACTACCCAGTCGCTCATCAATCCATCCTCCAAAAAAACAGTTCGGTTCCCGGCGGTGCAAGGCCGATTATGCTAGCACCTCCTTGGAGGCTTGACCAGCAACCTCGCGAGCGAAACGTGGCACACCGTAACCAGCCATGCGAGCACGCAACTGATGGACGAGTTGTACCCCTCGTTCGATTGGCACCTCGAAATGTGCTGCGCCGGCAACCCGGTCCAATTGATGCAGGTAGTAGGGGACCACCCGACAGTCCAGCAATCGGTGGGATAGCTCGGCTAATGTGTCCACCTGGTCGTTCACACCTCGCAGCAGGACCGATTGATTTAGCAACAATACCCCAACGTTCGCCAGCCTCTTCAAGGCCGCTTCCACATGCTGATCCAGTTCATTGGGGTGGTTTGAATGCACCACCATAACGGAGGAAAATCGATGGCCGGTCAGCCATCGGCACAGCTCGGTCGTGACTCGACTGGGGATCACAATCGGCATTCGGGAATGAATGCGAACCCTACGAACATGGGGTATCGTGCTGAGCATGTCCATCAGTCGAGCCAACTGGGAATCGGCCAGCGTTAGCGGGTCGCCACCGCTGAGGATCACTTCTTCGATCGACGGGTCGCGTCGTATCTCCTCGACCCACGTCACCGCATGTCGCGACAGTTTGGCGACTTCGGCGTAGGGGAAATGGCGGCGGAAACAGTAGCGGCAGTTGATTCCGCAGGCACCGGTGGCGATCATTAGCACACGACCTTGATACTTCTGCAGTATTCCGCTTTGTTGCCTGGCCAGCAGGTCTCCGACCGGATCTTGGGTGAACCCGGGCACGTCGGCCAATTCATCATCGAGCGGCAGAACCTGGCGCAGCAGCGGGTCGTGGGGATCTGCCAATCGGATGCGTTCCAGATAGGGGCGGGGGACGAATAAAGGAAATTGGTGACTGGCACGAATCGCTGCCTGTTCGAAACGCCGGGGCAACTGCAAATGTTGACAAAGTGCGATGGGGTCGCGGATCGCGTGGCGCATGATATCACGCCAGCCGTCGGCGACGGCGGAAGGGGTGCGGACAGGATCGGTCGCATTGGCTACAATCATGGCTGTTTCGCCTTGGTCGGTCAGGGCCTGCTAAGTCGGGGGAGGGCCGGTCAAGCGTGCATGGTAATGTTTTCGGCAAGCGCAACGAAGTGGGGAAAACAGAGCGTGGGTACTTATAAGACAAGCGACTTTCGCAAAGGACTGAAGGTTCAAATCGACGGCGAACCGTACTTGATGATCGAGATGAATTTCGTGAAGCCCGGCAAGGGAAACGCCCTGTATAAGTGCAAATTGAAGAACCTGTTGCGCGGTACGGTCCTCGATCGAACCTATAAAGGTGGGGATTCCTTGGAGTCGGCGGACGTGGAAGAGATCGACGTCCAGTACCTGTACCGCCAACAAGATACGTTTGTCTTTATGGACAATAAGACGTATGAGCAATACGAATTGTCTAGCGACCAGGTAGACGATAACTGGAAGTACCTGAAAGAGGGGATGGGGTGCTCGATGATGCTATTCAACGGCAACCCGGTCACCATGTCGCCGCCAAACCACGTGGAATTGAAGGTCGAGTACTGCGAGCCGGGCGCCAAGGGCGATACGGCGACCAATGTCACCAAGCCAGTCAAGGTGGAGACGGGCGCGGAAATCATCTGTCCGTCGTTCATCAACATGGGCAACGTGATCAAGGTCGACACTCGCACGGGTCAGTACGTCGAGCGGGTGAGCACATGAGCGGACGGCCATACGAGGGCGGGTGATGGCGGGGGAAAGTGGGGAGTTTCGCCCCACCGCATCCTTGGAGGTGTTGCATCTGCGAGCACGATTGCTGCGTTGCATTCGGCGGTTTTTCGAGGATCGCAAGTTTTTGGAGGTCGAAACGCCGCTACTCTCGGCCGATACGGTTATCGATCGTCATCTGGACCCGATTCCCGTCACCCTGTTCGCTGATCCCCGGCAGATGGCAAACGGGCCGCAACGTTGGTTGCAAACATCGCCCGAATTTGCGATGAAGCGTCTATTGGCGGCGGGTGCGCCTTCGATCTACCAGATCACGCGTTCCTTTCGCGGCGGCGAGGTGGGCCGACTGCACAATCCCGAATTCACCATCGTTGAATGGTACGGAATCGGGCACGACATGCAGCAGGGAATGCAGTTGCTGTCGGATTTGGCCGAGTTGTTGTTCCAGGCCGGCGCTGCGGAAAGAATCAGCTATGGTTCGGCTTTCGAGCGTTGGCTGGGGATCGACCCACATCACGCGGATGGTTCCCAACTGGCCGAGGTGGCAGAAATTCACGGCATCGCCGCACCGGCCAGCCTGCGGGCAGAGGACCGGGACGGCTGGTTGGATCTGTTGTTGGTCGATGGCATCGAGCCGCATTTGGGGATCGAATCACCCGTGATCCTGTACGACTACCCGGCCAGTCAAGCTGCGTTGGCCCGAGTGCGCGGCGACCGTACGCCGACGGCCGAGCGTTTCGAGTTGTATTTTCGCGGCATCGAATTGGCGAACGGTTACCACGAACTGACGGATCCCGATCAGTTGCGTTGCCGAAACCAACAGATCAACCGTATGCGCCAGGCGGACGGCAAACCGATGTTGCCCGAATCAAGTCGATTGCTGGCGGCCATGCAGCATGGACTGCCAGCATGCACCGGGGTGGCTTTGGGATTCGACCGTTCGGTGATGCTGGCGTGTGGTGCGAAGGAGTTGTCCGAAGTGATCGCTTTTCCAAGCGAAATCGCCTAACATCGCCGTTGAAGCAAAACCGATCGTTCGCCAGCGGCCTGGTAGCTGCCGGCCAGCTCTTGGAAAGGTGAATGGACCAGATGACAGACACTCCCGACCCCAAACCTCCGATGGCCGGTGACGAAATGCCCCGGACACCGTCCGAAATCAGCAATCCCTGGTCCGACGATGCATCGATCATCACGGCCGAAATGGTAGCGGACCCCGCGACTGAGCCTCGACCCGTCTGGACGGCGATCGGTGTTTCGGTAGCTGCCATCCTTCTGTCGGCGATCGTTTCCGGCATTTTTTTGGTCGCCGCTGCTTCGATCGATCTGGGCCTCGAATCGTTCGTAGACGCCCAGACATGGAGGGCATGGATCGAGGATTTCAGCCAGACCACCGGTGGGCTGTTGGTGATGCTGTTGCCGTCCCAGACCGTGTTCTTGCTGGTCGCCTGCATCGCCGCCACCGCTTCGCCGCGTCCTTTCTCGCAGCGGTTGAGTCTTGGGGTGGGCGTCTTGCCGCTTTGGACCTGGGTGATCTTTGTGGTTGCCACGCCGCTTGTCGGGTGGGTGGCGTCCCAAATCCTGTCGTTGATGGTGGACGAATTAAGCGAGAATCTGAAGTTCATCGAAACGATGATGCGGTGGCACATCCGCCAATCGCTGCCGTTGCTGTTTGTCTTGTTGGCCGTCGTGCCTGGCGTGTTTGAAGAGTTTTTGTTTCGAGGGTATTTGCTGACGCGATTGGCAGAACGCTGGCATCCTATTTGGGCGATTCTGGTCAGTGCGATGATCTTCTCCTTTGCCCACATCGATCCTTTGCACAGCCTGGGCGTGTTACCGCTGGGGCTGTGGTTGGGAGCGATCGCCTGGAGAACCGGCTCGGTCTGGCCGGCCGTGCTCTGTCACATCGTCAACAACGCGATGGCTATTGTTTGGGTGATGCTTCTGCCAGAGGATCAGCAGCGGTTGGCCTGGGACGGAATCTCAGTAGCCACCCTGGTCGTCTGTACCCCCGCCTTTCTCATTTCATTGTGGATCTTTCGCAACCGATGAACGACTTGAAAAAGATGGGACTGGCTCGGGCGGAAACGCCGAAACCATGGAAAGAACAGGCGTCGCCAAGGTGACTGTCCCGATTTTTTCACAGCCTGTTCTTCAATCGACGGGACCGGGGCGGGTGATGATCGGGGCGGTTTTGACTCGGGGGCGGATGGAGAGCCAGTCGATGCCTTGGAAGTCCGGGTCGTCGATTTCGCGGATCTCTTCGGCGCCTCGGTAGGGGGCCATCGTATCGACCCAAGCGATCAACTTTCGCAGGCTGATCGGATCGACCTGAACGTCATGATGTTGGCCGCTGGAGGCGATGTCGATCAATCGGCTCCGATAGGAAAGGGCGGTCATCGGTGGCGGGGTTTGATAGGCGACCGGATCGGTCTCCAGATAGCCTTCGACGTGCAACATGTCGGCAAAACCGAATCCGGGCGGCGGGTTTTCGGGCGGTTGATACGGTCGATTCCAGGTCGGGCGGCCGGTCAAGTGCATGTACGGTTCCGAAAAGATCAGGAATCCGGGCCGGTCCGTCAGATCGAGTACCTGGCGAGCTTCCCCGTCGCCTTGGTGACAACGTGCGCAGTATTGATCCAGTACCGGTTGAACGAAACGGGGGAAGCTGACCGAGGCATCGCCCCAAGGCGGCGTTTGGATGTCCCGTGGCGGGCGCAACAGCGCCAGGCTGCCGCCTTCATGAACGGGGGTTCGGCTGTGCGATTCGTGGCAGCCCAAGCAGCCGCGTCGTTCGCCCGGCATAACTCCGGTAAAGCTGCGCATCGTCTGCAACGCGCGGTAGCGTTCATCCAGCAACTGAAAATGTAACGGAAGCCCGGCGGGCGCGTTGAACGACACCGATCCGTCCGGCTCGATCGGCACGGTGCCGAGGATCCTTTTCACCCCGTCCGATTGGACGGCCGATACGACAGGTCCGGTGGACAGATACGGTCGCCGGTACCAGTAGGTGTAGGTCTTGTGTTCGATGTTCAATACCCGCAGCATCCGCGCCTTGCCCTGCAGCTCGGGCGGGGCTCCGGCGTACACGTTCCCGCTGAAGATGATGCCCGGCGCGGGGTCGTCTCGCTGTTGGCGAGTTGGCCAGGTGACCCGGTCGGGCATCACGGGCGGTCGAGGCCGCGGGCGGAGCGGCATGCCATAGAACGCGTGATGCTGGCCTTCGTAGATCAGTTCCCGGTTGCCATCCGTGTCCATCAAGTACAGGACAAACTTGCCGCCTCGATCGGCCGAAACCAAGAAGTCCTGTTCGCTGAGCGGGTACGGGGAATAGTAAGCCGCATACGAACCGCTGGGCCGGTAGCGAGGCGATTCGATGGGATCGACCGGACCGTCGCCCGATTCGGGATAGACCAGTTCGGCGGTCACTTTGGTCAGGCCGTCGGGGAAATTGAATCCCCGATCGGGGTCGATGATGCCGACCGTGCCGGCGAACCAGTTGTGGTGGGCGCTGCCGGTGAACATCACGCGACGGCTGCCGGGGATGGCTCGAGCGTCCTTCATCAAATCGGGCCAAACGGTCTGGTTGCCCCAGAACGTTTGCACCTGAGTGCCGTCGGGGTTGACGGTCCACAGTCCTTGGGCTCGCCACAGCGGTTTGTCCGTGTACTCCCAACGGGTGTAGATCACTCGGCCATCGTTCATCAGCGACGGCAGGTAATCCGGTTCGTTGTTGCGCGAAACAAGGTAGATGTCTTTGCCGTCCGGGTTGCACCGCGCCAGGACAAAGGCGTTGGTGGGTGGCATGCAGCGGACGTAGGTGTGCCCGCGAGTCGTCGAAAACATGATGTGATCGTCGGGCAGATAAATCGGGTCCAGATCGTCATAGATCCCGTCGGTCAATCGGCGAAGTCCGGAACCATCCACGCCGATCTCGTACAGATGGAAGGCCTTTTCGTTATGAGGTTTGTAGGAAAACAGGACGCGTTGCCCGTCGAACGAGATATCGGGACGCCAAAAGGAACCGTGCAGCGGTGTCTGGGGCATCAATTGGGTCAGCCGCCCATCGGGGCCGAGTCCTTCGAGGACCAGCAACCGACCGCCCGGCACGGCTTGATAGCCCAGACGATGGCGGGTCTCATGCTGCCACTCGCGACCTTGCGGAAAGGGTTGGTCGATCAACAGCACCCGGCTGAAATCGAGCACCGGGTTCAAGAACATGATCTCGCGCTTCACCTCGCGGATCTGGAAATACAGGCGCGTGTCGCCTTCGGTCAACTCGGCGGCCCGAGCCTCCAGGTCTCGTAGCCGAGTTCGCTGGTCTTCCAAGCAGACGGTCCCGCCGGGGTGAGCTTGAATGCGATCGGCCAGTTCCCACGTGCGTTGGATTTCTTCGCGAATCGTCTCGGGGGTCGGCGCAGCCGTCGATAACCCGGCGGCCCGGTTCCACGAGCGGACTCCCTGCACGACGACCGTTGGCGTTTGACCGCTGCCTTGGTGCAGCCAGTCGCGTTCGAGCGCCTCCCGAGCCTCGATCGGCGTCAGATCTCTTGTCTGGGGCGTCGATGGCGTAATATACGGAGCCACAGGCTCGTGGACTCGGGGCCGGAAATCGATTCGATCGCCTGCATCCAAGATCAGATGCACCCATTCGGGCGAGAAAGTCGCAGCCGAGCCTTGGTTCACCAGCGCCTCGAAACGTTCGGCGATCCGGTCTCGCTGCTTCCACTGTTCCAGGTCCGCAGGGCTCTGCCGCGCCCACTGGTCGTCGGTCAGCGGTCGGTACTCCAGCAGCAATTCGATCAGCCGTCGTGCAGCGGGCAGTTGTAGATCGGTGCCCGTCGCCGACAGGTGATCGATCAGCGGCCTTTCGGTGTACTCGGTCAGACGCGCCAACGGTTCGGCGAATTCGGCTGTCAAGCGAGCTTGCAGGACTTGAACCAACAGCGGGCTGGGCGTGATGTCATGGTCGGCCAGGTTTCGGCGGATGGCTGCCAGGGTTCCCGCGAAATCATCGGCGGGCTGGTAAACCAACGCGACCTGTTCGGCCACCCGCTTGTCGGCCTCGGTCATCGCTTGCACCCCGTTCAGGTACAGCCGCGCGACTTCGTCTGCCGTCAACGCATCGGCGTAGATCCGCAGATCGTCCATGACTCCTTGCAAACATTCGTTCCCGTTGGTCGAACCGATACAACCCGGCGCGCGATCGCCGGCTTGGATCCGACCGGGTCGTGGAAGCGCCCCGATTTCCTGACCGTTCCAGTAGACTCGCATCGTTTGGCCATCGAAGGTGGCCGCACAGTGATGCCAGCCGGTACCAACGATGGCCTTGGGATCGATCGGCGCCCGCAATTCCACATACCCGTCGATGTTCAGACCCAGAGTCAAACACGTCATGTGTTCTTGGAAGGAAAACAACACCCGATCGCTGCCGTCTTCTTTACGAAAGATCTCGTCATAGCGAGCAAATCCATCGACCTGGACCCAGGCGGAAAAGCTGATGTGCTGGATCTCCGACAGATCCGGCTGACCGTCGCCCAACACGGCCAGCATGTGCCGACCGGAAAATCGCATTGCGCGACCGAAAATGCCGCCGGTTCGCGTCAGATGACCGTCGAATCCATCTCGCGGCCGCGCATGATAAGCGTTGCCGCTGCGATCCAGACAATCCCCATCCGACTCGTCAAACGTCCAATGGGCGATCAACCGCTTGTCGATCTCGATCGGTTGAACGACCTCGGGCTGCCCGTCTGATTTGCTTTGGGACTGGGCATGTTGACTCTCGATCGCCAACGCTCCGGTGTATGCAAGGGCGAAGCACCCGACCAAGAAATACCGCAGGAACCGCCGATTCGAAGACCCCATGACCGTCGCCTTTGCCAAACAAACCCAAAAAGGACATTTCCCTTAGTTTACCGGGAAAGCAGCGGAAAAGCAGGTGGGCGTGTTCTTGGCAGAGCAGCCTTGGCAGTAACGAGCACGAAGAACACAATCGCGCCGCGCACGAAGTAAGCGATTCCCGATGTGCCGTTCACGGCAATGCCGCTTACTTCGTGCGCGGCTCTTTCGAGCGACGTAAGTCGTCTCAGGCAGCGGCATCCAAGGCCAACAGCAGATCGACTGCCTGGGCGTAATCGTCCTCGGACGTCTGGGATTCCGGAAGCGAAGCATCCTGGATCTGGTCCGGGAAATCCTCGTCGGACCATACCCAATCCAAGGCCTCACCCTCGGCTCCCGATTCGTCGGCCAGGATCACCAACTGATTGGTATTCGCGTCGGTCCCCACATTGCCCTCAGCATCGGTGGCCGTGGCAATCACGGTGTACGTTCCCACATCCAGGGCATCACCGGGTGGAATCTGCAGCATCCAATCGGTGCCGACAACCTGCAGATCGCCGTCTCCGGCCGAGTACGTCTGATCGGCGACCGTCACTTCCAGCGTTCCGTTGCTGACCGTGCCGGTGATCTCGGGGGTCGTGCTGGTGGTGGTCAGCGGCGTGACGGTCACTGTGGGAACCGAACCGATCGGTTGTAATCCCATCTGTTCGGGACTGGCGTCGATTCGGATCAGATGCGAATCACCCGAATTGGCCAAACGCTTGACGTACGTCACTTCGTCCAGATTCAGGGTTCCCCGATGCTGCTGGCCGTTACTGGCGACGGTCTCGATGGTTAGCATCTTGCCATCGCTGGACAACTGGGCATCCAGACTCGAGTAGTCCTGCCAACCGGCCTGATAGGAATACCAATGTTGCGACCGGCCGGTTTCGGCGGCGATCATCACCGATTGGGACGTAGCCAGCGAAGATTGACCGGGCGCGCGAGCCAAGAAGTCATAAATGCTGAGCGAGGCCGGATCGCGAGTCGCCGAGTCGAAATTCAAACTCAGATTGTCGCCGTCTTCGTCGGACGATTCGACGGTCAAGACATTGTTCGGGGTCAGCAGGAACGGGACTTCCTCCATTTCGACTTGGTAGCTGCCCGGCGCCAGATCGTTGAACAGATATTGTCCGCTGCCCGACGAACGGCTATGGAACGTCACCTGGCCGTTGAACACGTCCATCCCGGTCAGACGGATCGGCATGCCGCCGATCCCCTTGTGAAGCTGAGCATCGGTCACCATCCCGCCCAAAACGCGCGTCGTAAACGGGCGGATGTCGATCGTGACGGTGGCTGAGTCCGTCGAGTTTTCCGCACCGGACCCGTCGTCGATCGTGTAGGTGAACGTTTCGGTGTAGGTATCCGGCAGACTGGGATCATCGGACTGGGTGTACAAGATGCTCTTTCCATCCGCCGCGATTTCGACGGTGCCGCCCATCGAACCTTGCGTCACGGCGATGATGGTCAGCACTTCATCGACATCCGGGAAGAACGTATCGTTTTCCAGGACGTCCAGGGTTCTGGTCCCGGCGCCTTTGCTGATTTGATAGAAATCGTCGTTGGCCGTCGGTGGATCGTTCACGTTCAGTACGGTCACGGTCACCGAAGCCGTGGCTCGACCGCCGTCTTCTTCCTCGATCGTGTACGTAAAGGTGTCCTCGCCGAAGAAATCGGGGAAGGGCGTGTACAGCACGTGGGAACCGTCGGCAGCGATGGTCACCGTACCGCCGAATTTCGAGTCGGACACCTCGATCACGGTCAACGCCGCTCCCGGTTCGGCCGGCGAGTCGTTTTCCAGGACGAAGATCGGGTTATCGACAGAATCCTCGTCGACCGTCGCCGTGTCGTTCACCGCCGTGGGGCGCGGCGAGGTATCGACGTTGACCCGCACCGTCGCGGTGTCCTCCAAGCCTGTCGGATCGGTGATCGCGCGATCGCGGATCGTATACGTGAAAGTCTCGACGCCCGAGAACCCGGTCGCGGGAGTGTACAATAGATGGGTGCCGTTAGGAGCGATCACCACCTCGCCGCCATGGCTGGTCGGACCGACGCTAACGATCCGCAGAACCTCGTCTACGTCCGGATCGAAGTGATCGTTGGCCAACACGTCCAGGAAGTTGTTTTCGCTGTTCAACCCCACCGTGAATTCGTCGTCGACGGCTGTGGGCGGGTCGTTGACCGGCGCGACCTGAACCGTCACGCTGGCCGTGCTGGTCAAATCGCCGGCGGCAATCGTGTACGTAAAGGTTTCCTCGCCGAAGAAATTCGACAACGGTGTGTACAACACCTGCTGTCCGTCGCCCGAGATTTCCACCGTGCCTCCCTGGCTGGTCAATCCCACCTGGATGATTTCGACCGGCAAGCCCGTCTCGTTGACATCGTTCGCCAGGACATCCAAGGGGAAAGCGATACTGTCTTCGTCCACATTGAACAGATCGTCGACGGCCGTCAACCCGGATTCCACGTTCAGAGCAGCATCGACAAAGGTGACCGCGTTCGATGACACCGGCTCGTTCTGACCGAACAACAAGACCTCGCGGCCCACCTGATCCGCCGGTTCCAGCACGAACGTTGTCTGCCCCCCTTCGTCGGCTCGGAAGGGAACGGCGAACAGCACCTTTTTGCCGCCGCCGACCGGCGACGTCGGCCCGAACGCACCGATTTCATCCAACAGTCCCGGAGTGGTAAAGAATCCGGATTTTCCATTCTGATACAAGTCGCCGAATTCCACGTCCGCAAGCGAGGTGGTCAGGCTGGTGACCATCGACGGGTCGTATAGCACGTCCACGTAAGCAGCGAAGACGCCTTCGGCCGGCTCGCGTAAGTCCTCGACATAGGCGATGACCCAAAACTCTCCTCCCGCCGTGATCGTCGAGATGGGGTTCTCCTCCTGATCGACCACGACCAGCTCGATCATCACCAGTTGCTCTGCCACCGTCACATCGATCGCCAGATCCTGAGTCTGCGTGTTGCCTGCCAGATCCATCACAAGGATCTGGAACGTGTTCACACCGCCCTGATCGATGATGGGTGTCCAACGCATCACACCCGTCACCGGATCGATCGTGGCTCCCTGCGGTGGATCGACCAGCGAGTACTCGAAGCCAGGCGTCCCTTCTTCCGGATGCTGTGCATCATAGACCAACTCGACTCCGTTGGTCGCCGTGGTGGGCGGCGTGGAAGTCAGCGGAACCGGCGGGGTGGTATCCAAGGTGACCGTCAATTCGTTCGAGGGATCGCCGGCAACGCCATCGATCGTCTGCACCGCGGTCAGCGGGTACACGCCGTCGCCCAACGCTGCCAAGTTGTCGGTGGTGATGTCGATGCTGGTTCCCGTCGCCGTACCCTGTCCGATCACGGCGCCATTGTACAGGATCTGCACCTGCCCCCCCGGGGCGGTATTGTTGATCCGGAACGTCATCTCGGTGATGTTCGTTACGTTATCACCAACGATGTTCGAGTCGGATTCGGGCAGCAGTTCCAGTTCCAGTTGCAACTGTTCGCCCACGACGTTGATGTTGACAACCTGCGTATCCCATGGATCGGATCGATCCGATCCGTCCCACGCCTGGACCCCGACCAAGACTTGCATCGGGCCGACGTATCCGGCTGGTGGCGTCACCGTCACCAGGCCCGTCTCGTTGTCCACTTCGACCGTCGATTCGACACTGCCAGCAGGCGCCGCGTCGAAGAACACGGGGTCGCCTTCCACGTCGATCGCCGACAATTGGATTTCAAGGGGAGTTCCCACTGCGGTCTCGAAATCGGGAAGATCTTCCAGGAACGGGCCGCTATTAAACGGATCCTCGGCTACCGTCACCAGGAAAGTCTCTTGCGTCTGGTTGCCCAATCCATCGTCGACCGCGACCGTGATGTTCGCTTGTTGACCGATCGCTTCCGGATCCGCCTTCAGCATCATCACGGCATTCTCGGTGTCCTGAAAGATCTCGATGGTATTCATTTGGATGTCGTGGATCGGACGATCGCCTTCACCCGTCGCGGTGCTGCCGATCGCCTGTAAAACGTCCAACCCTTCGACCAGAATGCCGAAAATCGAATGATTGAAATCCAAGTGGCGGGTCGGCGCCAGCGTGACGAAGAACTGCGAATCGTTCGTGTCGTCCGCCGATTTGGCAAACGAGAGAATGCCCGCTTGATTGTGCTGCAGGTCGACGTGATACTGGTCATCGAACGTACCCAAGGTGGAACCACCCGTGCCGGTACCGGTGGGATCGCCCCCTTGAATCACGAATCCGTCGATCACCCGGTGAAAGAGGATCCCGTCGTAAAAACCCGACTCGGCCAATTCGATCACGCGCCCCGCCGGTCGAGGCGCCCGCTGCTCGAACAGTTGAAACACCATATCGCCGTATCCGGCAACCTCGATCCTCATGCTCCGGTTGCCCTCGATCAACGTCGCTTCGACCTCAGGGTTATCGCTGCTGACCGTGTACGTCAACGGACCACCCTTCGGATCGTAGCCGTCCAAAGCGACATGCAGCGGCGAAGTCGCCAGCAGCGTCTTGTCTTCGATCGGCTTCAGGTAGGGAATGCTGGACGTGGGAATCGGTACCCCGCTGCGATCGGAAAGCGTTTGCAGATCCAGCAGACCTGATTCGCGCGTCTGGTCGGGAAACTCCCAAGTGGGAAAACTGGTGATGTTGTTCTCGATGCCCACCTCGTTCAACGTTCGGTCCGGATTGGTGACCTCGATGGCCGGCAGGTACGAGCCTCCAGCCTGAAAGAGCTGTTTTTGCATCGAACAGAAGGCACACCATGCCGCGGTGTACATCTTCGCCCCGGCGTCGGTCAATGCCTTGGCAAATGCCACAAGATCCGGGGCATCTTCCCCCTCGGCAGCCCATTCGCCTTCCGCCTCGGACATCCAGGATTCCCCGACCGACATCGTCGACACAGGCCCCGCCCACGTCGTACTTGCCATCGAGGTCGTACTTGCCACAGACTCCGATGCGGCCGAGGCACCAGCATCCTCGAAAGACAAAGCTTGCAGCAGATCCGCTGCCAGCAGGCTTCGGTTTTCCAGAGATTCAAAGATCATCGAGGTGCGACGCCCGCGATCGCGGGTTCGAGAGGATCGGCGGGTTCGAGCGATGAATCGTTTTGCACGCGCGGTCAGTTTGTTAAGTAACATAGCTCTCGTCAATGCTAAAATTTCTGATTTGCCTATTTTCCCCTAAGTGTCCACGTGACGCATCTTTACTGATCGCACGAATCGACCAAAAACGTCCATCATTTCCGAGTTCGAAGAGCGGCGTCGCGGGCGATGCGCCTGATACGATCGGTAAAATCGTTAAGTTCACTGGGCGGCCTCGTGATCGACTCGACGGGCGAGAATCGTCCCCAAAATACGTGATACCCCATATTTGGACGAGGCTGAACGCGCTAAGTTCCCAGGTTCGTTGGCCGCTGCCACTCGGTCGCTCCGGCCTTGGCAAACCTGGCATCGGTCGAGCTGTTTGATTATAGTAAAGGAAGGCTGCATCGGCGATCGAAATCACTGAAGTAGCGTCCCGTTTTTTTCCAGAGGAAGGGTTGCATGATGACTTTTTGCCATCGCAGTAAAGCCGAACGATCACACGGACTCGGTCGTTTCCGAGTGCCCTCGACCATCCGCAACGGTCACTGCACCGCCGTCAGCCTGGCTGTTTTGCTTGGGTTGATGGTCCTTACCCTGGGATTCGCAGCATTGGCGGCGGAACAGACGATACCCGTTCCGCTAAATGTCATGCGCTACGCACAGCACCTGATTGACGAATATGATGCCAATGGTGACGGTGTGCTTCAACCGGAAGAATGGAAAGAAATGCGAGGCGATCCGAGTGCGGCAGACGCCAACGGCGACGGTCTTATCGATGTCCACGAACTGGCTCGATATATCGCCGATTACGGTTCCGCTCGACGGATTCGGTTGACACCCGAGGCCCTTGATCGCTTGCCCCCGCTGCTGTACGACGTGCTGGCCGCAGGCGACTCGGTCCCGCTGGTTCCGGAAGCCATCAGCAAACCCGTCGACATGCCTTCGGAAGAAGAAGCGGTGAAGCCTTCGGAACAACCGGGCCAGAAGCAGTTCACTGTGAAACCGTCGCGGTTGCCGCCAGGATTGCCCGCTTGGTTCCACGAACTGGACGCAGATGGCGACGGCCAGATCACGCTGTCGGAATTCGCTCCGACCGGTTCTGCCGCCGCGATACGGGAATTCGAGGCATACGATCACAATCGAGACGGAGTGATCACGCCGCAGGAAGCCGCCGCAGGCCCAAAACGACTTGTCCGCGAACCGACAGACGACGAGTAGGATAACGTTTGTTCCCCGGGCTATTCGGCGACTTGGACGGTCAGCGTCGAAACGTGCATGGTCCGTTCGAAGGTGTCCCCTGGCCTCAGGTAGCTGAAGTCCGATTTGTCGTTTCGCGGCCCGTCGTAAGTTCCGGGGGTCTCGTCGGTGTACCGGACGATGAACAGGTGCTGGCCGGCGACGATCAACGGAAAGGTTGCTTCGCCGGTCCGCGGGTCGGCCATCGCTTCGGTCGACCACTCCCAATTCTGCACTCGCGGGTCATCCATCGTCTGGCGACCGCCCACCGTGGCCGCTCTGATCTGGACCTGACGGCCGCCAACGGGCTGCCCCTTGTGCAAGACGCGAACCGTCATCAGATCACCGACCTTCGGCTGAGCATCCGGAGCGACCGGGACCAATTCCAGATCCAAGCCGATCGGAGCGGGCCTCGCTTGAACGTCGCCCGCGACGCGAGTGATCGTTTTGCCGTACATCACGATGCGGGTATAAGCGGGAATCGAGTGGACTTGTCGATCGACGATGCCCACCTGCAGTTCTGCGCCCAGTCCGACATACCCCGGAGTCTCGGGCGTGAACTTCGTGACGAAACCGTCATCGGCCATTTCCAGTTCCAGAACTTCGCGGCCGCCGGCTGTCTGGGCAAACGCCGTCAGCTTGCTCAACTGAGCCGCCAGACGATCACCGCTTTCTTTGTTGCCCGCATGGCCCCAATACAGCCACACGTCCATTTCCTGTCCCACGGTGGCCGACACATCAGCCTCGATCCAGACCTCATGACCGACGGCCGCCGGTGTGAACGAAAATGAAGAAACCGCTGCGAAGATCGCAACCAAACAAAATCGGGCACGTGCCATGTTCTTTTGAATCATCTTGTTTCTCGCTTGGATTTTGTGTTACCCAGTTGGGAAAGAACCTACTGTTCCTTCCGGTACCGAAAGTTCAGGAAGTCGCCCACGTAGATCATGTACTCGAACGGCAGATCCTCCTGCCCAACCTCTTCCAGAATGGTCCCAACCGTGGCCTGAATCACCTGTTCTCGATCAGCATAGCCGGCGAATTTGACGACGGCCAGCGGCGTCTCCGCCGGATAGTTGATCGCCAACTTGCGAATAAACTCCTCGAATTCCGTCCGCATCGTGAACAGCGCCATGGTCGTCCGGTGTGTGGACAGCCGTTCGATCGTATCCGTTTTGCCTTCCCAGTCGGCGGCGGTCAAGATGACGGAGTTCGTGAAATCGCTGTTCGTGATCCCTCGCCGCAACGCGGCGTTTCCCGCGTTGAAGGCGCTGACCCCCGGGACGACCACCGGTTTCAAGTCCTCGAATTCCTCCATGGTCCAAGCCCACGGTCCGTAGATCAGCGGATCGCCGCTGTCGACGATCGCTATCGTCTTTCCGTCTGCAACTGCCTTGCGAACCATGGCGATGAACTCGTTTCGCCGGACCGCCAGTTTTTCGGCCTCGGCCCGCTGGTCACCCTCCAGATCTTCAATGTCTTGGCCGTAGAAGGGAAACAGACGCCAGTATCCGTGGATCACCTGTTTGTCCTGCATCAGCTCGGAAAACCGCTCCTTGATGCTTTCCATGCAGAAAATGATATCGGCCCGCTTGATCGTATCGATCGCGCGCAGGGTGATCAGATCGGGATCGCCAGGCCCGACCCCCACCAGGTACAACTGGGTGGGTGATTCGGTGGCGACAGCCGGTCGCGCGACCGCTGCGATCAACACCAAGGTGGCGACAATCCAGGAAATCTTGGCAATTCTACGATTGGCATGCAAACGATTCATGGAGGGTCTGCTTTCTGAAAAAAAAGGTTGCAAGTATTGGAGTTTCACGGTCTGGCGATCGTGGCTACGATTTTTAGGTGCGGTTCGGGAACGGTGGCTAGCGCCATTCCGCTTCGGGAACGGTGGCTAGCGCCAGTCCGCTTCGGGAACGGTGGCTAGCGCCATTCCGCTCACTTGTTCCGCTGACGGTCCTTACCACGACGAGATCACTTCGCCGCCGTCGCGCGATCCCATCGCTCGCCACGTGTCCAAATCGATCGTGTCGGATATGAAGTGAACCGAGCCGTCGACGAAGCTGACGTTGACGCCGCCCGGATGTCGGCTGCGGGCCATCTGCCAAAGAGATCGTAAAGGCCCCCATTTCGAACAATCGGGGATCTCCGAGTTCGGCCCCCACCAGTGATAGTAGGCCGTGTACAGCACAAACCCGTCGAACCAGCGTACCGAGCGACTGGTGCGGGCGGCGACGGGCTCACCGAATCGCGTGCAGAATTCTTCCGTCAGGAACGGATCGTTACTGCTGCGCTCCCCAACGACGACCAGTCCCCTGTTCTGCCGCGTGAGGATCTCGCCGCCGGCGAACGAAAGGTTGGCAGTCGCCAGTAAACTTTCCGAGAATGCGGCAGTGTGACTGGTTCCATCGGTGACATCGGCAAAGCGAATCGCTCGATTGTTGTTGAACAACCCGTCGGTATCAAAAACGGCGGTGCCCGTCGCCGTCGGCGCGCCACGGCCCCAGCATGCCATATAATTGGTGCCGGCATATTCAAGCTCGGCGTCCGGGACGAATTGCTTACGTGCCTGATCGCTGGGACAATAGAAGAAGGCAACCTCCTGCGTCAAAGCCTCGTGATTGTCCGGATGCACTCCAACTCCCGGTCCATTGAACACCCCAGTATGACCATAAAGGGGTACGTCCAGGTTCAATGACTGGTACAGATTGAACTGTTCCATGTAGGGCGTCAGCATCGCCAGCGGGCCCCAGCGGTACTGCCAAGCTGGGATGTGCTCGTATCCGGGACAGGTTCGCGACGGCGAGCCTGTGGGAAAGGCCCGGTGGGTGTCGTGAAAGTTGTGCAGCGCCAACGTGATCTGCTTCAAATTATTGGTACAGCTCATTCGCCGAGCCGCCTCACGAGCTGCTTGGACCGCGGGCAGCAACAAGGCGACCAGCACGCCGATAATGGCGATCACGACCAATAACTCGACCAAGGTGAATCCCCGTCTATTCTTCATTTCTACCTCCTGAAGGTTAGACTGTTCCAGAAAAAGGTGCGGGATTGTCGTTATGTATCCAGCGTTTGCTTAGTTTTCAGCATGCAATCCCCAAGGCTCAGCCCCCCCTTCTTGCTGAAGAAGTTTCGTACGGATTATTTTTCTGTAACACGTCATACGGCAGCAGTGTACAGGGAAACGGGGATGGGGAATAGGCCCTGCGTGGTGTGATGAGAAAAATTTTTTTCCGCGAGATTTCGGTGGGAGTGCGCGACGCATCCATGATCAACCGGACGCAAGATCGTTTCCTTCGCTTGCCAGCAATCGATGTGTGGGTTAGCATCAACAAAGCAATCACTGAGCGGAATGGCGCTAGCCACCGGTTCCCAGCGGAATGGCGCTAGCCACCGTTTCCCAGCGGCATGGCGCTAGCCACCGTTTCCCAGCGGCATGGCGCTAGCCACCGGTTCCCAGCGGCATGGCGCTAGCCACCGGTTCCCGAAGCAATGGCGCTAGCCACCGTTGCTCAAGACCCGAATGGCGCTAGCCCGATGCCACTCACATTGCACCTGGACACCTTGACCTGCAAGGCGCCAAAAGCCGTTTTTTCGGGAATGAATGGGTCGTCGTCACCGGCGGCTAGCGCCGTGCCGCTCACCAAAAATCGATAGTCATTTTTTTCGATCCTTCTGCCTTTTGGGTCAATTCGAATCGAGCGACAACCACGAGGTTCCTACCGGGCTTTTACGATGGAATATTGGAAAGACAAGACGGTGGTGGTCACGGGTGGATCTCAGGGGTTGGGATGCGTGATCGCCAAGGCGTTTGCTGGGGCCGGTGGCCGGTTGGTCTTGGCAGCGTTGGACGATCCTCAATTGACGGCTGCCACCCAAGCTCTCAGTGACTCGGGCACCGAGGTCATCGGAGTTCCCACCGATATCACGCGACAATCGGATGTTGACCGCTTGGTCCAGCAGAGCCATCAACGTTTTGGGCGGGTGGATGTGCTGGTGAACTGTGCGGGCCGATCGGCGCGCGGCAGCGTGTTGGAGACGACTCCCGAGCAGTTCCAGCAGTTGTTGGACCTGAATTTCTTGGCGATGGTGCGGTGTACTCGAGCTTTCGGGGCGGATTTGATCGAATCGAAAGGTCACATCATCAACATCGGCTCGCTGGCTGCCAAATCGGCCTCGCGTCATCTGGGTGGCTACGCGGCCAGCAAATTTCCGGTCGCCGCTTACTCGCAACAATTGCGTCTGGAGCTGAATCCTCGCGGGGTCCACGTGCTGCTGGTTTGTCCGGGGCCGATCGCGAGGGCCGATGCCGGGCGACGTTACGACGACCAAGCGGCTGAGCTTCCCGAATCGGCTCGCCAACCCGGCGCCGGTGTACGGCTGAAGGGCGTTTCGCCGGAGAAACTGGTGTCCGCGATTTTGCGCGCGTGCGAGCGCCGGCGACCGGAATTGGTCATGCCCGGCCGCGCTCGCTGGCTGTTCGCCCTGGCCCAGCTTTCACCCACGCTGGGCGATTGGATTCTGAACAAAATGACACGTTAGCACCGTTCGAGAAATAACTGTCCGATGTCCCCTCGCCCCTCAGGGGAGAGGGCAGGGTGAGGGGGTCAGAAAGTGCGTCAGTTATTTCTCGAACGGTGCTTAGCTGGAACCGTGGATGCCCAAGCACCCGGCCGGGAATGTGTTTGCGTTTCCGGTAGCCTTGCACGGGTAACGCTACGGGGTCGGGAGTCGTTTTCGGCCAACAAAGAACCATGAGGAAACAAGCTTGCCCGAAAACGACTCCCGACCTCGGTACGCCCCCCATACAAGGCTACCCTAGTTGAAAAGAAACGCCTGGCCAGGTATTTCTAGATGGTTCGATGTTGCTGTGTGGACGGGTAGGTGAATTGCAACGTTTTCCGTTTGGATCGATTATTGTAGAATCGAGAGATTATGTCGGATGGGATAGCGGCCGGATCAAAGGACGCCGGAATGCTTTGTGATCGATGCATTTTGGGGGCTGCCGAACGTCTGACTCAGCAACAGGGACCAATTGTCATGGGATCACAAAAGCGTCGGGTTTGGATCATATTCGCCCTGCTGATGCTGGGGATCGTCGTCTGGTCGGCACCGACACAAGCCCAGGTGCTGGGGCGTTTCGGACAGGGTTGGTTGGAGTCGATCGACGGGTATCCGGTGCTGCATGTCAAGGGCTCGCCCTACGACATGGGCCGCCAGCACGGCGAATTGTTGCGGGAACAGGTTCAGAGCAACCTGGAGAACCTGTTGAAGGTCGAAGCGGAAAACGTGGTGTTCCAATGGGGGCCATTCAAGCTCGGACCTCGAAAGATCATCGAAAACATCATTAAACTTCAGGAGCCGTTCGTCCCGGAGAAGTATTTCGAAGAGCTTCGAGGACTGGCCGACGGCGCTCAGGTTTCGTTGGACGATGCCCGGGTGGCGAATTTCATTCCGGAATTGTTCCACTGCAGCGGTTTTGCGATCATGAATTCGGCCACCGCTGACGGGACCTTGTATCATGGTCGCGTATTGGACTATGCGACCGATTGGGGCCTGCAGGAGCACGCGGTGATCGTCGTGGCCGAACCGGAGGGCGGCATTCCGTTCGTGAACGTGACGTACGCCGGATTTTTGGGCTCGGTGACGGGCATGAACGCGCGGCACGTTTCGATCGGCGAGATGGGCGGCGCCGGTTTGGGACATTGGCAGGGGGTGCCGATGGCCTGGTTGATCCGCGAAGTACTGCAGACGGCCGGGACGTTGGACGAGGCGATTGCGGTGTTTCGAGACAATCCGCGCACCTGCCAGTACTTTTACGTGATCGCCGACGGCAAGGATAATCGCGCGGTGGGGATGGAAGCTTCGTGGAACCGATTCGAACTGGTTTATCCCGGCGAGAGTCATCCGATGCTGGCCAACCCAAGTCCCGATACGGTGCTGCTTTCGGCAGGCGACCGCTACGAGGAGCTGGCCAGGCGGGTGAGCGAAGGTCATGGCCGTTTCGACGCGGCCGGCGCGATACGGTTGATGGATCGGCCGGTGGCCATGAGTTCGAACCTGCACAACGTGCTGTTCGAACCGGCCAGTACCCGGTTCTGGGTGGCCAACGCCGGCCCTGACGGCCAACCGGCTGCCGAGCGGGAGTATCATGAATTCCAGTTGAGCCGATTGTTGGAACGTCGGCCGGACTAAAACAACACAGACGAACAGGCCGTAACAAACGGGCCCTGACAAAGCCGTTCGGCGCGGGTCGCTGACCCCGCCGGAACCGCCGACCGTAGGTCTCCCGGGCCAGTTTTGTTACCGTCCATAAAGGAGAAATGCCATGACTGCAACGCGACGCCAATTCCTCGCCACGGCTACCGCTGCCGCCTGGGGCTTGCCCGCGGCGGCTGGTCTGCCCGCTGTCTTCGCTGGTTCGAGCGACCAGGCGGCGGAACGGGTGGCGAAAGTTTCGCTGGATGACGACCGCCAGTTCGCGGCGATCAAAGAGCGGTTCGAGGCCGATTATCCCGGCATTCGGTTGTCGTTGATGGAAGTCGACGGACGCGATCGCCTGCGCAGCGAGCATGGGGGAATGCGAGTCTTTTGGATCTATCGGGGACAGGGACAGGTCGAATTACCCGCCGGTTATCGAACGCAGGAGGGTGGTCCGGGCCTGTTGCCCGAAGGCTACGTCCCGGACCCGCTTGATCCCGAACTGGCAGAACTGCTCGATGCGATCGGGCGGCAGATGCCAACCGTCGGGCCGCAAGCCGCCGCCCACGTCCAGACGATTTTCGATCGGCGACGGGGCGACGTTCTGATCGGAGACTTTGCGGTGGAGATGTGGAATCTGGAGCACATCCCGCGACCCTGGGCTCAGGATTCGCGTGTCGAGGACTTATTGGTGTCGCTGTTCGACTGGTATCGGCGAGCGGGTTACTCGACCAAACAAACCGGCTCGTACGAACCGGTCCTGGCGGGCGATCAGATCGTTGCCTGCGGCGACCAGTCCGTCGCGGTGCGAGGTCGCTTCCGCTGCCTGGCCATGGAAAAGGAAGATCGGTCGGTCAGCCACATTTCGACGGCGCGACGACTGCCCTATCTGGTCGATACGGCGGGCGGTTGCAGCTTCGATTTCGATCCGTACCGCCGATTGCCATTGACCTGGTACATGGATCATCCGGGGATGCAAGGTGACGGGGTGAACTTCGTGAATTCACACGTGGTCAATATCCCTCGGGAACTATCGTCGACTCACTTCCATCCGCGGCAATCGCCGCTGGGCGGCTTGCCTCAAACCGAGATGTATCTGGTGCTGGATCCGCGAGTCGCCAACTTGGAAACGCACGGGCGGGAAGCCTCGATCCTGTTGTTCCCCGACCTGCGGGACTTGAATCGTTATGAAGAACTGGCGTTGCAACCCGGAGACTTTGTGTACATCCCGCCCAACGTCGGTCATCGCGGACTGGATGTCTTTGTCAACGTGCTGACCGTGCCGGGATTCAAGCCACACAACGAGATTTACATCGACCAGGAGATCCGCGATCGCACGGACGGCCAGGCGCCTTACAACGAGGACGGTTTGGACCGGAAGAATTACGATCGACTGGAGGATTTTCTCTGACCGATCCGTCGTCCATCACCACGGCGGTTTGGCCCGCGACGGGAAGTATCACAGGGACCAAGCGGTCTCCAGGCAGTCGATTCGAACCGATACGCTGCGCCGTCCTGTACCATCGGGGCGGAAGACCGTGATTTGGACCGTGTCTCCCGGTTGGCGGTCTCGCAACAGACGTACAAAGTCATCCCGGTACCTCAAAGGGGTTTTTTCCCAAGCGAGGATCACATCGCCTCGGCGGATATCTGCCTGGTCGGCAGGGCCGTCAGGCTTGACAGACTGGACGATCATGCCTTCCCAGCCGATCGGGTAGCGACGTAGATCGTCCGCCGAAAGCAGCCAAAGTTCGTCGACGAACATGCCCAAGGTCGTCGACCGAGCGTCCTGTTTCGTCGTCAGCAATCGCCGAACGGCCTCGGCCGGAGCGACATTGGCGATGCCCGCCGGTTGGCCCTTGACGGTGACCGTACCCGATTGCACGCCGATCAATTCGCCCTGACGATTGACCCAAGGCCCGCCCGATGTGCCTTCCTGGATCATGGCTGCGATTTGCGTCACCCGGACAAAGTGTTCCTGGTATTCGAAGGTCAGGTCGTCCCTGGCGATGGTACCCGGTTGGAACAGGACGCGGCGGAAGGCGGCCGAACTGCATAGCCAGACCGGTGACCCGACGGAAGGCAGCCGGTCGGCGATGGGCAAGAAGGGATGTGGCCGATCACCGGCCGCCGACTGCAGGATAATCAGATCGTGCCCCAGATCGGCCGCGACGACATCGGCCAACAGACGCTGACCGGCGGCGGTCAACACCTCGATGCGACGTTGCGGGCAACCGATCACGTGGGCTGCTGAGACCACCAAGCCATCGGCCGACACGAAACATCCCGACCCACTGTGGTGACCGTCGACCAGAATCTCGACAGCCGCTTGACGTGCGGAACTGTAAAGTTGTGTCAGCTCCCGCTGGTCGGCACGGCACGTTGGCAACCAGCCCAAGACGGCTAGGCAGATCATCGCGGTTCGCATACGATTCGACTTTCCTTCCTTCAGCCAGCGTTTCCCCCATGGCCTCAGTAGACTCAGCCGGTTCGACCCGATCAAGGGGTAAGGTCTGTGGAAACAAGGCTGCGATCCGACGACGTGGTTTGGAACAGCGGATCGCGCGTCGCTACACGACCACCACCCAACAGGTCATCATCGGCGGCCTGCGGCTGCCCTTTACCCGGATCGCCGATCCGGACGACATGACTCGCCACATGCCCGCCGCCGATGATTCACGGGATGAACCGCGATGGCAACCCTACTGGGCCGCTCATTGGGATGGTTCCTGGGCCGTATCGCACGTCTTGGCAGAAGCGTCTCTTGCAGATCGCTCGGTGCTGGATCTGGGCTGCGGTTTGGGCCTGACCGGCGCCGTGGCGGCGGCACGCGGCGCTCAGGTTTGCATGGTCGATGCGGCTCAGCCCGCTCTGTTGTTTGCCCGACTGAATACCTGGTCCTGGCGGGATCGAGTGGATGTCCGTCGTTTGGACTGGCGGACCGATCGTTTGACGCCGCATCGTTTCGAGCTGATCGTCGGCGCCGACATCATCTACGATACGGACGACTGGCCGTATCTCGAGCGATTTTGGAGCGAGCATCTGAGCGATGGCGGCCATCTCCTGCTGGGGGAATCCGGTCGGAGAACCGGACAGATATTCCCCGAGTGGCTAAGAGCCCGCGGCTGGTGGGTGGAAGCCACCACGATCCAGGTCGCCCAGTGCGATCGGCCACAGCGCATCTTCCGCGCTCGACGGCGAGTTCGTTAGCGTCTTGGGGCACAGGATTCGCGCCAGCCGACCTCAGAACGCGCGGCAGACCATGCAGGAAAAAGCCCCACTTCCAGACATCCTTTCTTTCCCGTTCAGGCTAGAAACTGGTCTGGCGGTCGTTGGCGATTTTGAGTAGTTTTGCCGCTCGGAGGATATCCAGACGCGCTGCTTCGGCCATCCGGCGATACGGAACGCCCCGGGAGATCGGCGGCGTCGCATTGTTAGCAAAATGAGGGCACTGTGAACCGACTTGCGACTTTTCTGATCGGCGTGGTCATCGCGGCCTTCGGCTGGTTTGCATTGCAACGCTACGGACTGGAACGCTTCAAGGATTTCCGGCTGACGTTTGGCGGTGCTTCGCTGACCCAGACGCGGACCGACGATGATCGGATCGCGCCTTCAGCTCCTCCGGTTCAGACGGGAGAAACGATTCGGATCGCTTCGTTCAACGTCCAGGCGCTGGGAACTACCAAAGCCAGGAAGCCGCACGTGATGGAGATCCTGGCGCGGATCGTACGCGAGTTCGATATTGTGGCGGTGCAAGAAATCCGGTCGACCGACCAGGATTTGATCCCGAACTTCGTCGATTTGATCAACCGTGCGGATCGTTACTACGATTATGTCATCGGTCCCCGTGTGGGGCGGCATTCCCAATTTGAGCAGTATGCGTTCTTATTCGACTCAGCGACGGTCGAGGTCGATCGGTCCCAATTGTACACGGTTGCCGACCCCGACGATCTGTTGCACCGCGAACCATTGGTCGCTTGGTTCCGAGTCCGTGGTCCGCCTCCGGATCAAGCATTCACCTTTACACTGGTGAACATTCACACCGACTTGGAAGCCACCCGCCAGGAATTGGATGCGCTGGCCGATGTCTACCGCGTTGTTCGGGACGACGGTCGTCAGGAGGATGACGTGATCATCCTGGGCACGCTGTACGCCGACGACCGGAACCTGGGGCGACTGGGGGCCATATCCGGTATGACCTGGGCGATTTCATCCGTGCCGACCGACACTCGCGGCACGGCCCAGTTGGACAACATCGTTTTTCATAGCAAAGCGACCAGTGAGTTTACGGGTCGTAGCGGCGTGTTCGATTTCTTACGCCGATACAACTTGACCTTGGAAGAAGCCCTGGAGGTCTCCGATCACCTGCCCGTGTGGGCCGAATTCTACGTGTACGAAGGCGGCCAACCCGGTCGTGTCGCAACCGCGCGAAAATGAGCCGGCAGCTATCAGCGGATAGCTGCGTTTGATATGCTGACCAAGATCATCGAGCGCCAGGGAGGGATCTCGTGGAAGACCAACGACGGTCGAACAGGTTTCATGGCGTTTCGCTCCCTGTGAAGGAATGGTACTGCCGATGGTTATGTCCTTGTGGTTTCGCTATCGGGACAGGCAGGGTGTCAGACACGAGGTCTCGATCTCGGTCATGCCGCTGATAATCCTCGTGGCTGTGACCGGTGTGCTTGCGGTGATCCTGCGGTTCCTTTTGGCGTTTCGTGACGTGGAATGCCATTCTCCTTTCGTGATTGCTGGCTTCTGTGTGGCCGCACTTGGACTAGGATTCCTTGCGCTCGCCGTCGCGAAGGCGTCCGTCATTCGCGGAGGTCACGTTGTCTCGTTCGGCCCTAAGTCGATGTCCCACAGAATGCGGGCTCTGTACATTGTCGGGTACGTGATGCTTGCACTGGGCGCAAGTGGTATTATGTTGCTTCTCCTGGCCTTGAGGGGCCGCGCTGAATTATAATGGAACGAATTGCCCGAATCGCTTCAGGGCTGAAGACGAGGGATTCGACGGTCCCGCCGTTCGGAAGCCGCAAAGTGGCTCTGGGCACGTAACGAACGGGTGCACGCAAGGCGGCGTTGGCGTCCGGGATGTTGGATGGGTCACTTGCGCCCGCGTGCCCCGTGCCGTTATCGGGCAACTCGTAACATGTTGGCATTCCACTGTGCGGATTCGGTTAGAAGGTCAATCAGTAACTCATGACTACCATCAATGAAATCGCCCCCGACCTGTTCCGGCTCTCGATTTACGTTCCGGACTTCGACATGCAGTTCAATCATTTTCTCGTTCGGGACGAGGAACCGCTGCTCGTTCACGCCGGGCTTCGAGCCATGTTCCCAGCCCTGCGGGAGGCCGTCGCTTCCCTGATTGATCCTGCGAAGCTCCGGCACATCGCGTGGAGTCACTTTGAATCCGACGAATGCGGCGCGCTCAACGACTGGCTGCAACTGGCGGGCCAGGCCCAGGGCGTCTGCACGCTGGTCGGCAAACTGGTGAACGTGGATGATTTTTCCATTCGCCCTGCACGCGGCATGACGTCCGAGGACGCGCTGAGCACGGGCAAGTACCGCTATCGGTTTTATCGGACACCGCACATTCCACACGGCTGGGACGCCGGTGTGTTGTTCGAGGAGACGCGCAAGACGTTGTTCTGTTCGGACCTGTTTCATCATTTCGGTGACGTCCCGCCCTTGACTTCGTCGGACTTGATCGAGCCGACGCGGAATGCAATCCAACGAATGCAGCAAGGACCGCTGGCTGGCTACATGCCTTACACACGGCACACCGAAGGCGTTCTACGCTCGCTGGCAGCATTGAAACCGAAGACGCTGGCCGTCATGCATGGTTCGTCTTACAGCGGTCACGGCGACCGCCTGCTCACCGACCTGGCCGGCGTAATCAAGGAGAACTACGATCAGGCCGAACCAAACGCTGCACCGAATGGTGGCTCCGCCACGCCGGTTGGCAATTCGGAAGTCACGGAGGGGCCGCCATCGGTGAGTTGAATCGTTATCCGACGGCATGCATTCGGCACCGACGACCAGCCCTTTGCAATAGGGCTCGATGCCCCGCGGGAAGTCTTGGGGTCTGGCGCGGATACGCCGACGGCGTTGTAGAATCTCGTCCTGCGTCTTTTTGGGTTGCGGGAGTGGATTCTGGGGCTCGCACGCCTGCGGGCCCCTACGTTCCGGAAACAGAAAACCAGCGGCAGTACCCAGAGTCTCAGGAGAATCTACGACGAGTGCACGAGCAATGAACCAATAGGTCCATTACCCGATTTGGCAAACCGTTTCAAGAAATGGTGAGTCCCGGCGGCATCTACAATCAATTCAATCTGTTGGCCTCCCTGAATCTGCTGGAGAAAAATGTATCAAGATCGCACCCCACGATGCACTGCTCGCCGCCCGGCTTGAACGCCCCGGTCTTCAGCGAGCTGTCTGGCGGAAGCACCGCGCCGAGCGCGTCATCATGTTCAAAATGGTTGCTGCGAGAAATGTTCGCGAGGATATGGGGCGTTTCAGGCCCACCAAAGATGCTTAGCTGGCACAGCGTTGAAATACCACGGAACGTGGCCCGCTGGACGAACCAATTCGCTTGGTGCAAAATGGGTGGACTGTGCCAGAGAATCCACTTGCCGGTCAAGCGAAATGCCACGAGTTGACGTTATTATTCTAATCGCGGGATTGCTGCTGCTGCTGGGAATCGCGTCCAGCAAAGTATCCGCACGGTTGGGACTGCCCGTGCTGGTGCTGTTCTTGCTGCTGGGCATGCTGGCCGGCGACGAGGGCATCGGGGGAATCGTATTCGACAATTATGAACTGGCCTACGGCATTGGAACGCTGGCACTGGTGGTGATCCTGTTCGATGGAGGCCTGGGCACCTCGGCAACATCCTTCCGTGCAGTTTGGGTACCTTCATTGTTGATGGCCACGTTTGGCGTCTTGATCACGGCGATCGTGACGGGGCTGGCGGCCGTTTGGATCTTAGGTCTGCCTCTTCTAATCGGTATCCTTCTAGGCAGTATCGTAGGATCGACCGATGCGGCAGCCGTGTTCTCTATTATGCGACATGGAGGAATTTCGCTGCCCAAACGCCTGGAATCGACGCTGGAGGTCGAAAGCGCGTCGAACGATCCGATGGCCATCTTTCTTACAATCGGCTGCTTGGAAGTCCTGGCCGGTCGGGTAACCGGTGTTCAGGATCTGCTGGGATTGTTGTTTGCTCAGTTGACCCTTGGGGCCATCGGTGGTCTGACGATCGGCTACTGGGCGGTGTGGGTTATCAACCGAATCCACTTGAATTCCTCGGGTTTGTACCCCATTCTGGTGCAGGCATTTGCATGGTTGACCTTTGGGATCACCCATTGGCTGGGTGGTAGCGGGTTCTTGGCCGTGTATTTGGCCGGGTTGGTGATCGGCAACCATTCCATTGTGTTCCAACGCGGCGTGCGGCTGTTTCACGATGCTGCCGCATGGCTGGCCCAGATCATGATGTTCATTATGCTGGGTTTGCTCAGCTTTCCCAGCCGGATGTTCGCGGTCAGCGTCCAAGGGCTCCTGGTCGGTGTGGTGCTACTGCTTGTGGCTCGCCCGATCGCTATCAGCATCATCGCTCCGCTGTTCCGGTTCAACCGTAAGGAGATCATCTTCCTCTCGTGGGTTGGCTTGAAAGGCGCCGTGCCCATCACGCTGGCCACCTTCCCGCTGCTGGAAGGGGTCGAACAAGCCCCGTTGATCTTCGACGTCGTATTCTTTGTCGTCGTGCTTTCGGCCGTGGTTCAAGGTTGGACGATGCCCTACTTGGCGCGATACCTGGGCCTGGAAGTGCCGGCCGAACCGCCCCCCCCCGTCACCCTGGAAATCATGTCGCTGCAGAATGTCGATGGTGAAGTTGTCGACTACGCGGTCGGAGCGGAATCGCGAGCCGCGGGGCGGCGAGTCAAAGACTTGGCGTTGCCGGCGGGGGCGGTGATCGCCCTGATTGTCCGAGACAAGAATGTGATTCCGCCGCACGGGAACACTCGCATCGAACCGGGCGATCACGTTATCCTGGTGCTCCGATCGGACACGATGCCGCTGGTCTCCCGCATCTTTGCCGACCAACGTCTGGTGGACGAGGATCTCCCGCCGCTGATCGAGTTTCCATTGCGCCCCAGCGTCAAGGTCGGCGACTTGGAAGAAGCTTACGGAGTCCGTATGGATGCCCCCGGCGATTGGACGCTGTCGCAACTGATCCGCAGCCGCTTGGAGGGAGACGAATTGCGAGCCGATGCCATGGTGCATTTCGGCCCGATCGCGCTGCATGTTCGGGGGTTGAGTGCCCACGGGACGATCGAGCAGATCGGGATGGTGATCTTGATGCAAGAAGAATAATCTGGGGTCAGACCTCGTTTTCGTTTGTTGTCTTCACAACTTCTTGGCGACGGAAACGGTGATGGCCACGGTTCTCCGCCGTGTGATCGAAGTCATCGAACAGCGTCTGCTACAAACGAAAGACGAGGTCTGACCCCACTTGCCCCCCTTGGAATGCAATCGTCGGAGATCTATAAGAATATTGGGTGAATTTCCGTTGTTTGAGGCTAGCATGTTCGCCAAGCGAATCCTTAGTGTGCCAAAATAGCGATGAAGTCAAACTTTTCGCTCCAATATCCGTCTCTGCTGATCACTGACGACGATGTCGACTTTCGCCAGACGTTGAAAGAGGCCATGGAATCTCGGGGCTTCCGCACTCTGTTGGCTGGCGATGGCGAGGAGGCGTTGGCGGTGGTACGTCGAGAGACCGTGCATGTTGCGTTGATGGACATGCACATGCCGCGTTTAAGTGGTTTGGAGACGATTCGGCGGGTCCGCGAATTGCACGCACGTCTGCCCTGCATCCTGATCTCGGCGGCCATGGACCAGGCACTAGCCGCGAAAGCGCGGCAGGCCCAAGCTCACGCGGTGTTACCAAAACCGGTTCGGTTCGCCGACTTGAATTCGGCGATTCGAGACGCGCTTCGAACAACGTATGCCCGGCAGGACCTTCCCTTCGACGAAATCTACCGCAGTGGCAGCATCAACAGCTAAGCACGTGGTCGACAATAATTTCCTGAGCGGCACGGCACTTGCTGCTCCCATGAAAACCGGACCGATATTCCTTTGCCGGTCCTGAGATTAACTTATCGGTGCCAGAACGCCGATGTTAAGGATGACGACCTTGTCGCCTGATCGCGTATTCACGATTCTACCTATTTTCGTCAGCGTGTTTTCATGCCGGAGCCAACCCGCACCTCCAGCACTGCGCGCGCTGCCAGCATGCCCCACGTTGGCAATTGGCAGTTCGTTTCGTTGCTTGGCCAAGGCCGCTGGTCGGAAGTCTATCGGGCTCGACCGCGCGAAGCGGCTGCCGATGCACCGGCCGATTACGCCATCAAACTGGCCGCTCCCATCGACGGCGAGCAGCTCGATACCGCCCGACGATTGCTGATGCGCGAAGCGCTGTTGGCCCAATCGGTCTCGCACGAACACGTCATCAGCGTGTTGTCGTCGCGTTTGAACCAGGCTCCGTACTATTTGGTCATGCCCTACTTGGAGGGCAATACACTGGAACAACTGCTGCGGCGGCACGACATGATCGCCGTTCCGCTGGCGCTGTGGATCGCACGGCAAACCGCCGAAGCAGTGGCAGCACTGCATCGGCACGGATGGTTGCACGGTGACATAAAGCCCAGCAATCTGTTTATCGCCGACGAGGGGCACGTGGTCCTGCTGGATCTGGGGTTGGCTCGTTCGTTCGCGGAAGGTCAGATCAGCCCCTGGCCGTTGGCAGGTACGTTGGCCTATCTAGCGCCGGAAGCCTACACTTCGGTCGTCGACTTGCAGCCCGCGTCGGACGTGTATGCCTTGGGGGTCACCCTGTACCGGATGCTGACGGGCCGATTGCCTTTCGAAGTCCGGCAAGCGGCCGAGTTAGCCGAGGCGCATCTGCACGACGTACCACCCGATCCGCGTCGGTTTCATCCACGGCTGGCCGTACCCGTCGCCCGGCTGGTGTTGGCCATGCTCGCGAAACAACCCCATCGGCGTCCGGGTACGGAAGCTCTGGTCCGCGAGTTGAATCGCCTGGAGATCTTGACCTTTCCCCGCCGGAATGCAGCTTGACCCCTCACGCGTCCAGCGACCAGCCCTCGCGATACTCGTCGTGCAGCAATTGGTTGGCAGCATCCTCGTTGGTGAACTGACCGGCGGCGCCATCCCATTCCAATGCTTTGCCTGTACGGATGGCGATGTTGCCTAGCAGCACGAATTCCGTCAGCAGCCCAGCCACCGGGAAATGCGACCCGGCCGGTTCCCCGCCGCGGCAGGCTTCGATCCATTCGCGATAATTTCCAGGACGGCGGGGCAGTGTCCGAGGCACGTCGGCAAATTTTTTGGCTCGTTCTTCCGGATAGATGCGAGGGCCGATCATGACCCCTTCGTCGCCGACGTACATTTCTCCGCTTCCGCCCAGAGGGATGTCCGGGATGGGACTCAATGGCTTCAAGCCGCCGTCGTACCACACCGCCCGCAACGGCGGCATGTCATCGCGAGCCGGGAATTCGTAGGTGACAACCGATGCCAGGGGCGCCGTTTCGGGCATTACCTTGGTGGACATGGCGGAGATCGTGGTCGGGTGCTTCAGTTTCAGTGCGCGCAGCGGCGTGTTGACGTGATGGCAACCCATGTCGCCCAACGAGCCTGTACCGAAATCCCACCAGCCGCGAAAATTCCACGGGTGGTAGACCGCCGAGCGAAGTCGCCGCTCGATCTGCTCGAGCGCCAAGTGCCCCTCGGGCCACTCGGCTTTGAAGGGACGCATGGGGGCCGGCCCGATCCATAGATCCCAGTCCAATGTGTCGGGGACGGCGTCGTTTCCAGCGGGGCGCGTCATGCCTTGGGGCCACCAAGGCCGATCGCTCCACAGGTGCAGTTCGCGCACCGGTCCGATCGCACCAGCCCAGATCAATTCGCACGTGCGGCATGCGGCTTCGTTTGTGTTGGAAGCCGAGGTATCCGTCGTAGCCACGCCCCCATCCAACGCCGTTTGCACCACCTTGCGCGATTCGACGATCGTTCGTGTGATGGGCTTGACACAACACACGTGCTTTTTCCGCCGCAGCGCAGGCAACACAACCACCGCGTGCGAATGGTCCGGAGTCCCGCAGTAAATGGCATCGATCCGGTCGTCCATCTCCTCGTACATCTCGCGGAAATCGCGGAACCGCCTGGCGTCGGGCCAACGGTCCAGCGTCCTCTTGGCGTACACGTGGTCGACGTCGCACAAGGCCACGATTTCGAAACCGGCTTGTTCACATGCCTGCAATTGCGGGAAGCCGATACCACCCACGCCGATACCGGCCAATGCCAGCTTGTCACTTGGGGCCGTATGCCCGGCACCGCCCAACACGTGTCGTGGCAGGATGGTGAACGTTGCTCCGGTGGCCATCGCGCCGCCCAGTACCTGTCGTCGAGTAAGATGCTGCGACATAACCATTCCCTCTGGATCTGAATACGAACTGGTTTCGAGAAATCGATGCTAATATCCTAGCACATCTCGCCTCCCGGTGTCTGCCCGTCGTTGCTGAAACAAGTCGGGGAATTACCACGTTCCGGAGAACGTGGCTACGGGGTACCAGATTGGCGTTGCCTACTTGCCGGCCACGGATAATCATGCCCTAATGGCCGCAATGACTGCGAGCAATTCGCACCAGCCGACAATCGATGGTTGTTCTCCGATTTGTGGGGAGGCGACGGTCTGTTGGTTGCGTGTAGTTTTTTCGCCAAAGATTTGCACGTTTTTCCCACAGGAAAGGTCCAACCATGCAGCCTTGCCCCAGTTCGCAACAACCCGACACCAACCGGCGTGATTTCCTGAAGCGTTCCGGAGTAACATTGACCACGGCGGCGCTGGCGAGTGCCATCCCGGCGCGCGTTCATGCGGCCGAGAACAACACGATCAACGTGGCCCTGATCGGTTGCGGTGGACGCGGTACGGGCGCGGCGTTGAATGCGTTATCCACGGCCGGACCGATCAAGCTGGTCGCCATGTCCGATGCTTTCGATGCCCGGGTGCAGAGCAGTTACAACAGCCTTTCGAACCGCTTTGGCGATCAGGTGGATGTTCCGCCCGAGCGCCGTTTTGTCGGGCTGGATGGTTTTCGCAAAGCCATCGACTGTTTGGGCAAAGGCGACCTGGTCCTGCTGGCCGCGCCGCCCGCCTTTCGGCCGCAGCACCTGGAGTACGCCGTCCAGAAGGACTGCCACGTCTTCATGGAAAAGTCGTTCGCCGTCGACGCTCCGGGAACTCGGCGGGTCATCCGAGCCGGCGAGCAAGCGACCAGCAAGAACCTGAAGATCGCTGGCGGGCTGATGAGCCGTCATTACCAGCCGTTACAGGAAGCGGTCGCCCGAATTCACGACGGGATCATCGGCGACGTGATCACCGCGTGGGCCTACCGCGCTCACGGGCCCGTCGGGTTCCGGCCGCGTAGCGAAGGCATGAGCGAACTGGCGCATCAGGTTCAAAACTATAGCTGCTTCACTTGGGTCAACGGCAGTTTCTTGCTGGATTGGTTGATCCATAACTTGGACGTATGCTGCTGGGTCAAGGATGCCTGGCCGGTATCCGCCCAGGGGCAGGGCGGTCGTCAAGTCCGCAACGAGCCCGATCAGTTGTTCGACCATTATGCCGTCGAGTACCATTTCCCGGACGGTACCCGACTGTTCGCTCAGGGCCGCCACATGGCCAATTGCTGGGGATTCTTCGGGAATGTCATCCACGGAACCAAAGGCTCTGCCGTGCTGGGCGAAGGCATCACGGACCCGAAGATCTACAAGGGTTACCACCAGACGGCGGACAACCAGATCTGGAATTTCGAAGGTACCGCTGCCAATCAGTACCAGGTGGAACTGGATCGGCTGGTGGAAGCGATCCGCAACGATCAACCATACAACGAGACGTTGCGTTCCGCGAAAGCCGGCATGACGGGAATCCTCGGGCGGATGGCCGCCGAATCCGGCAAGATGATCACTTGGGAAGAAGCCATGGCCTCGGACTTGGAACTGGCCCCGGGGCTGGACGATTTAACGCTCGATTGCCCGGCCCCCGTCCAGCCGAACGAGCACGGCGCCTACCCGATCGCCATGCCCGGATTCACGGAAGTGTTTTAGGCGCTGACTCAGGAGCCCCACAAGTAATCCTGGCTAATCGTCCGCTGGCGGCTTCAGTTCGGGTAGCCCTTCGCCGGCAGCTTCCAGAAGGCCCCGGAACTGCTGCTCCAAGTCTTTCAAGTCCTTCAACCCGGTGGTCAGATCCCCGCTGGGTGCAAATCGATCGACCCAACTGCTGTCGCTCAACTGTTCGAACGGCGGCAGGGGAGATCCTGTGAGCCCCAGCACCGGGGCCAGTTGCGCCAGGTTCTTCTGGAATTCGACGCGGGCCGTCTCGTACCCGGTCCGGATTTCTTCCATCCGAGCCAAGTCCGCCTGGGCAGCCGACAGTTCAGTTTCCATAGCAACACGTTCAGCCTCCAAATCGGCTACGCGACTCTTCAACTGCTGCACTTCCGCCGTCAACTCGGCAACCTTCGAACCGCCACACCCAACGCTGAACACAGCGCTACAGGCTGCCAAGACCACCCATCGAAATCGAAACATTCGAGCCATCCTTTCAGTCGATCAGGAAAGTGTCCCATCGGATTACAACTTGTCAATCATCTTAGCGCCGAATCGATCTTTCTGACAATAGCCCAAGGTATCGGTTACCCGAAGTGCAAATGGGAACTTGCGTAATGTACCCTTGGCTACGTATTTCTTGGGGGAATCGGGGGGAAGGGGTCAGGCGTCGTTTTTGGCGCAAGCTCGTTTCCACGCGGGTTGGTCGTTGCCCGAAAACGACTCCCGCCCCCGGGGGCCCCCCGTGCGCTGAGCGGGGCCTGCATGGTCCCGCTCAGCGCGCGGGACCCACTGCTTCACCCATGCAACGCTGCCCGAAATGACAAGAAACTCGTGGCTGGTGCTTACGACCTCCGGCGCCAACCAAACGATGGCACCGCGTCGTCAATCTGATGGCGCGGTGTTGTATCACAGCTTATGTACAAAGTTGGCGAGTTTCAGATTTCTTGCCATTTCCGGTTCAATCCGCATATAATGACCATCAGGCGAAACGAATTCATTTGTAGGTCCCAAGATGGCACACGGGTTGCACTTCTCTTGAAAAGGGTTGGCGACCTGAGAGGTAGGAAAAGGAAGGAGCGTGGAACATGAGATGGCTGAAAATGACCAGCATGACGATCATGATCGCAGTATCTGCGACGGCATGGTCGCAGGATGATGCGAGCGAATACCCTGAGGCGCCGGTTGTCGAACCACCGGTACTGAACACAACGGCCCAGAAGCGAAATTGGTTGCGCGAACAACTCGTTCAGGGCCTGGACAATCCTGGCGAAATCCGGAACATGCAGCGGCGACTGAGCCGCATGAACCCAGCCCAAATCGACGCGCTGACCAATGTGGCGTTGGCTCAGCGGTTTCCTCGACGCCATGCGGATGAGATGCTCGAACAGGCTCAGTTCGAACTTCAACGAGCCATCTGGCTGCGGCAGATGTTGGAAAACGACCTCTGGTGGCGCCGTTACAACGCGGTTGGCTACATGCCGATCATCACTTGGTTGCCTCAGGGAACCCACTTTGGGGCTTCGGCAGTCGTCTCGCCTGATCGCCGCCATGTTCGAGTGAGTCCCACGCCGTTCTTCTCCAGTGTGGGCCCGGTATACTCGTACAACTTGAATACGGGTCAAACCAGACGCCTACCGGAGTACGACCATGGCACGCCCCCATATCTTTACCGACCACCCCAAGAGGGCTATCGTGCGGGCCAAATCCCCAATCTGCCGGAACCGCCTCGCGCGACTCCGAGCCGCCCCTTTACTGATTCTTACTGGGGACGACGTCGGCGATAATGGATGAGCAACAGTGCGGGAAACAGGACTTGAACCTGCACGGGGTTAACCCCCACCAGGCCCTCAACCTGGCGCGTCTGCCAATTCCGCCATTCCCGCAGGCATATCGGTTAATCTATTAATCTATACGAAAATGCGGGACCGTCAACCTGATGCGAAATCTGACGGTCCGTGAAATTCTTGTGGATTCGGTCCACAACAGATCCCTGAGCGGCTCGGCGCTAGCCGCCGGTGGTGACCAGAACCGGCGGCTAGCGCCGTGCCGCTCACAATCCCCATTTTTCGCCTGGACAACGCATTAGGCGGAGATCTTGCTGATCCGAATTCGTGTGAAGATCTGGCGATGGCCGGTGCGACGCCGGGAATTCTTGCGGCACCGGAGCTTTTGGACGAAGATCTTTTCGCCTTTGATCGGACCCAACACTTTGGCCGTAACGTGAGCACCATCGACGGACGGTTGGCCCAGTTTCAGGCCCTCTTCTCCAGATACTGCCAGCACCCGATCGAACGTGAGTTCTTCACCGGTCGAGATCTCTCGGTAATCGATCTCCAATTCCTGACCTTCCTCCACTTTGTATTGTCGGCCACCATCTGCAATAATCGCATACATGCGCGTCACCTGGTACGGTAGTAATGAACGTTGACTAATATCTGTTACGGGACCTGGCCCGCTTCACGACCGATGGACGAATCGCGGATTCTAGTCGACTTTGATCGGGCTGTCGAGTGCCGATCGGTCAACTCAGGCGAAAACCGCCTCGTCGGTCTGGACCCGGGTAACGAAATCGAAATGGGCAATCGGGTCGCGCAAAAGGGAATACGATAATGTACGGCACCATGCGGGAATATCTGTCCACCCAAATAGACGAAACCAGAGATTCCGGTCTGTTCAAGGCCGAGCGGGTCATTGAGAGTCCCCAGAGTGCTCGGATTCGCGTAGGAAGCGGTGCTGCGGTTCTGAACCTCTGCGCGAACAACTATCTGGGTTTGGCGGGGCATCCCGAAGTGATTGCGGCGGCGCACGAGGCGTTGGACCGTTGGGGGTATGGGTTGGCGTCGGTACGTTTCATCTGCGGAACTCAGGCGGTTCATAAGGAGTTGGAGGACAAGATCAGCGAATTCCTCGGCACCGAAGATACCATCCTTTACAGCTCATGCTTCGACGCGAACGGGGGATTATTCGAAACGCTTTTGGGTCCTGACGACGCCGTGATATCGGACGAATTGAATCATGCGAGCATCATCGATGGGGTGCGACTGTGCAAAGCCGCTCGATTCCGATATCGCAACAACGACATGGCGGACCTGGAGGCTCGTTTACGCGAAGCCTCGGCGGCTCGATTTCGCATGATCGCCACCGATGGTGTTTTTTCGATGGACGGTTCGATCGCCAATCTGCCAGGAATCTGCGATTTGGCTGACGCGTACGACGCTTTGGTAATGGTCGATGACTCGCACGCCGTCGGGTTCATGGGACCCAAGGGCCGTGGTACGCCGGAACATCACGGCGTAAGCCAGCGGATCGACGTCATCACGGGAACGTTGGGCAAAGCGTTGGGCGGCGCCAGCGGCGGCTATACCAGTGGGCGGAAAGAGATCATCCAGATGCTTCGCCAGCGATCGCGGCCATACTTGTTCTCGAACACGTTACCGCCGCCGATCGTCGGAGCGGCGATCCGGGCCATCGAGCTGCTGTCACGCTCCACCGAGCTGCGCGATCGACTGGAAGCCAACACGCGTCAGTTCCGCGAGGGGATGGCAGGCAGTGGCTTTGACATTCTTCCGGGCGAGCATCCGATCGTTCCGATCATGTTGGGCGACGCAGCGTTGGCGTCTCGGATGGCCGATGCGTTGTTGCAAAAAGGCATTTACGTGATCGGATTTTCGTATCCCGTGGTCCCCAAGGGAAAGGCCCGCATTCGTACTCAGATTTCGGCGGCTCACACTTCCCGGGACCTGGACTTTGCGATCGACGCCTTTTGTCAAGTCAAGCGGGAGATGGGACTTTGAAGCGCGAACGTCTTGCCAACGATTTGAACTTTCGTTGGCACTGCCTGATCGTTGGTTGGGTGGGCATTGCGGCAGCGTTAGGTGCCGATTCGGATCGTCGGCCGGAAAGCCAGGGAGCGGTTGTCGCGGATGTCGACCGGTTGATCGCCGACCTGGGGTCTCAGCAGTTTGCCGTTCGCGAACGGGCGCAAGCCGAACTCAAGCGGTTGGGGCTGTCCGCATTTGATTCCTTGCACGAGGCCCGGGACAGCGACGACATCGAAATCGCGATCCGTTCGCGCTACCTGCTGGGCAGCCTGGACTTGCGGTGGGCGCGTGACGACGATCCGCTGGCCGTTCGGGAATTCTTGCAAGACTACGGTGACAAAACGGTCACCGAACGCGGCAATCTGCTGGAGCAACTGGCGGCCTTGGGCGATGGGCAGGGGATCGCCGCGCTTTGCCGCATCGTGCGATTCGACGATTCCAACCTGCTATCGAAACGAGCCGTGCTGGCGATCGTCAAGCAGACGATGGCGGACGATGCCGCCGTCGCCGATCCGCAGTTGGCCGAAACGATTCTTGATGAGCTTGGCCCCAGCCGACGCTTGGCAGCCGACTGGTTGCGGCGGCACGTCCAACACCAGGACGACCTGGAAGCGTTGCTCGATTTTTGGGAACAGGTGGTGCGCGACGAACTGGAGACCTTTCACCTGACCCCCGAGTTATCGGCCCCCGACATCGTGCGCGACCTGTTGCGATGGCAAGCGGACTTGCTGGAACGGCTGGGGAGGAACGACCAAGCGTTGGCGGTCATCACCCGGACGATCGATTTGCTGGACGGCAGCCGCGAGCAGTTATTGGAGACCGTGGAATGGCTGATCCATCGCGAAGCCTGGTCGCTGGTCGAGCAGGTTGCCGAGCGGTTTTCCGAGTCGTTCAACGAATCGGCCATCCTGCTTTATCGACTTGCGGAAGCTCAGCAAAATCAGGGACGCGAAGAACTGGCCGAACAGACGGCCGCACGGGCCTTGGAGCAGAACCAAGGCAATCATCAGGAACATATTCTGGCGGCCTACGCGTTGCAGGAACGCGGCTTGTTTGAGTGGGCCGAGCGTGAGTACCGATACGTGCTGCAGTTGGGGCCTACCGGTTCGCAACACGATTTGCGGGCTCGATTTCTGTTCTCGGAAATGTTGCATGATATGGAACGCGATTTGGAAGCGGCCCAAACGTTGCAAAACGCCGTCGACGCGATGGAAAAGGATCCGAACATCGCTCACCTGTCCCGGCGCATGGGCCGCGAACCGGGCAGCATCCGATCGCGAATGAGCTACTTCTACGGCGAAGACCTTCGTCGACGAGGGCAGTTCGACGAGCAACGCCAACGCTTGGAGGAAGGTGCTGAGGCGGACCCGACCGATGCCGATCTGCTGATCGCCATGCACCGGGCATCGCAATCCGACGAAGATTGGCACGACAAGACGCGAGGTTTGATCGCCAGTGCCGTCGAGCATTTCCGCCAGCAGATCCGGACCGGCCAGCAAGCCGTCGCTGCCGCTCAGAACGAAGAGCTGCGTGCCATCTACAATCGGCAACTGGCCGGGTCCAAAAACCAGTTGGCTTGGCTGGTCAGCAACACCGAAGGCGACTTCGATGAAGCCTTGCGATGCAGTCGGCGATCCTTGGAACTGCGGCCTGCAACGGCAGCCTACCTGGACACGTTAGGCCGCTGCTACTTTGCGAAAGGCCGGTACGAGCAAGCAGTCCGAGTCCAACGTCAGGCCGTCCAATTGGAACCGTTCTCGGGACAGATTCTTCGCCAACTCGAACTGTTCGAAACCACTTTGAAAGCATCACGCGAAGCAACTGACGATGGTGAAGCCGTCGACCACAGCCATGACGCAGACGAACCGACATGAGTTCTGTTAGACCACCGCCTGATTCCATTTGTAATGCGGAAGCGATCCCGTCGCGAACCGTCAGCGCGCAGACTTTGTTGCGTCTGCGCCATCATGCCACGTACCTGTTGATCGCCCTTGCCGTGTTGGTGCTCGGTTCGGTTTTGCGCATTGACGACCAGAACCGAGTGGTCGTTCCCGGCATCGAACTAGCGTTGCCCGCTGTTTGCGTCTCGCTCCAGTGGCTTGGTATGTCATGCCCAGGCTGCGGATTAACTCGTGGCTGCATCGCCTTGATGCACGGACGGTGGCAGGAAGCATGGACCTATAACCCGGGTATCTTTCTGGTGCTACTTCTAGTCGTATTGCAGTTTCCTTATCGAGTGGTTCAGATGAGGAGGGTCCTCAGTGGGGTTCCCGAACTACAGTATTCAGGGGTTTTCGAGAACTTGCTGATGGGAACCATCCTTTTGTTGTTTGTCCAATGGATCATTGGAATGTGCACCTGACATTGGTCACTCGGCAAACCGCGCGAAACCTTGCATTTTTTTCCGAATGCGCACCCCGTCTAGGGGAGACCTATGTTTGCCTTCTGCGCGCGTTTCGAGTAAACTGAAAGCTGACGGCCAAGCAGCAGTTGTCTTTCGTAGCAGTAACTGGCATCGGCATTGTCGAGCACACCGCCGCGATCGAATCGCGCAACAATACCCACCTTGAGGAGGTATAGTCTCTTGATCACCGCAGCCACCTTACACGAACGCACTCGACAGGATTTAGCCCAAATGGCCAAGCGCCAGGGGGTCACAGGATGGCATTCAATGCGGAAAGACCAGTTGGTACGCGCTCTGTTGCGCAAATCGCGAAGTCGCACAACGGCTAAACGCGGTTCGCGGAAAGAGGCAAGTAACGGTTCGGCGAATGGAAATGGCAAATCAGATGGAAAGAAACTGTCCAAAGGAAGGGGCAAAGTAGCGGCTCGTGCTAAAACGTCCACTTCACCACGCTCGACGGCTCGGGCGTCCAAGAGTGGAAATGGAACTTCCAAGAATGGAAATGGAAAAGGTTCCAAGACTGTGAAGAAGCGGAACAGTCAGCAGATTTCCGAGCAGATTCAGTTGGTGCATGCCGAACACGACAGGCTGAAGGATTTGTCCTCGATTCATGACCGGGTCCACGAAGACGGCAATGGCAGCAAGGTAAACGGGGGACCTCGGCGGGACCGTGTCGTCTTGTTGGTCCGGGACTCGTACTGGTTACAGGCTTCTTGGGAGATCCGTCGCAAGAGCGTCGAACGGGTACGAGCGGCCTTGGGTGCCCAATGGCATGCCGCGCGGCCGGTCCTGCGATTGATCGAACTGGACTCCGGGTCGACCACAAACACATCGGAACGCGTGGCGCGCGAGATCGAGATCCATGGCGGTGTCGCGCGCTGGTACATCGATGTGAAAGATCCTCCCAAAAGCTACCGGGTGGACATTGGCTACAAATCGGACCAGGGGCAATTCGTGGCTCTGACGCGCAGCAATACCGTCACCACGCCCAGTTCGGGTGGCAATGGGTCCGTCGATCAGGACTGGCAAGACATTGCCAAGGACTACGAGCGGATCTATTCGATGAGCGGCGGGTATGGCGATCAACCGTCGGACGATTTGAAGGAGTGGTTCGAAGAGCGGTTGCGGCGTCCGATGGGTACCCCCATGGTGACTCGTTTCGGCGTCGGCGCCGACGCGGCTTCGTTTCGCCGGGCGCCATTCGCATTCGAAGTGGATGCCGAACTGGTCGTTTTTGGAAAAACGCAACCCGGTGCGTTTGTGACGCTGGCAGGGCAGCCGGTCAAGGTGCGTCCGGATGGAATGTTCCACGTGCAACGACCGATTGCCGAACGTCGTGAAGTGATCCCGGTGGTTGCGGGCAGCAGTGACGGTCTGGAAGAGAGGACGGTCATCCTGGCCATCGAACGTAATACGAAAGTGATGGAGCCCGTACATCGCGACCTGACGGAACAAGATCCACGATAGATCCTCGATGAAAAAACGCCAACTGACCAGCATCATTCCCGCCTCGCTGGCCGTGATCGGGGCTGTTGTCCTACTGTTCTGGACTTCTTGGGCACCATCCGATCAATTTGCGTTGCGAGAGCCTGGTCAGGATGGAACACCGGAAACATCGGGGGACACCGACCCGCGCGAATTGGTTGCGGGCGATCCGATTCTCGGCCCGGGCATCCCGGCATCGATTCCTGGACAATGGGTATCTTTTCGCGGGCCTGGCCGCGATGCGATCTGCGACGCGGGCGTACCGTTAGGCAGGCAATGGCCGTCCGATGGCCCGCCGGTACTGTGGCAGATTGAAGTCGAGGAAGGCTATGCTTCGGCGGCCATCGCTGATGGTCGCGTCTTTTTCCTGGACTATGACCGGCAGGAGTTGGCCGATACGATTCGCTGCCTGTCGCTCAGCGATGGCCAAGAGATCTGGCGCAACAGTTATCCGGTCCAGATCACGCCCAACCACGGGATCACTCGCACGATGCCCGTGGTTCACAACGGCACGGTAATCACGATCGGGCCTCGCTGTCACGTAGCCGCTTGGGAGGCGGAAACCGGCCAGAATCTCTGGTTGTTCAGCATGGTGCAGCGTTACGGCAGCCAGGAACGGCAGTGGTACACGGGCCAATGCCCGCTGGTGGACGAGGATCGCCTGATCCTGGCGCCCTGCGGGCCGGACAGCTTGCTGGTGGCGTTGGACTATCGGACGGGCGAGGAGATTTGGCGAACGCCGAACCCCCGTGGCTGGGTTAAGACCCACAGCTCTGTGATGCTCGCGGAATTCGAGGGCCAGCGGATGTACGTCTATTGTGGCACCGGTGGTACGGCGGGCGTGGCGGCCGATGACGGGACGTTGCTTTGGGATGAAACGTCTTGGACCGAAAACTTTGCCACCAGCCCATCACCGTTGCCGTTGCCCGACGGACGATTCTTGCTCAGCAGCGGTTATGGAACGGTGGGAGCCATGTGGCTGCAGATGGAAAAGAATGGCGACCAGATGCTTGCCCGGGCGGACGGCCAGCTTGATCGGCGAGACTTCAATTCCGAGCAACACACGCCCGTGTTCTACAAGGGGCATATTTTCGGAATCCGAAAACACCGGGGTGGGCAATTCGTCTGCCTGGACTTGCAGGGGAACGAAGTCTGGAACAGCGGCCAGGACCGGTTCGGGCATGGTCCCTACTTGATCGCCGACGATCTGTTGCTGATCTTGGGTGAAGACGGGGAACTGGTTGCGGCCGATGCGACCGCCGAAGAGTATCGGCCGGTGTGGCGTACGAGGGTTTACGATCCCGGACACGAAGCATGGGGGCCGATGGCCATCGCTTCGGGCCTGTTGATCGTCCGCGACATGACACGAATGACCTGCCTGGATCTGCGGCGATCCGCAAACTGAACGAACGAGGCAATGATGAGCCAAACCAAACAGGGTCCGAGTAACGATCGGCAACAACCGCGTCCAACGAATCTCCCACCCGGGGTGATTTGGGGCGTGGTGGGGCTTGTCGCGTTGATCGCGGCGCTGGCCGTTTTCCGAGTCGACACGTGGGGGGATCGAGGCAGCGGGTTGTCGCCTCGATTCGAATTCGACGTATCGGAGTTGGCGGCCGTCGATCCGGCTCTGGTTTCTCATGCCGAGACCGCTCAAATCCCGGTCGGCATGCAGACGGTCCAAGCGATCGCCGCCAAGCCCGATGGCGGATTCCTGGTGGCGGGCGACCGTGCGGTTCAGATGTTCCAGGCGGATGGGACGATGGCTCAGGCGTTTTCCGTACCCGACGCACCACGCAGCCTGGCGGTCGCGGGCGAGGACCACGATTTTCCCGGTCGGATCTACGTGGGGATGGCATCGCGAGTGGAAGTGTTCGACGCATCCGGCCAGCCGATCGCTTCGTGGTCGGAGGGGTTGAACCAGGACAGCCTGTTGACGTCGTTGGCCGTCTTCGAGGAAAACGTGCTGGCCGCCGACGCAGGCAATCGTGTCGTGGTGCGTTGGGATGCGTCGGGCCGTCTGTTGGGAACGATCGGACAACCGGACGACCGACGCGGCATCGACGGTTTTGTGATCCCCAGCGAATTCTTCGACCTCGTTGTGCCGCAAGATGGGATTCTGCGAGTGGTCAACCCCGGTGCGTTGCGGGTCGAAGCCTTTACGTTGGACGGCGATCCGTTGGGGCATTGGGGCGAGGCTTCGGCGCGGATCGAGGGCTTCTTTGGATGCTGCAATCCGTCGCATCTGACGGTGCTGGCCGACGGCCGTTTCGTCACGTCGGAAAAGGGCTTGCCGCGAATCAAGCTCTACAGCCCCCGGGGCGAATTCGAATCGGTGATCGCGGCGACCGCCTCGTTGACCGCTCGAGGCGGCGGTCAGGAGATCCGCGACGAACACAGTCCCCGCGCGTTTGACGTGGCGGCCGACGCCACAGGCCGCGTGTTGGTGCTGGACCCGAACACTCGGCAGGTGCGGATTTTCGAACCTCTGGAATCAGGAGCCATGGCAGATGCCGGATAACAAGATGAACCCGCGAGGCGAACACCGGCGGCAGTGGCTGACGACCGTCTGCCGTTGGGCCGCTCTGACGGTACTGGCCGTGCTGACCGGCCGACTGGTGCTGCGCCCCGGGCGTGCGGACGGTTGCGATCGGCGACTGGTGTGCCAGCGCTGCGGTCAATGGCAGGATTGTGTTCTGCCCAAGGCGAACCAGGCTCGACGCGAACATGGGAGGAATGCATGATGGCCGACACCTCCTCGAAGAAAGACCGGCGTGGATTCCTGAACGATGCGTTGCGGACGACCAGCGTGATCGCCTTGGCCGGCGCCGGCGGGTTCCTGGCGGGCCGTCGTAGCGAAGGCGAACCCATGGTATGGCAACTGGACCCCGACCAGTGCATCGGATGTGGCCATTGTGCCACGTACTGTGTGCTGGACGAGTCGGCGGTCAAGTGCGTGAACTGCTTCGACATGTGCGGATTCTGCGATATCTGCACGGGTTATTTCGAGATGAACTATTTGGCTCTGGACACGGCAGCGGAGAACCAGTTGTGTCCGACCGGGGCACTTGTGCGGAAGTTCATCGAAGAAAAATCGGGGCAGCGCTTCTACGAGTACACGATCGATGTGCCGCTGTGCATCGGTTGCGGCAAATGCGTGATCGGCTGTGCCTTGATGAACGGGTCGCTGTACATGCAAGTCGAACACGATCGGTGCGTGGACTGCAACGAATGCGCGATCGCGGTGGCCTGTCCCACGCAGGCTTTTCACCGCATTCCGGCCAGTCAAAAGGAAATCTTGAAGCGGCGAGCCGAGGCCGTGTTGGGGGCGCGGGGTCGACGGATGATGCGAGAAGCGGGCGACGACGCTGGAATGTACCGCGAAGGGGCCGAGCTGCTGGAACGAGCACTGACCCAACGTCGATGGCGGCAGCAGCAGCGATCGGCTTCAACCGCCAGCTCAGAACCCGAAGGGACCGCCCGTGACGCCTAGCGTTCGTGATCAATCGAAATCGCCTGCCCGACAAATCAAGCCGCTAGGAAGACGCGCAGGCCGAATCGGTATTCCTTTCCTGGCAACCGGCCTGATGTCTCCGATCGCTCGCGCCAGCGATCTGATCCCCGTTCCCGATTTCACCGAATACCAGGTTCCGATCTCGATGCCCCCCGCACCGGATCATCCGCTGTGGGAATGGTTCAATGTGAGCCTGCTGCTGGTGGCGTTGATCGCCGCCTCGTATATCGCCTTGGTCAACCGTTCGCGGCGAGCGATGTTCCTGCTGACGGTGGCTGCGCTGATCTGGTTCGGATTCCTGTACGAGGGCTGTATTTGCGCCATCGGATCGATCCAGAACGTGGTGCTGGCCGCGTTCGATTCCAGCTATGCGATCCCGGTGACGGTGGTGTTGGTGTTCTTGCTGCCACTGGTGTTCACGCTGTTCTTCGGGCGGGTTTTCTGCGCGGCCGTTTGCCCGTTGGGGGCCATCCAGGAAATCGTGGCCGTGCGTACGGTGCGGGTACCTAGCTGGTTGGATCATGCCTTGGGGCTGTTTCCTTATATCTACTTGGGTTTGGCCGTGCTCTACGCTGCTACGGGTACAGCCTTCGTCATCTGCCGCTATGACCCGTTCGTCCCGATATTCCGGTTGAGCGGGGATGTCAACATGTTGATCTTCGGCGGCGCCCTGCTGGTGATGGGAGTCTTTGTCGGCCGGCCCTATTGCCGTTACCTGTGCCCTTACGGCGCGATCCTGGCCGTCTTGTCCAAGGTCTCCAAGTGGCACGCTCGTATCCCGCCCGACGAATGCATCAAGTGCCGTCTGTGCGAGGACAGTTGTCCGTATGGGGCCATCGAACTGCCTTCGACGCCGCCGTCTCGTGAGGATCGCCCGCCCGAGCGTCGACGTTTGGCGGCCATGCTGGCGCTGGCCCCGCTGTTAGTGATCGGGGCTGCCGGATTGGGTTGGTTGATGACCGTCCCGCTGGCGCGACTGGACCACAACGTCCGCTTGGCCGAACGCATTCACGCCGAGGACACCGGCCAAGTCGAAGGTATGACGGATGCCAGCGAGGCGTTTCGCAACACCGGGCAGCCGAAAGAGGAACTGCTGGCGATGGTGGCCGACATCCGCAGCCGCGTCCGTTGGTTTGCCATCCTGTTGGGCGCTTGGACGGGGCTGGTGGTCGCCGTCAAGTTGATCAGCTTGTCGGTGTACCGGCGTTGCGACGAGTATCGGCCCGATCGAGCCCGTTGTGTGTCTTGCGCCCGATGCTATTGGTACTGCCCGGGCGAACAGGTCCGGCTGGGATTGATCGATGACGTCTCCGAACTGGTCGACCTGGAAACCCTGGAGGCAAAGCCAACGTCATGACACGATGGGAACAATACCTGCTGGCGTTTCGTTGTGCTGCGGTCAGCGGTGTGTTCGTGGCCGTGGTCGCAGCCCTGCTGTTGGTCGACTATACCCGTCGCATCGCGGACGATCCGTTGAACGCCCCCGCGTATTACGAGCTGAAACAACAATTGAGGGAAGACCCGCGGAGCGAAGCGTTGATCGGTCAGTTTCGGACTCTGGACGAACGGTTGCGGACGGCATACTTCGAACGTCGTCGATTTTCCTGGTGGGGTACTTGGCTGATGTTTGGCGGCGCGATACTTTGCGCCGCGATGGCCAAATGGGCCGCGACGCTGCACCGGCGTTTGCCACACCCCGAACCGCAAGATTCGCCGGAGGAGCTGCAGCAAGAGGATCGGCGGACGGGCCGCTGGGCGGTCGCCGGGTTCGGCGGGCTGGTGGTGCTGGCGGTCGTGGGACTGTACGCGATGATGCCCAGCAGCCTGCCCAGCGATCGACAACAACTGGCCGCCTGGATCGGCAGCGAAGTGGCCTCGGACGCGCCGTTGGGGCTGGCTGCTCCCGCGCATCACGCTGATCCCGTCGATGATACGACCGCAACGCCTGAGCCACCGCCACCCGACGCGGATCTGCCGCCGCTGCCGCCGGGATTCCCCAGCGACGAGGAATTGCAAGCCAATTGGCCTCGGTTTCGCGGCTGGGACGGCCGGGGCATCGTCCAGGACCGTCTACCCAGCGATTGGCAGATCGAGACCGGCGAGGGCATTCTTTGGAAAACCGAAGTTCCCTTGCCGGGTAACAGCTCGCCGATCCTCTGGGAGGATCGCATTTTTCTGACCGGTGCGGACCAGCAGACTCGGGAAGTCTTCTGCTTCGACGCCTCGACGGGACAATTGGTGTGGCGTAAGGAAGTGCCGGGCACGCCGGAGAGCACGGCCGAGGTTCCCAAGGTGATGGAAGCCACCGGCTACGCGGCGCCGACTCCCGTAACCGACGGTCGCCGCGTCTACGCGATCTTTGCCAACGGCGATCTGGCCGCGCTGGATTTCGAAGGCCGCGTGCGTTGGGCTCGCAGTCTGGGCATTCCCAAAAACTCCTACGGGCACGCGTCCTCGCTGGCCATGTACCAGGACCGGTTGATCGTGCAATTCGATCAAGGCATCCGAGACGAAGAACTGTCGCGTCTGTTCGCGCTGGATGCCGCCACCGGTCGGACCATCTGGCAGCACGTGCGCGACGTACCCAACTCGTGGTCTTCCCCGATCGTGATGTACGTCGACGACCAAGCGCAGATCATCACCTGTGCCGATCCCTGGGTCAAAGCCAACTCGCCCGCCGATGGCAGCCTCTTGTGGCAAGCCGACAACTTGCGCGGCGACGTGGGACCATCGCCCGTCTTCGTCGGCCACACGGTGTACGCGGCCAACGAGTTCCCGGGAGTGGCGGCGATCCGTGCCGACGGCCAAGGAGATGTCAGCCAGACGCACCTGCTGTGGGAAGCCGACCTGGGTGCGCCCGACACGGCCAGTCCATTGGCGACCGAGGAACTTGTGCTGCTGGTGGCGTCCTACGGAATCCTGACCTGTTACGATGCGGTCGAAGGCGGCGATCCGCTGTGGGAGCTGGATTTCGACGCCTCGTTCGTTTCGTCGCCGACTCTGGTCGGAGACCAGATCTTGCTGCTGGGCGAAGACGGCGAGTTCTACGTGGTGGAAGCCACTACGGAAGAAGGCCAGATCGTCGCGGAGAACCATCTGGGCGAACCGTGCGTGACCAGCCCGATCGTCTCGAACGGCCGGATCATCGTCCGCGGCGAACACCATTTGATTTGTATCGGGCCCAACCCTTCAACGACACCGTGAACCATGGCTGACCTTGACCTTGACCTGACCTTTGTCGACGAGACGATCCAGCAGATCGGACGCGGACCCGAAGCCGTGATCCCCATCCTGCAACGCATCCAGGAACATTACCGTTACCTGCCGGACGAAGCCCTGCATCGACTGTGCGATCAGACCGACATCACGCCCGCATCGGTCGAAGGCGTGTCGACGTTCTATACGCAATTCCGACGGCAACCGGTGGGACAGCACATGATCCATGTCTGCCTGGGCACCGCCTGTCACGTCAAAGGCGCGCAGATGGTCCTGGACTCCTTCCGTAGCGAACTGCATCTGCCGCAAGGAATCGATACCGATGAAGGAGGCCAATACACGGTCCAGCCGATCGCCTGTCTGGGCTGTTGCACGCTGGCCCCCGTCGTGCAGATCGACGAAGTTACGTACGGCCACGTGACCCCGAAGATGGTCTCCGGTGTGCTCCGCGATTTCGCTCGCCACCACGACGGAGCACCCAGGAAGACGGCCGCCGCCAGACGGGAAAGTGCGGCCCGGGTGGCCGGCGAAATCCGCGTTGGTCTGGGTTCGTGTTGTGTGGCGCAAGGCAGCGCCAAGGTCCGGGACGCGATCCGGGATATCCTGCAGGACACGCAAGCGCCGGCCGAGATCAAACGTGTGGGATGCGTCGGAATGTGCCATCAGGTGCCGCTGGTGGAAATGGTGCCGCGGCAGGGTGACAGCAGCCTGTACGCCCGCGTCCAACCAGCCGACGTGCCCTCGTTGGTCATGAAACACTTCAAGCCGCCCAGCGTGCTGCGGCGGTTTACCTTTACGGCTCAGCGCTGGTTGGACCGGCTGTTGACGGACGACGACGATGAACCGACGATCCATCGGGCGGTCAGCCCCCGCGAAGGCCCCGTGTGCGCCTTTCTCGGGCCGCAGAAGCATCTGGCGACCGAATACTGTGGTCAGATCGATCCGACGGATCTGGAAGAATACGAGCGGCATCACGGGTTCGAAGCGTTGCAAAAGTGTATCGAATGGAACGATCCGTTGCGTATCATCGATCAGGTGCAGCAGAGCGGTCTGCGGGGTCGCGGCGGCGCCGGATTCCCGACCGGGATCAAATGGCAACGTGCTCGAGAAATGCCGGGTGAGAAAAAGTATGTGATCTGCAACGGCGACGAAGGAGATCCCGGTGCGTTCATGGACCGGATGCTGCTGGAATCCTTCCCCTACCGGATCATCGAAGGCATGGCGATCGGCGCGATGGCCGTCGGCGCTCATGAAGGGTACTTTTATATCCGAGCCGAGTACCCGTTGGCCGTCAAACGCATCCGCGAGGCGATCGAGGTGTGTCGCCAACGAGGCATCTTGGGGTCGAACGTTTTGGGCAGCCCGTTTTCACTGGAGCTGCGAGTCATGGAGGGCGCCGGCGCGTTCGTCTGCGGCGAAGAGACTGCCTTGTTGGCATCGATGCAAGGCCAACGAGGGATGCCCCACCTGCGGCCACCGTATCCGGCCGAGGTCGGATTGTGGCAGCGACCTACGTTGATCAACAACGTCGAAACCTATGCCATGGTGCCCTGGATCCTGCGGCAAGGCGGTGACGCTTTTGCATCGCTGGGAACCGCCAAGAGCAAGGGAACGAAAGTCTTCGCGTTGGCCGGGAAGGTCGAGCGAGGCGGTTTGATCGAGGTGCCGATGGGCGTCACGTTGCGGCAGGTGATCGACGACGTGGGCGGTGGCGTGGCGCGAGGCAAGCGGCTGAAGGCGGTCCAGGTGGGCGGTCCGTCCGGCGGTTGCGTCCCGGCGGAACTGACCGATACCCCGATCGATTACGAAGCGCTGGCCAGTGTCGGCGCCATCATGGGCAGTGGCGGACTGGTCGTGATGGACGAAGACGATTGCATGGTCGACATCGCTCGGTACTTCCTGCGCTTCACCCAGGATCAATCTTGTGGAAAGTGTACGTTTTGCCGAGTCGGTACGCGGCGGATGCTGGATGTATTGGATCGTCTGTGCGAAGGCCAAGGGCGGAAGGGCGATCTGGAGCATCTGGAGCATCTGTCGCGCGACGTCTGTGCCGGCAGCCTGTGCGGCCTGGGAAAGACCGCGCCGAACCCCGTGCTGTCAACCCTGCAATACTTTCGGAAAGAATACGAAGCCCATCTGCAAGGCCGCTGCCCGGCCGGCCGCTGCACGTCGCTGATCGAATACAAGATCAACGACCGCTGCATCGGATGCACGCTGTGCGCCCAGGCTTGCCCGGTCGACGCCATCCCGATGACCCCCTACCGCCGCCACACCATCGATTCGGAAAAATGCACCCGCTGCGACACCTGCGTCCAGGTCTGCCCGGAAGATGCAGTGTACGTGGAGTGACGGTTCGGGGAAGAAGAAGGCAACTTTCGTTGTCAAGGCGAATTGTTCGGAAAGAGTTTACGCATGAGTCAAAATGGAACGCTGGAACTGACAATCGACGGGCGGCAGGTCCGGGTGCCTGCGGGAGCCTCGGTCTTGGATGCCGCGCGGCAATTGGGCATCGATGTGCCGACGCTGTGTTATCTGGAAGGCTACCTCCCTTCGACCTCGTGCCAGGTTTGCGTGGTCAAGCTGGTCGACAGCGGCCGCGTGGTGGCGTCGTGCGGGATGCCCGCCAGCGACGGGTTGCGTGTTGAAAGCGAGACTCCCGAAGTCCACGCGTTGCGGCGCACGGCTTTGGAATTGCTGCTCAGCGATCACGTGGGCGATTGCATGGCGCCTTGTTTCTTCGCCTGTCCCGCCCACATGGACGTGCAACTGATGCTGCGCGAGATCGGCGATCAGGATCTCCGCGGCGCCATCGCCACGATCAAGCAAGACATCGCCTTGCCCGCCGTCTTGGGACGGGTGTGCCCCAAGCCATGCGAAAAAGGGTGCCGCCGCAGCAGTGCGGACGGGCCGGTCGAAGTCTGCGACCTGAAACGCGAAGTTGCTGACCGGGATCTGGCCTCGGGCAATCCCTACCTGCCCGCCTGTGCCCCGGACACGGGAAAGCACGTGGCGGTGATCGGCGCCGGTCCGACCGGACTGGCCGCCGCGTTTCATCTCCGCTGCGAAGGACACCAAGTCACCCTGTTCGAAGCGGCCCAGCGGGCCGGTGGGCGGCTGCGCGATGATTTTCCGGACGAACTGCCCGTCGCCACGTTGGAAGGCGAAATCGAGGTGATCCTGCAGACGGGCGTCGAACTGCGGTGCGACCAGCGACTGGGCGACGAATTGGACATGAACGATTTGCGACAGCAGTTCGACGCGGTGCTGGTAGCCACGGGCAGCGAAGCCAAGGACCGGGCCGCCGATTGGGGACTGGAGGTCACCAAGCGCGGAATCAAGATCAATGCGAAGACCTTCGAGACCGACGTGCGGGGTATCTTCGCCGCAGGCAATGCCATCCGGGGTCGAGGGATGGTCGTCCGTAGCGTAGCGGACGGAAAGGAAGCCGCCGCCGCGATTTCGCAGTTCGTGATGGACCGGCCGATCACGCCGGTCAGTCGACCGTTCTCGTCGCGGATCGGCAAGGTTTCGGAAGAAGAGATGCCGGAGTTCTTGGCGATGGCCGAGCCCAAACCGCCGTTGCCGGTGGATCAAGCCGCCGGGTCGTTGGAACTGCCGGTCATGTCCCAGCAGGCTCATCGCTGCCTGGCCTGCGGCTGTCCTGCTCACGGCACCTGCCGCTTGGAACGCTATGCCGCCCAATACGGGGCCGATTCGTCCCGGTACCAGAGCGGCCGGCGCGCCTTCGTTCAAGTCAATCGGCAAGGCAAAGTGATCTACGAACCCGGAAAGTGCATCAACTGCGAACTGTGCATCCGAATCGCCGGGCAAGCCGAAGACGCGTTGGGATTGAGCTTTGTGGGCCGCGGCTTCGACGTTCGAGTCGGTGTCCCTTTTAACGGGACCATGGAAGAGGCTCTCGGATCCGTCGCTGCCCGTTGCGTCGCCGCCTGTCCGACCGGCGCCCTGTTCTTTTCGCCCTTGCATCAAATCGTCCAAGACCAGCCCCGCGCGGCCACCGCCGATCGGGATCGATCGTAAGGAGTCGGTCAACACCGTTTCCTGCGCGACGCTAACCGCTGTTTTTCGCCCCCCATCGGCCGCTATAGATCGGCTGCCGATTCCGGCTGGAAAGGGGGCCAGTTTTCCTGCGATGGGGTGGCCGGTCAGCAGCAGCCCAGAGTTCGAGCTGATTGCCTGACGATCCGCAGGCGAAGCAGCGGTAGATGTGCCGCTGAAGATTAACGGAGAAGCTCGGCGACATCACGCCCGGACAGTTCCGCAGCGGACAAGGGCCGCGGAGTTGAGGACTGCGCCCTCCCACTGGGACGGAAGCCCAAGTGCTCCAGGACTCGACTCATGGTGCGAACGACCTACGGTTGAAAACTGACTTGGCGGTGGTTACGCTACTTCCAAAGGGGTGCCCCCAAGGTTCGGCGAGGCGTAGGGCTAAAGTCGACTTATGCAGGGCGACTGGGCCGCCAACCAAATCCGAGCTACCGCTCGGCTGGCATTGGTCCGCTCCGTTGCTCGCTGACTTTGTCAAGAGTTTAACGGTCTTGGACATTAGTAGCACAGTGTCGGACGTTGGTTGGTGCCGCCCCGGCGTATGTGTCTCGCGATGGGTTACCAAGGAAGGAAGGGTTGGCAGCGGTGAAAAACTTCTCGGACAAGGTGGGGTTCCTCTGGAGCGTGGCGGATTTGCTGCGGGGACCGTATCGGCCGAATCAGTATGGGCGGGTGATCCTGCCGCTGACGGTGTTGCGGCGGCTGGATTGTGTGCTGGAACCGACCAAGGACAAGGTGTTGAAGAAGGTGCAGAGCCTGTCCGGCGGCAAGGTCGGGAACGTCGATCCGATCCTGAACCGGGCGGCGGGCGTGCCGTTTCACAACACCAGCAAGCTGAACTTTGCCCGGCTGAAAGACGATCCGGGCAAGATCGCCCGCAACCTGGCCAGCTACATCAAGAATTTCTCGGCCAATGTCCGGGAGATCTTCGAACGGTTCGGGTTCGAGGAACACATCGCCAGGCTGGACGAGCATAACCGGCTGTTCCTGGTGGTGTCCAAGTTCTGTGACATCGACCTGCACCCGGATGTGGTCCCGAACATTGAGATGGGCTACATCTTCGAGGAACTGATCCGGCGATTCAGCGAAGCGGCCAACGAAACGGCCGGGGATCACTTTACGCCTCGCGAGGTCATCCGGCTGATGGTCAACCTGTTGTTCCAGCCGGACAGCGACGTACTGACTCGCAAAGGGATCGTCAAGACGATGCTGGATCCTGCCAGCGGGACCGGGGGCATCCTGGCCGGGTCGGACGAGTACCTACACGAACTGAACCCGGAAGCTCGGCTGGAGGCCTTCGGGCAGGATTACAATCCCGAGTCCTACGCGATATGCAGCAGCGACATGCTGATCAAGGGCCACAACATCGACCACATCGTGTTTGGCGACAGCTTTACGGATGACGGGTTCGTCGGACAACGGTTCGACTATATGGCCACCAACCCACCGTTCGGCGTCGAGTGGAAGCCTGAGCAGGATTTCATCCGCCGCGAGCACGAACAGCAGGGTTTTTCGGGACGCTTCGGCGCCGGGCTGCCTCGGATCAACGACGGATCGCTGTTGTTCTTGCAGCGGGCATCTTCACCTACGTTTGGATCGTCACCAACCGCAAGACCCCGGAGCGGCGCGGGAAGCTCCAATTGATCAACGCGGTGAGCTTCTATCGCAAGATGCGCAAGAGCCTGAACAACAAGCGGAACGAGATCTCTGACCAACACATCGCAGAGATCACGCGGATCTACGGAGATTTCGCCACCGGTGAACACTCGAAGATCTTCGACAACCGGGACTTCGGGTTTCAAAAGATCACCGTCGAGCGGCCGTTGCGGATGAATTTCCAGGCATCGCCCGAGCGGATCGAGCGTCTGCGCGAGCAACGCGCATTCGAGAATCTGGCCGCATCGAAGAAGAAGAAAGGCACGAAGGCCGCCGAGGCGGAAATCGCCGCGGGCCGCCAGTTGCAGGATGCGATCCTCCGAGCGCTGAACGGGCTGGACGCGACGCACGTCCACCGCAGCCGCGATCGTTTTCTCGCGGAACTGGACACGGCGCTGGAGTCTGCGGAGTTGAAAATCCCCGCCGCCATCAAGAAAGCCATCCTGGCGGCGCTATCCGAACGCGACGAAACGGCCGAGATCTGCACCGACAAGGGCGGCAACCCCGAACCCGATCCCGAGTTGCGCGACTACGAAAACGTGCCGTTGAAGGAAGACATCCACGAGTACTTCGAACGCGAAGTCCGCCCCCACGTCCCCGACGCCTGGATCGACGAGAGCAAAACCAAGATCGGCTATGAGATCCCCCTGAACCGCCACTTCTACAAATACCAACCGCCACGACCGTTGGAAGTGATCGAGACCGAGATCGCGGATCTGGAGAGAGACATTGTGCGAATGCTCCGGGAGGTGGTGGAGGAGAAAGGATGAATGATCGATAATGAATGCGGCAAACGCCTGTGACGGGCGTTCCTTTCTCTGTGTTCTCTGTGTCTCTGTGTTTTACAATCAGGAGTTAGTCCGATGCAAGTCAACGACTTGACGAAAGCCATTATTGGGGCAGCCATCGAGGTCCACCGACGCCTTGGGCCCCGGTCGACAAAGCCCAAACGCTGTCCCACCTGCGTTTATTGAACCTTCGTTTTGGACTGCTGATCAACTTCCATGAGGAACGGCTCGTGGACGGCGTTAGTCGGATTGTCAATGGATACGAAGGTTGAGTTCCGAGGAATCGGAAACACAGAGGCACGGAGGGCACGGAGAGAAGGGATCATGGGCGCCTGGGGAACCCAATGATTTATCTTCCGTGCCAAAGATTCGAGAGCATCGGACAGTTCACACTGCGGTCTCCCGACGTGCGGAATCGCTGCAGCGAGCCGAGGAGGAACAATGAGCAGGCAGTCCTACGCGAAGTCCGCCCCCATGTCCCCGACGCCTGGATTGACGAGAGCAAAACCAAGATCGGCTACGAGATCCCCCTGAACCGCCACTTC
>SKKK01000463.1 GCA_007121535.1 Planctomycetaceae bacterium | reverse complement strand
GTCTGCTCGTCCATCACCTGCTGCAGTTGCTGGTTGATGCGTTCCCGTTCGGCCAACAAATCGTCCAGATCCGCCTGGCCCAGGATGCTGCGAAGCGTCGTTTGCGACAGTTCGCTGGTGGCATACATGAAGTTCTCGACCTCCAAAATCGCTCTCATCGGGTCGATCACGCGGAAGTAGACCACCGCGTTGACCTTGACCGAGACGTTGTCGCGCGTGATGACGTCTTGCGACGGCACGTCCCGTACGATCGTCCGCAAGCTGACTCGGACCATGCGGTCGATCGGCCAGAAGACCCACGCCAAGCCCGGACCTTTGGGGCGCGACAGGACTCGGCCCAGCCGGAAGACGACTCCCCGCTCGTACTCCGCAAAGATGCGAAGACAGCTCAAAAAGTACAACACCACGATCGCCAGCACGATGCCGATGATTCCCACAACATTAAGTTCTTCCAACAACGGTCCCATCGTTTGTCTCCTTGTTCTTTCGTCACTATGGCTCGGCTTGTGCCGGAACCTGCACGTGAAGGGTCAGCCCCTCGCGCTGGACGATCACCAGCGGCCCGGACGCTGGACCGCGTGCGTCCTGCGATTCGTCGCATCGTCCGGCCGAGATGCCGAATGACGCAACCACTGCGATCGTCGCAATCCACTTGCGCATGAAATCTCCTTGGCCTTGGCGACCAATCACCGCGGCCTCCGTGCCGCCGGTGAATTGTTTGCTCCGACAACTTTCACTACATTCACAACCGAATCGACGCCATCGATGTCGCGCACTGCCTCTTGCGCCAGTTGCTTGTGATAGTAGGTGGACACGTGGCCGCGCAACACGAGCACCCCTTCGTGGTACTCGCATTGCAGGCCCTTGACGTCCGAGTAAGGGATGGTTTGAAGGCATGTCCGCGCGATCTCGGCAAACGTCATCTGTCATCCTTCCTTGTCGGATGGTGTTCTGCGATCTTGGTGTGGCGCCGATGGCGCAGGTTCCAGGGGAGTGCCCGCAAGCCCACGATCGGCATGATCCTGCGCCAGAAACCAAGCCCGACAATTAGGGCAATCAACCGCGCACCCCATCAACTGAACGGGCAAATCGAAGACGTGCCCACAAATCGGACACGTCTGTTGGTAATACGTTTTCATAACAATTGCTGGCTTCTTTCGGAATCGAATACAAGACTGTCTCGAACGTGGCGGCTCTCATCATGATCGCTTTCCGTGTCGATGGAGATCACGTCGCCTTGCTCGTCGCTAGCCAGTGGTTGCTGAGTCTGCAATTGGCGGGTCAATACCCGCAAATCGGCTTCCGAAGCATCGGAATTTCTACGCTGACGATCGACGATCCGCCGACGAATGGTCTCCGGACGGGCGCGGAAATCCAGAATGCGAAACGGCACGCCCAGCTTCCGGGCCGTCCGGCGGAGCAAGTCCCGATGACGGCGCTGTAGAAATGTGCCGTCGGCAATGGCCGAGAATCCTGCTTGAATGACGGTGGCGACCAAGTCCGCCAACCGTTGGTAGGTCTGATCCGTGACCTCCGGAGCATAGATCCCACCGTCGATTGGCGACGTTGTCCGATCCAAGGACTCGTAGCCGAATTGCCGTTTCCGCTCGATGTCCGATCGGATACGAATGGCTCCCCATTGATCCACCAGAGGATCGGTGCCCCTGGTCTTTCCCGTTCCGGCGACGCCGTGCGTAATCAGCAGTCGCGGGTGCGTTGCACCCGTGCATTGCCGTGCCAAGCCCAGATAATTGCGGACTTGGACTCGAAGTGCGTTTCGCGTGCGAGAGGCAAGTTGCGTCTGGCGACTGCGAATGTCCTTGACCTTCGCTCGTACCATCGCCCGGTAGACCTGATAAAAGGGAAATACGACCAATCCGCGATAATCGCCTGTCTGCTGCAAGTAGGCATTCAAGAAGCGATGCGCAAGATCCGCTCGCCCCCGGAATTTCAAGTCCATGACCAGAAACGCGGCCTCATTCACGACATCGATCCAGCGAAACGTCTCGTTGAACTCGATCCCATCGAACAGGGTAATGGAATTCCCTTCCCGGAACATGTTGCCTAAGTGCATATCCCCATGACATTCGCGAATAAATCCATCACGTTTCCGCGAGGTAAAATCGCCTTGCTTGGCCGCAAACTCGTTTTCGCTCCACTGCCTTACTTCCCGCACGACGCACCGCGAGGCCCTGCCATCCAAGGCCTGTGCAAAGTGTTCGAAGTTGGCTTGCATCGGTCGCCAGATACTTTCAGGTTCGCCGAACCCACCCCGGTCGCGATCCACTTCAACGCGTCGGTGAAATCCCGCGACATCACGCGCCAAAGTCTCAACGTGTTGCGGTCCCAACTCGCCTCGTTCCAGTACGTGGGGAAGCAATTCCCTTTGCGGGAACTGCTTCATGTACACGGCATACTCGATCGGCTCGCCGTCCCCGCCCACGACGGGGGCTTGACGGGTGCCCGTGATCGGCAAAACCGCCAAGTACAACTGGGGCGCGAGCCGTCGATTGACCCGTAACTCCTCGTCACAGAAATATCGTCGTTTCTCCAGAGTCGTGAAATCGGCAAAGCCCAAGTCGACCGGCTTCTTGATCTTGTAAGCGTGCCGGTCGGTCAGGAGAATCCACGACATGTGAGTCTGCAGCAATTCGATCCGTTCGGCCGTCTCGGCAAGCACGCCGGGACGTTGCAACGATTCCACCAGTTCTTGCGTTCCATTCATGTTTCTGCAAGCTTCAGACACCGATGCGCGGCACCCCACGACACCGCTACTGCACGGCGAAAGGATGGAGTAGCAATCCACATGCCGACTTGTGGTCCGACGATCGAAATCCCTTTCATTTGCCGTAGCCCGACGAATACTCGTGAGTCGTTTTATTCCGGAGCATTTCGGCTACCGTTTTATCCACTGCGACAAAGCGTCGGCCAAATGTGCCAACTTGCCGTACTGCTCGTCCGCCAGATGATCGCATCATGGCATGGCGGGTGTTCATGGAGTTTCGCGGAGCCTGATCTGATTGCTCACCTCGGTCGCGCCCGATTCCCAGGCGATTTGAGACGCGATTTCCAAGGCGTTGGGCGAATCGACGATACCGGTCAGGGTGACACGACCATCGTTGACCACGACGGTGATCTCGCTGTCGTCGATCAGCGGACTCCAATACAGCCGGTTCTCGATGCGGTACCTCAGATTCAGATCCGACACAGGTTCGGGCAGCTCCGACTCGACCGTCAGATCGTTTTGGACTTCCGAGACTCCGCCAATGCTGGACGCCACGGACTGCGCGCGACGTTTATCAAACTCCGACCGCACCGTTCCCCTCAAGGTAGCCCGATTTGCTTCCACTGCGACCGTCAGGTCGTATTCGCTCAAATAGCGATCTCGTGCCAATGCTGCGGAAATCGATTGTTGGATCTCGGCCGAACTGAGTCGATCATCGCGATGCACCACGATGGCATTCTCGACATCCCAGACGCCCAGCGTGTTCCTGGCATCTTCCTCGGCTGCCCGTTTGGCTTGCAAGCTACCGACAGTTCCGCCCAGCGTTACCACGCCTGATTCGACATGCACGCGAACTTGTGAGGCATCGACGCGAGGATCCTGTGTCAAGGCCGCCTCGACCGCCAGCAGGATCTCGTGGTCGTTTCCGGGCACATAGGGCCGGTGCCGGCGCATCGCGGTGTCCGTCCGGGAGTCGACAAGAACTGCCGTATCGTCCACGGACGTTACCCCGGCGACCCAAGCCAGACCGTATAGACGCTGCTTGGCTGGCTCGGACTCGACCGTCCCTACCAAGGTCACCTGAGCGTCATCGACCAGGACCCGGATATCGGGGTCGATCAACCAGAGGTCGCCCTGGATGCGTTTTTCGATTTCCAATTGAATCTCGTCGCTGGATCGCTCAGTCACTTGTTCCACGACCAAATCATTGACAATCTCCCGCACACCCCGGAGTTCCGCCACCATCCCTTCGCCCAGCATCTTCGCGACGTACGAGTCCACGTGACCTCGAAGCGTTACGGCTGCTTCGTCGACCGCGACGACGATCTGCCACGTGTCGGTCACCGGGCTGTCGCGCAGCACCTGGTTGATTCGCGCGGCGATTCGGTCAACGTCCAGATCCGCGGGCCGTACCGACAGATGGTCCACGACCGCTCGGACGCCGCGAATCGTCCTGGCCGCATTCACGGCCTGACGCTTGTCCGCCAAGCTGTCCACCACCCCGAGGAGCGTCACGACGCCTTCGGCACTGTCGACCTGAACTTCGTCGGACCGCAACCCCGTCTCTTCCGATAGCTCCGCCGTGACAGCGCCCTGAATTTCCGCATCGTCGACGATTCTGTCCAACGCGTTCTGCCCGCCGGCGTTCATCGGGAAAGCCAGCAGAAACGTGGCTGCCGTCAACGTCACGAAATGACTTCCAAACATTTGTCTCTTCAACATGACTACTCCTCGAATCCCTTTAGTTGCTGTGGTCATCAATCAACCGTCGATCAGAAAAAGTGGGTGCATATCGAGTGCCAAACGCAGACGGTAAGATCGCCAAATGAATAATTGTCGCGTATGGGTCTCGGATACGTTGCGGCGAACTCCCAACATCTGTCGCGGCAGTGCGACAAAATGGCGGAGCCTGCAGTGCGTCGCCAATTTCTACTTGCATCCCGCCCGGTCCGCTTCAGCACCCTGCCTTTTAACGACTGAAAACACCCGTTCGCCGCTGTCATAACAGACAAAGCCCAATGCACAGTTGACGGAAATCGTTGCCCTACTTACGCTCTGAATTCTGACAAGATCACATGCTCCAGGGAGAATCGGCCAATGATCAAATTGCTCACACGCACCTTTTTCAAAGGCTTGGTGGTCGTGCTGCCTTTCTTCGCGGCTGTCTACGTTTTCCTGTGGATCGTCCGCGACGGCGAAGCGGTTGTACGTGCATTGCTGGTGAAGGTGATCCCGAAGGAATACTATCTTCCGGGACTCGGGCTTGGTCTGGTCATCGTCGGGATCTTTTGCGTCGGCCTGCTGATGTACCCCTGGGTCACGCGCAAGCTGCTCGACAGCTTCGACAGCCTTCTACGTCGGATTCCACTGTTCGGTGCGATCTACAGCCCCGTGCGGGATCTGATGGACGTTCTGGACGGCGACGTCGAACGAAAACTGGATCAGGTCGTGCTGATCAAAATCCCCCATACGAACATGGAGACCTTGGGATTCGTGACCCGCGACGACTTGAGCGATCTACCGGACGGCTTTTCGAAGGAGGATCATGTGGTCGTCTATGTGCAGTGGAGTTACCAGATGGGCGGCTACTGTTTCGTAGTGCCTCGCGAAGCGGTTCAGCCGGTGAACATGACGGTTCAACAAGGCATGCGTTGGGCGTTGACAGCGGGCATTTCCGCGCCGAAAAATGCCGGGCAGCCAGCAGAACCAAAACCAAGGGGTACATAGATAGCGAACAAAAGGCACGCTCTCCGTCATTCTCCATTGCAGGTCCTCTCATCGGTACTGCTCCCTGGTAGAACGCGCGAAACGAACAAGATTGTCAGCCAACATGCACATTTCGTGCCGTATTCCGTGCCGAATCCGGCATCCGGTCGCCGGGAACGCCCTCGATCAGCCGGCGCTCGAAACGGATACTTGGATTGCAACCTCGTGCTGTCGATTCAACGCGGCATGGCCGTCGATCTGTCGCATCGCCACGACAATCTGCCGCAGTGAAACTTGCCTCGAATTCCGCCGCATCAATGCTCTCGGCGATTTCGCGACAGGAAAACCCTTGATTGCCGATCACCTTTCGTTGTGGCATTCCAATTGCAGCCTTCACCGTGGCACGACAATCCCCCCGGGTCGGGTCGTTCCCGAATTCTGTGGCCGCCCCCTGGAAAGACCGGATAGGAAGTTCCGATGAGCGAAGCTCGAAACCGCGAATCTTCAGACCGCGAACAGCCCATCTGGCATGCGATGCCGACGGAGGAATTGCCGTCAGCGCTAGATACGGATCCCGAGACAGGACTGGGCGATACAGAGATCCAAGAACGTCGCCAACGTTTCGGTGCGAATCAGCTCACGCCCCAGTCCGAACGCACTGCGCTGATGCGGTTTTTCAACCAGTTCAACAATTCGTTCATCTATGTGTTGCTGGTTGCCGCCGGCCTGGCGGCTGCGTTAGGCGAGTGGCTGGATGGCGGTGTCATTTTCGGCGTCGTCTTGATCATCGCGTTCATCGGCTTCATTCAGGAGGGCCGAGCCGAACGGGCGCTGCAGGCGGTGCGAGGGATGCTCTCGTCCAAAGCCCAGGTCGTCCGGGGCGGAAGACGCCCCAGAATCCCCGCCGAGGAACTCGTACCCGGCGATCTTGTGATCCTGGATGCCGGCGAGGGCGTCCCAGCCGATATTCGCGTGATTCACAGCAAGAACCTGCAAAGCCAGGAAGCGGCACTTACCGGCGAATCGACGGCGGTCGCGAAGAACACCCTGCCGCATTGGAAATGGTGCGGGCCGGCACGTTGTGCAACGACGCCCGGTTCGACCAGGACGGCGACGGTTGGAAATCCGAAGGCGATCCCACCGAGGTCGCATTGATCGTTCTGGCGCACAGGGCCGAACAGGATCCCGCGCACGAAAACGAACAACACCCGCGGTGGGACGCCATTCCCTTTGCATCCGAGCGCCGCTACATGGCGACGCTCGACGAGGGGCCCAACGGCAAACGATGCATCTATGTGAAGGGGGCGCCGGAACGCATCCTCGAGATGTGTGGAAGCGAGCAGCGCGGCGACCAAACCGGGGATTTGGATGCGGACCGTTGGCGGCAACGCGTGGACGAGATCGCAGAACGGGGACAGCGGGTACTGGCCGTGGCGCGCTAGGAGATCGATGGAAAAGCCCGTGAACTCGACCAGCAGGAAGTCGAACGGGATCTGGTGCTGCTCGGTCTGTTCGGACTGATCGATCCACCACGCGAAGAGGCGATCGAGGCCGTTGCCGCATGCCAGCAGGCGGGTATTCGAGTCAAGATGATGACCGGCGATCATGCACTGACCGCCCAGGCGATCGCCGCGGACCTGGGCCTGAAAAATCCCGGCGAGTCCCTGACTGGCCGCGAGCTGGAAGAGATGGGTGAGGACGAATTGCGCCGCCATGCCTTGAAGACCGATGTCTTTGCGCGCCTGAGTCCCGAACACAAGCTGCGTCTGGTGAAATGCCTTCAAGCAGAAGGCTCGGTCACCGCGATGACCGGGGACGGAGTCAACGATGCGCCGTCGTTGAAACGCGCCGACATCGGCATCGCCATGGGCCGCAAGGGCACGGATGCCGCCCGGGAAGCCTCGGCGATGGTCCTGGCCGACGACAATTTCGTCTCGATTGAACGGGCGGTGGAGGAAGGCCGCCGGGTCTACGACAACCTTCGAAAAGCGATCCTCTTCTTGCTGCCGATCAACGCGGCCGAGGCTTCCGCGATCGTCGTTGCCATTCTGGCCGGCATGGCGCTGCCGATCACCCCGGTGCAGATCCTGTGGGTCAACATGGTATCCGCCGTCACGCTTGGCATCGCCTTCGCCTGGGAGCGCGCCGAGGGCGACCTCATGCGCCGCGATGCACCGACGAACCACTGCTGACCGGGTTCATAATCTGGCGCATCGGCTTCGTCGGTCTCCTGCTGCTATTGGGGGCCGGATCGCTGTTTCTGCGCGAGCAGATGCACGATCCAACCTCGCTGGCCTTCGCCAGAACCTTGGCTGTCAATGCGCTGGTGATCGGCGAAATCGCCTATCTGCTGAACGCTCGGTTCTTTCGCGCCCCCTCCCTACACGCTTCAAGGTCTGCTGGGCAACAGGGTCGTGCTCCTGACGATCGCGATCGCCATCGGTCTGCAACTGCTGTTCACCTATGCGCCGTTCATCAACCATCTGTTCGGCACCGAGCCGTTGGACGCCCTGTCTTGGCTGGCCTGTCTGACAGTCGGATTGATCGTGTTCGTGTTGGTCGAGATCGAGAAAAGCCTGTTCCGACGTTACCAATCGTCCTAGTGCGTCGTCCAGGCGAAATCTCGGGGTCGCGATGAGTGAGCGGCACGGCGCTAGCCGCCGTCGG
>SKKK01000530.1 GCA_007121535.1 Planctomycetaceae bacterium | reverse complement strand
GAATTCCGGAGCCTGATGCCGATCGTTCGCGGCCAGCGTGAAAGGAACTATGACGCTATCTACGGCGCGTATCTGCATCGCCAACGCATGATCCGCCAGGACGGTTACAAATTGATCCTGTATCCGACGATCGGACGAGTGCGGCTTTTTCACGTCCAGTCCGATCCGGCGGAAACCATCGATTTGGCGGATGATCCGAAGCACCAATCGACCGTCAAGCGTCTGTTCGCCTCACTGCTGAAGTTACAACAGGAAATGGGCGACTCGCTGGACCTGCAGGCCGCGTTTCCCGATCTGTAGCGTCTCTTTGGGTGGGGACTCCCGACCGGGTCGGGTCAGAGACCCAACCTACTTTCGGTTGCGGCCATCAGGCCGCGTAAGGAACACGGGGACAGGGACACCATTCGATGCAGAACACCGATCAACGACCAACGGACTCTGGCGACGGGCAGCCCCTGCCGGAATTGCTTGCCCCGGCAGGCGATCAGGCTGCCTTGGATGCCGCGATCCTGGCGGGCGCCGATGCGGTCTATTTGGGCATGACCGACTTGAACGCTCGGCAAAAGGCCACGAACTTTCGGCCCGAAACCTTGGCGGGTGTCGTCCAGCAGGCTCACCAGCAAGGCGTTCGCGTCTACCTGACGTTAAACACCGACATCGCCGAATCGCAATTGCCTCAGGCAGCTCGGCTGCTGGACCTGGCTCACCAAGCCCGGATCGACGGAGTATTGATTCGTGATCCGGCGTTGCTGGCCCTTCGCCCGCTGTACCCGCAGATCGAATTCCACTTCAGCACGCAGACGTGCATCGCCAACAGCGCCGACGTGGCAGCCGCGGGTGATCTGGGCGCGGATCGAGTCGTCTTGGCCCGCGAGTTGACGCTGGACGAAATCGCGGCGGCATCCCGCGTGCCCAACGTCCGCACCGAGGTGTTTGTGCAGGGCGCGTTGTGCTTTTGCGTCTCGGGACGCTGCCTGCTTTCCAGTTGGGTAGGCGGTCGCAGCGGCAATCGAGGCGCGTGCACCAGCCCCTGTCGCGTCCCGTGGACCGTGGACCAGCAAGCGGTCGGTACGCCCCTTTCGATGCGCGACCTCAGCACGGCTCATCGATTGGCGGATCTGCGCGCCGCCGGGGTTGCGGCGTTGAAGATCGAGGGACGCTTGAAGACCGCCGACTGGGTCAGCCAGGCGGTCGGTCTTTACCGCCGTGCTTTGGCGGGCGAGACGATACCCGGCCTGGAGACTGCCGCACCGCTGTCTTCCTATACCGGACGTCAACTGACCGACGGCTTTCTGGACGGCCAGCGGACGCAGTTGACCGGTTTGGCCGAAGGCCGCACTGGCCGCCCGGGCGCGATGCCGCGTTCACCACGCGACGCGGGAACCGAGGCCGCGGTTGACGCTCGCGACGCCCAGGCCACCTACGAACTGGAGATCCTTGCTGGCGGCGATCGGGTGCAGATCCTCTGCGTGTGTCGCGAGCAACAATTCGAGTGGTCGATTCCCAAGACGGTGGTGAAACGAGCCTACAAGGCCATCTCGATCGGCGCCGTCCTGCAATACCTGCAAGCCGAACCATTGCGCGGGCATCGATTGACGCACGCCGCCACCGACGATCCGGACTTCTTGCTCGTACCGCGAGCGTCCAACAAATTGATCCAGCACGTCTCGACGGTCATCCACCAGGCGGTCAAGAAGGACCGCGCACCGCTGGATTTCGAACTGCCTGAATCGGTGCGAGCCATCATGGCGCCCGGCGATCCCGACCCGGCGAATCGGCGCATGCCCAACGATCCGCCCGATCGGGCGCGGTTGCACGCCGACGATGCGTTGAAGTTTCTGGACACCATCCGTCCCGACGCCGGGGTGATCGTCGAGGGCGTCACGGCGGACAATCTGCGAACGATCCATAAAGCGTGCCGCCGCATCCCGTTGGTGGTGGCGCTGCCGTCCGTGATCTTCGAGGACCAGTTGGACCAAATCGAGACCTTGCTGCAAGCTTGCCGCAAGCTGCGGACGGTGGTCGAAGTCAATAGTTGGGGCGGTTGGCGGATGGCACGCGCCGCCGGCGTTCGCTTGGAAAGCGGGTTGGGGTTGCCCGTGCTCAACTCCCTGGCCGCGCGCACCTTGGCCCATGGCGGCATCCAATGCGTGACGCTGTCGATCGAGGCGGGCCGCAAGCAACTGGAACAGATCTCGGCGGTCTGCCCCGTGTCGTGCTCGCTGACCGTCTTCGGACGGCCCCCGTTGATGACGTCACGCGTCGAACTGCCCTCGGAATACCTGGGGCAATTGTTCGCGGACCGACGCAACGTCCACGTGATCCCGCGACGTGAGAATGGTTTATGGGTCTTCCGACCTGAGACGCCTTTCGATCTGCGCGGCGCGCAGAATTCGCGGTTGTTGGCTCGGCATCTGGTTGTCGACTTGATCGGTTCCCCCGATCCCGTCGCCGAATGGAGCCAACCGCCGTTGCCCCATCAGCGGCCGTTCCGATTCAACTACGACCGCACCCTGGCCTGATGGCCCCTCACGGACACTCGGTAACCCCCATAAAGCACGCGGAGCACTTGACATGAGCACCCGGGATCGAACCTTGACCGTCGCCGTCTTGGGCGGCGGAATGTTTTTTGATGAGGTGATCGGGCAGAGTCTGAAAGACATGATGCGAGGCGGCATCGCAGGAGCCCTGACGAGCATCGGAATGAGCCACCTGGCGGCAGAAGTCGCCGATGTCAAGATCCGTGTCAACGCCGTCGGGACTCGCAGCCGGTCGACGGGAACCGCCGCACGGATCGTCGATTGGTTTCGCCAGGATTTCCCCGACCTGCCGATCCATGCCTGCTACGGCGACGCGGTTTGGAAAGAGATCCTGGCCGAACACGAACCGGATGTCGTCATCGTCGCCACGCCCGATCACCTGCATACCCAACCGATCCTCGATGCGCTGGATGCCGGATGTGATGTGATCGCCGAGAAGCCCCTGTGCCTGACCATCGCCGATGCGGATCGAATCATCGCTCGCGCCCGACAGACGCAGCGAATCGTGTCGGTCGATATGCACAAGCGGTTCGATCCTTTCGTCCGCGAGATGATGCAGAACGCCAGGCAGCGCTACGGCAAGATCAACCGCGTTCGAGCCGTGTTGGAGGAACCGCTGACCGTCAGCAGCGAAATCTTCGCCTGGGCCGAACAGAGCAATCCGTTCGCCTACGTCGGCTGCCATTGGCTGGATGTCGTGCATCATTACTTGCAAGTCCGGCCGGTTGCCGTCTTCGCGACCGGTCAGAAGAATCTCCTGAAGCACTGGGACCAGCACCATCGCGAAATCGCCGCGCGGCGCGGCGTCGCGCCCGAAACGTTCCCGCGCCGTGGCCCCATCGACACTTGGGACAGCATCGACGTGGCCGTCACCTACCAGGACGGCATGCGAGGTGATTACAACAACCACTGGATCAACCCGGCCGAATTCGAAGGGGCGGTCAATCAAGAGATCGAAGTTTACGGGATTTACGGGCGGGGAATGGTCGATCAGCAGGATCGGGGATACCGGGAAGCCATCATCGGCGACGGTTCCCGCACTCGGAATCCATCCTTCGGTGCACGAATTCATCATCGTGGCGGCTATCCGGAGATCTTCGGCTATGGCAAAGCGTCGATCATCGCGGGAATGCTGGCCATCATCCGCCGACGTTGGGGTGACCAATCCGTGGAAGCATTGGAGGAAACCTATCCTTCGGCAGCCAGCCAACGCGATGTGGTCCGGGTAATCGAGGCTGCCGGGATCGTCGCGGAAAAGAACGATCGATGCCTTCAAGCCGGCCTGGGGACCCCCGTTACCGCTCGCCTGAATGAAGATGGAATCACTATTCTGGGGGACACGGACGTGGTCGGCTCTTCGTCCTAAGATCTTGACGTATGTTCGATTCGCGGTATTTTTAGGGTAGTTGGGGTAGATCATTTCAATGGAACCCGTGCAGCACAGATAGGTGCGAATATGACGATTAAAGCATCGCAACGGAAAGTGGCTCGTAAGGGCAGCATAGGTTCGAAACGACACGGATCTTCCCGGACACGGTGCCTGGGCATGGAAGCATTGGAGCAACGGCAGATGCTCGATGGTGCTGCCGTCGGGATCTTGGCGGCCGAGGGGGAATCGGGGCCCATGCCCGACTTTGTTCTAATGGACAAGAATCCGACGTCGACCACGTTTCAGCAGCAGGTTTCGCCCCGCGATTATTTGGAGAGCATTTCTGCGTGGTACCTTGGCGCTGCGTTCTGCGGCTACTGCGTGAGTCAGTACAGCTATTTGGATCAGATGCAAAACGAGTTGAGGCAGACGTATCCCCTGTTGGAAATCGAATTGATCGGGATCAACGAACCCAATCAGGAAGCCGGCAATGCGAACGCCACCAGCGGACGTGATATCCCCTGGCTGCAGGACACCGACGCCGACGGCAACGGTTTCCCCGACATCAGCGTCGAGCTGTGGGGCATGTCCTTTCGCGACGTGGTGGTATTGAACGGCGCGAACGAAAAGATCGGCAGAATGAATCTTAACCAGGATGATTTGGCGGATTCAGGCAACTATGACTCGCTCAAGGAATTGCTGATCGAAGCGGCGATGGAGGAACAGAGGCCGTGGCGCAATCCGAATAATCCTTACGATGTCGACAATCGGGGTTTTGTCGCACCGCTGGATGCGCTGACGATTATCAACGAGTTGAACCGAAGCGAACCGCGGCTGCTTCCTCCACCCACTGGCAACGATTCACCGCCACCGTTTTTCGATGCCAACGGCGACGGGTTCTTGACCCCCGGCGACGCGTTGTTCGTCATCAATTATCTGAACAGTTCGGCCAGCGGGTTTGCTCACGGGGAGGGAGAAGCCAGTCCGATGGCCCGTGAAGTCCTGGGATTGGCCGACTTGACACAGTTGGAGCCGCAAGCCAGCGACTCGGCCATAGGCGATCCTGTGAGCCTGTCCGCTCGGAGCGTCCACGTCCCGACCGACACGGCGCCGGTATCTGCGACGCTCGCTCCCGACGACGCCAACCGGATCTCGGCAGTCGACCGCATCTTCGCCGAACGCGCGGACGAGGATCGGGAAACCATCGTGCGTGACTTCGATCTCGAGCCCGTATTCGAAGCATTCGAACTACCGAGCCTGCAACACCGTCCGGTTTTCGCGTGAGCACGGGCCCGGCGGCCTCGCATGGATGCCGAAAGCCCAAACCAGACGGACATGGCTGGCCGCACGATGAACACCGCCGCATGGATCGCCCGTTACCGCGGGCCACTCGATTCTTCGCGCCGCCGCGCTGAGCGGGACCTGACGGAACCCCCCGCTCGGCGCTCGAGGGCCACATGCGAAGCGGCTCATTCAAAAACGACTCCCGACCCGGGGTGTTCCGTTTGTTTGATTTTCGCCAGATTTTCAATTCGTTGGCGTGCCGATTTTCGTTCCGGTGCGAGAGAAGATCCTCTCCGCTTGCCGGGTGAGAGTTCTCAGGTTCGCAGGCCAAGAGCGGGGTCGGTTGGGAGCCTTGCCAGTCCTTGGCCAGTAAACCTAACGATCTCGCCGGCAAGCGGCGAGGATTTCGAATCCGCAGCACGTCGAAAGACGGGAACAAAAATGGGATTGAGCCAATTGACCTTGACAAGTACAACCTGAACACCCCACTCTCGACCCCTTCCGCCCAATTCCACCAAGAAGTGCCGGGCCGGCTGATTATCAGCTTGGCTCTTCCCACACGGTGCGGTAGGCCGATTGGTTTTCCAGGTATTCGATCAGGCGTTGATAGAAGGGATGAACGCAGAGTGTGGCGGTGTCGCCGATCATCAGCAGTTTGCGGCGGGCGCGGGTCATGGCGACGTTCATGCGGCGGATGTCGCTCAAGAACCCGATCTGACCGACGGCGTTGCTGCGGACCAGCGAGATGACGACGGCCTCCTTCTCGCGGCCCTGAAATCCGTCCACACTGTCGATCTCCAATCCGGCGATCGGCAGCAGCTCGCGCAGCAAGCGGACTTGAGCGCCGTAGGGCGCAATGACGGCCAGGTCGGCGGCGGCAAGTCCGGCGTCCAGCAGTTCCCGCACCTTGCGGGCGACCAGCGCAGCTTCCTCACGGTTCAACCGGCTCTCGCCGTCCGGTTCGACTTCTTCGTCGAACCCGGCGCCGGCCGTGTCGATGAACTCGATGGGCATCTCGGTCAGCGGCGTCGCCCGCACTTCGGGCAGATCTGACAAGCGGTGCCCGCGCACCGACGGATCGGCCAGCAGCGTGTCGGTGTAGAATTCCCGCGAGGGAAACGCCATGATCGACTGGTTCATGCGGTACTGGACGGTCAACTGCCGCGAGATGGATGGTCCAAACCTGGCCATCAGCCGCTCGAACAGACTGATCCCCAATCCCTCGGCGACGGCCTCGGGGCTGACGACCGTGGGCGGCAGTTGGCAGTGGTCGCCGGCCAGCACGACTCGGTCGCAGCGCAGCAACGGGATCCAACAACCCGGTTCGACGCTCTGGCATGCTTCATCGATCACGGCCAGGTCAAAGAATCGCGTGCCGAGGATCTCACTGTCCAATCCGGTCGTGGTAGCGCACAGCACGTCGGCGGTGTCCAGCAGATGGGCGACCGCTTGGTTCTCCAAACGCCGCGCGTCGGCCATCAACTCGCGAGCTTCCTGGCGCGTGGCCTGCCGCGCGCCCGGCTCGGGCTTGGCCCGCGTGTAGCGTGCCGCCTGTCGGAACAGCCCCAACGCTTGTTTGACCAGCTTGCGCGCCAGCCGCACGTCCGAATGCGATTCGACCAGCAGATCCAGCGTATGCTCGCGCAGCTCGGGCAGCACGCGAGCCGGGTGGCCCAGCCGCACCACCCGCTGCCCAGCGGCCACCAGTCGCAACAGCAGATTGTCCACGGCCATGTTGCTGGGCGCACACGCCAGCACCCGCTCGCCGCGACGCACCGCGCGCCGGATCAACTCGATCACCGCCGTCGTCTTGCCGGTCCCCGGCGGGCCGTGGATCAGCGCCACATCGCGCGCGGCCAACGCCGTCTGCACGGCCTGCTGTTGGGCGGCGTTCAACCCCGGGTCCAGCGATGGATCGTCCGATTCAACGAAAAACGCCGGTTCTTGCTCGCCAAGCAGCACATCGCGCAGTCTCGCCGTCCGGTCCCCACGGGCCGCGGCGGCCCGCTCCAGCGCCGAACGCTGCCGCTGGAAGGCCACTTGATCGTCGCCCAGATCCAAGCGCCAAGTCGCGTGATCGCCGGGATCCTTTTCGGAATCGGCCATCGCCACGCCGATCGTCGCTTCGTCACGCCGGAACACCACCCCGCGCAGCGGCGGCCCGGGTCGCTTGGCTTCGCCGGAAAGCACGACTGGGCTGCCCACGTCCAGCGTCGTCCAGGGCAGCGGCACGCGAGTGCGTTTGCCCAGCGACCACAGCCGCCGTCCGCCCAAGCCCGAATCCTCGTCGACCAACACCAGATCGATCAACGTTGTGCCGGACCGTTCCGCATCGGCAGGCGACAGCCGCCGCGCCCGCTCGGCCGCCTGTCGCGCCTCGGCCGCGCCTTCCAACTCCAACAGCCGCGCCAAACGCTGGAAGTGGTCCTCGTCTGCCACGCTGTCACTCGCTGCTCGCTGTGCCCAAACCCGCACCGGCCGGTTGCCCAGCACCTGGCCGTCCAGCATTCGCGCCAAGCGGAACTGCCAACCCTCCGGCACCTCGACCGTCGCGTTCCCACCGCGCAGCTCGATTCGCCCGACCCTTTGACGGTCCAAACCGCCGACCTTCTGCAGCAAAGCAAGCAGGTCGGATACCCGGATCGATCGCGGTATAGGTTCGATATGGATCACCGGCATGACCGTCCTCTTCTATCCTAACGCGGCCTACGGCCGCAACCGAAGTAGAACGGAATTCATTCCGTTCGGAACGGACAACGGAATAGATTCCGTTCTACAACATGCGCGCACCGCGTGCGCATCTTACATCCGAAGACTCTACGCGACGTCTTGGACTGCGCCAAGAAGTCGAGGCCGCTGGCGCGGCAGTGGATGTCGACCGCTGGCCGGTAGCTCGATCCTCGGAGCGCGAAACCGCAGTTCCAGACCGGTT
>SKKK01000570.1 GCA_007121535.1 Planctomycetaceae bacterium | reverse complement strand
GCCTACTGCCGGTCGCCCGTTCACCCCTCCCTAACCCTCCCCATCCAAGGGGAGGGAACCGGATCTGCCCACTGCCTACTGCCTACTGCCTACTGACCACTGACCACTGACCACTGCCGGTCGCCCGTTCACCCCTCCCTAACCCTCCCCATCCAAGGGGAGGGAACCGGAACTGCCCACTGACCACTGCCAACTGACCACTGACCACTGACCACTGACTTCTGACTTCTGACTTCTGACTTCCCCCAATGCAACTCTTCCATCAACGCTGGATTTTGCGACTGACCGTGCCGTTGGTGCTGGCCGGAGTGCTCTGGGCGGTTCGCGCGCCGTTGTTGGGGGCGGCGGGCGGCTGGTTGGCGTGTAGTTCGCCGCTGCAGCGGGTGGACTATTTGTTGATCATGCCGGGCGCCGAGAACACTCGGCCCTTGGCGGCTGCCGCGCTGGTCCGACACGGATGGGCCGATGCGGTCGTGATCCCGGCGAATGTCGAGCGCCCCGGTGTCCAGGACCAGATCGTCCCGCCCACTCACGAGATTATCCGCCGAGTGCTGGCGCTGCGCGGAGTGCCGCCGGAGCAGATTATCGTGTTGGACCAGCTTCGATCCAACAGCTCGTGGGACGATCTGCGGGCGCTGGCCGAATTTTTGCAGGAGCATCCCCAGGCGACGGCCGGGGTGATCACCAACGATTATCACGTCCGCCGCACTCGATGGACCGCGCGGCGAGTGCTTGGGCGAGGCGCAACGCCCTTGGTATTCGGTGCCCCGACCGACGGTTTCGGACCCGACGACTGGTGGCATTATCGAGATGGTGTGTGGTTGTATGGCGGTGAATACGCCAAGCTGATCGCCTACTGGATCGTGTACGGCGAGCCGCTGGCCTGGGTTGTGCTGATCGTCACGGCCGTTATCAGCTTGTTGGCATGGAAGCTGAAGAGGAGGGGGGGGGAGCGGTCAGCCGCAGGCGTACGCGGGTAGCCTGGGCGCGGACGCCGGGTTCCTCGTTTTAACCGTTAGCCGTAGGCGTACGCGAGCATTCTCGTGTCAACCGATCGCACGTACGCCTGCGGCTGACGGTTAAACGATCGGCTGCAGGCGGATGCGGGGAGGGGCACGCATATCGTGTGACAATGGCCCACTGACAAGCACGGGTTTTCCGAAATTCGGACGACATTTGCCGAATCTGCCGAAATTCGGCCGAGTTTCTCGTTGCATTCCAGGGGGATTTAAGTAAACTACAGAGATTGAGACGAGTTCATGCATGCACCACGTATTGGCCTGAACTATTTGCCTCAGGTGGTGGAATTTGGGTGTTCTGCCGAAAATATGGGAGGTTTTGGCAGTTTTTTTGGAATTTTTTCGAAAAATTCTGGCTGTTATGCTTGCATTGCATGGATGTTCGGTTAGGTTAGATGGATGAGTCTCGATAGCTTGCCGTATCAGGCGGATTCGACCGGGCTGCATTGCCTGAGGCGGTTTGAGATAGGAACAGTTTGCTTCAAGAGACGCGTTTTGCACAAAGTGAATACATCACAGGAGAAGCCTACCATGAGAAGAGTTGCATTACTGCTGTTAGTCAGCGTTGGCTGGTTCGTCGCCTCGGCCCCGCCGAGTGAGGCTGCGTTTGTGAGTGGGTTTGTCGGGAATTCCGGGTTGTCCGCAACGCCGGGAAGCGCAGACGGCTGGGTCAACTTCGCGGTCTATGATAATTCGGGAGGCTTAGACTGGAGGTCCGAGTTAGGGGTGACGGTTTCCAACTTGCCATCCGGCCAGGCTGTAACCGGGTACGAGAGGGCCGTTTTCTTCTACCAGGTAGTTCGTGACGGTCTGGGCGATGCCAGATTGACAGAGTTTGCCGTCGCCTCTGCTGGACCGGTGGCATGGAACGGGATCGGATTCTTGGATGGATGGGTGTTTAGAGATAGTCTGAATGTTGCGGTAGGACCGTCGGGCAATCAGACTCTCGGCACGGAAGCTGCACCATTTGGTAGTCCCGGAGACGTCCGAACCGATGGACAACTGTCTGCGCCTCCGTCTTCGTTCGTAACCCAGGCAGGAGCCGCGAGTCTTCTGGATGGGGCGATCACCAGTCCAACTACCGCCTTTTTCCAATGGTCGTTCGTCAATGCAATCCAAGCCAACCAGTTTTCAAGTGTGCTCGTCTTGACGAGCGAAAGCGATCCGAATCTGCTCACGTGGGGTACGGCTGGAACGGTTGTTGGGGGTGCAACGGGGCCGCAAACCACGGTTCCCACAACTAGTCCCGAGCCGGGTTCTCTGGTTTTGCTTGGTCTGGCAATGGTGGTTGGCGGTGCCGGTTACGGCTGGAAGCGGCGTAAGCAGAAGGCGGCCGAACAGCAGTCATCCTAGCGGGGGTGAACTGGTTCAGGTGCGATTTTGCCTGGACGGTGAACGTGGGTGGTAGGTCGACTTGTGAACGAGCGGGTCGAGCGAGTTTCGGGGAATCGGTGATTTCCGGTAGCTCGCTCGGCCTTTTTTTTTGGCTTGACCTGAATAATTGGGGTATAGTTGTCGGAAGAATTCCTTGTTGAAAATCAGTGCGTTAGTGAGCGGCACGGCGCTAGCCGCCGGTGGGTCGTGAGCGGCACGGCGCTAGCCGCCGGTGGGTCGTGAGCGGCACGGCGCTAGCCGCCGGTGGAATTCAGAAACGGCGGCTACCGCGGTGCCGCTCACACCCGCATCGCTTGTCTGGACAACGCACTAGCTGTAAACACGGGATCGAGTCGGTTTTTGTGAACAGAGGCAGTTCGTTGGGCGATGCGAGCGAATTGAGGGGTGGTAGGCGATGGCAAGCGTGACAACGTTGAACACGGCTGGCGTTCTGTCGTCCGACAGATCGGAAGCGTTCTCGCGGTGGATGGCGGCAGGGGTGGCGGTGGTGGTCTTGGCGCATCTGCCGATGTTGATCCCGTTGGCGGCACGGCTCTGGGCGGCGGAGCATTATCAGTTCTTTCCCTTATTGCTGCTGGGTGCTGGCTATTTGGGTTATCACCGAGGAAGAGAGGCGGATGTGACTCGGGGCGGTCTGTGGGAATGGCGTCTGTTGATGGCGTCGCTGGCCGCCTTTCTGTTGGCCAGTGCTGCGGTGATGAATTCGACTTGGCTGGCTGCCATCGCCGTCATGGCGTCGTCATGGATGCTGCTGTACTTTTTCGGGGGCGCCGGTCTGTTGGCTCGCGTGTGGCCGGCATGGTTGATTTTATGGCTGGTGGTTCCGCTGCCGTTGAACATGGACCGGGAACTGATCCTGTCCATGCAGCACATCGCGACACAGTGGGCTAGCGGTGTTTTGGATGCGATGCGGTTGCGGCACTTGGTTTCCGGCGTGGTGATCGAATTGCCGGGCCATGAGTTCTTGATCGAAGAGGCGTGCAGCGGGATTCATTCGTTCTTTGCGACCATGGCATGTACGCTGTTTCTGCTGGTGTTGTCGCATCGCGGTTGGTTTCGTTGGGCGCTGTTGTTGGCGGCGGCCGTCTTTTGGGTTTTAGTGGCCAATACGCTTCGAGTGATCGCGATCGTCGTTCTGGGCAGCCGGTGGAATTTGCCGGTGACCGAGGGCATTGGCCACGAGCTGATGGGGGCGCTGGTGTTCCTAATGGCGATTGGTCTTGTATTGAGCACCGATCGTTTGTTTCTGTTCTTACTGCCCGAGCGGCGGTACGATCCGCTGTATGAGGGGCGATCGAAAGGACGACGGAGCTTTTTCAAGCGTTGGTTCGGGCGATGGATTGGCGGCAAGAGTCGTCAAGAGGCGGCGGTCGCGGGAAAATACGAATCCAAGATCTCCGCGTCGGATCGATCGACGGCGGACGCCGCGACCGCAGACGAATCGATCCGATCGTCTGTAAGGAAACGTCGCCGGCCGCGTACTCAGCCCGCTCGCTGGGAGACGCTGGTGTTGATCGTCGTGTTTGGCGTGCTGGGGGTGGCTCAGTTGATCCCGGGGGCATTGAGTATGCCTCAAGGCCGAACGGCGCAGGACAAGTTCATCGAGCCGATGGCCGCGGCTGACATGCCGGAACAGATGGGCGATTGGCGGCGAGTTGGTTATGAAACGGTAATTCGCAGTCCGGACGATCCGCAGAGTTACATTTCCTACGTGTGGACTTATCAAAAGGATGGCCAGCGGGTCCGCATGTCGTTGGAGGGTCCTTACCTGAGGTGGCATAATCTGGTGGGCTGTTTGAGGGGCGGGGGCTGGCGCACCGATCAGGCCCGACACCGGGCCTACGAGGAAATAGGCGAATCGATCCCGGGCGGGTTTACCGAACTGATCCTGGCGAAAGAATTGCAGCAGAATGCCTTTGTCATCTTCGCTGCTTTTGATTCAGAGCATCGCCCGGTGATCCCCACGGCCCGGTTGTTTGGACGATTGGCGCCGATCAAGGAGGCGTTGGGCCGACCGGACGAGCGTTTGGCGGCGGATGACAGCATCAAATACCAGTTGGTGCTGTTCCAGGAGTGCCCGCTGCCGTTGTCCGAGGCCCAAAAAGACGACGCTCGGGATCTGTTTCATCAGGTGCGCAGGCATCTGTCGGGACAGGCCATCGCGTGGGTCGAGATCAAGGATATCTTGAAATCGGTCCAACAAGACAGGGCAATGTAATTCGTAGCATTTGCACAGGTCATGGTACATCAGGATGAACGATTCTTCCAAGCAAAAATCGTCGGGGTCGCGGCGTCGACGTTCGTCAGTATCCTCGTCTTCGTCCGGTTTTGAATGGGGGCGTCTGTGGCCGTTTCGCGCATTGCGCGACTGGATGCAGCAGCGGCGGCGGCGACGCGGACGGCGGCGGGGGCGGCGATCGTTGATCGCCATCGTCAGTGGGCCGTGGTGGTTCTTCTTGTACGTATTCTGGAAAGTTGTCGGTGGCTTCGAGGCCATTGGGTTTTGGCTGGCAAATCGATGGCGCCATCGTCAGTGGCGTTATCTTGTGCAGGGGATGCCGGCGATGCTGGTGTTCGGAGCTGTTGGCGTCGTTGCGGTACTGGCTCATCAAGAACGCGGCCGACTGGTGGATCGATACCGGAATTCGGCCTGGCGAGCGTTGGAAGCGGAAAATTATCCGGCGGCGCGCATCTATTACGAGCGTCTGGTCGGTTTGGACCGGCAGAGCGAGGCCAATCGTCACGATCTGGCCGTGACGCTGGCGAACTTGGGACACACCGAGCGGGCCACGGCGATCATGGAGAACCTTGCACCGTTGGACACGACCGGTTTCGGACAAGCTCATCTCTGGCTGGCCAGGCAGATCTTGCTGGAATCAGCCGCCGCGCCGAATCCGTCGGCATTGCAGCAGGCCTATGCCCACTTGACGCGAGCCAAACAGAGGCTGCCGAATGCTGCCCAGGTTGATTGGACGTTTGCCCAATTCTACGTGGCTACTGGTCGTCGCGACGCGGCGGTTCCTCATCTGGAGATGGCCGCCCAACAGATGCCTGAATTATACTTCGAATTGGCTTTCCTGCTAGCTTCGCTGGGGCAAAATGAAGAAGCGTTGCGCGCGGCTCAACGAGCTCGCGACCATCTGCGAACACGGCTCGCTGCCAACCCGAATGACGATCAGGCGCGACTTGGTTTGGCCAGTGTCCTGACGAATTTGGGAGATTTCGACGGCGCGATGCGGATCTTGAGCGAAGGCGCCGCACTGCGCCCGGATGGTCCATACCAGCAGGCATTGGCGGCTGCGTTGATAAATCGGTTTGATCAGGTCGCTGCACAAGCCGGACAGACCGACCCACAGCAGATCGAGCTGTTGCGATTGGCGCTGCGCCACGATCCCAATTCGCAGCAAGCTCTGTTGCGTCTGATCGACCTGGGCCAGGGATCGGCGGCTGATCGCAAGCAAGCCCAAGAGCTGCTTCAGACGTTGCTGGTCGGCGGCTATGCGACGCCGTTTGTCCACTTCGTGCTGGGCAGTCGAGCTTGGGAAGCCGAGAAGCCCGAGAGGGCCTTGTTTCACCTGGAACGGGCTTATGAATTAGACAGTGCCTTGACTCCGGTTGCCAACAATTTGGCTTGGATCCTGGCCCACGCGGATCCACCCGATTTGGACCGGGCACTGACCATCATCAACAGTGTGTTGGAGCATTCACCTCGCGACGCCAACTATCTTGATACTCGGGGTCAGATTCTGGTGAAGATGCAACGTTATCGTGAAGCGTTGGATGATCTGGAACGCGCGCTACCGGGCTTGCCGCGCAACGTGGCTTTGCACGAGGCTCTATCAGTGGTGTATCGAAATCTGGGCCAAGAGCAACTGGCGGAGAAACATGATCTGCTGGCCCAACGATTGGCGGAAGCGCAACAAGGAAATTAGGGTCCGGTGCGTCGGTGGGACGGTGGGTCGGTGTGTCGGTGGGTCGGTAGGTCGGTGCGTCGGTGCGTCGGTGGGTCGGTAGGTCGGTGCGTCAGTCCGGTCCCCTCCCCTTGGATGGGGAGGGTTAGGGAGGGGTGAGCGGAAGAACGTCACCGCAAAGTGCAAAGTGCAAAGTGCAAAGTGCAAAGTGCAAAGTGCAAAGTGATCAGTGCAAAGTGGTGAAGCCGGTGAGCGGTTCTTTGTTCTTTGTGCTTCGTTCCTCCAGTCCGGTAATCGCTCAATCCTCGCACTACTGACCACTGCCCACTGCCCACTGCCCACTGACCACTGCCCACTGCCCACTGCCCACTGCCCAATTACCCGGAGTTTCTTCCATGCAACTTGCTTGTTTCGTTGGCGCTCGTCCGAACTTTATGAAGATGGCCCCGTTGTTGCGGGCTTTGGCGGCTCACGCGCAGGTCGATGTGACCTTGGTGCATACGGGCCAGCATTATGATCCGTCGCTGTCGGACGTTTTTTTCGAGGATCTGGGGATGCGGCGGCCGGATGTCAGTTTGGAAGTCGGCTCGGGATCGCACGGTCAGCAGACGGCGAGGGTGCTGGAGCGGACCGAGGAATTCTTGTTGAGCTGCGTTGCGGACGGGAAGATCGACCGCGTGGTGGTTGTCGGCGATGTGAATAGTACGATGGCTGTGTCGCTGGCCGCCGTCAAACTGGGCGTATCGGTGGCTCACGTCGAGGCTGGGCTGCGCAGCTTTGATCGCGGCATGCCCGAAGAGATCAACCGGATCGTGACCGATTCGATCGCCGATTTGCTGCTGGTCTCCGAACCGGCGGGAATCGACAATCTGCGCCGCGAAGGGCATGCAGACGATCATGTTCATCTGGTCGGCAACGTGATGATCGACACCCTGCTGCATCTGTTGCCTTCCGCCCGGGGCCGCGATACTCTGTCTCGTCACTCGCTGGTGCCGAAGGGTTATGGCGTGGTGACATTGCACCGGCCGTCGAACGTCGATCACCCGCAGACCTTGGCAGAGCTACTGCATGCCTTGGCGGACATTTCACGGGAGCTACCGCTGGTATTTCCCATCCATCCGCGAACAAGAAAGCAGATCGAGTTGTACGATCTTATCGACGTTTTGAGCAATGCCAGAGGAATCCTGGAACTGCCGCCTCTTGGATATCTGGACTTCCTTTCGCTGACATCCCAAGCGAAAGCGATCGTCACGGATTCGGGCGGTTTGCAGGAAGAATCGACGGCGCTAGGGATTCCCTGCTTGACGATGCGCGGCACGACCGAGCGGCCGGTGACGGTCCAGCAAGGCACCAGCACGTTGATCGGTAACGATGCTGAGCAACTGCGATTTCACATGAACGCTGTCTTGGAAGGAACCTACAAAAAGGGTTCCTGTCCCGAGCTGTGGGACGGTCAAGCGGCGAAACGGATTGCCGAGATTCTCGTGGCCTAAATTAGATCGCAAAAGTGGGACAGGTCCCCTTTGCGACCTAGGCAAGGGGTTCCCTGGTGCGTCTCGGCGAACATTGCGGATTGTGAGCTGCCCACTGCCCACTGCCGGTTGCCATGCACCCCTCCCTAACCCTCCCCATCCAAGGGGAGGGAACCGGATCGACCGACTGCCCACTGCCCACTGCCCACTGCCGGTTGCCATGCTGCCAAGTGTCAAATTATTTGATTTCGAGTGTCAAATTGTTTGTTTGGTAAGTCTCGGATTAGTTGGCTGATCTCGAAGGGATGGGAAGAGAAGATCGTCTCGTATTTTCTGGGGTAGG
>SKKK01000094.1 GCA_007121535.1 Planctomycetaceae bacterium | reverse complement strand
GCGCACAACGAGTTTCGCGAAATGGTTCGGGCGTTGCACGAAGCGGGAATCGAGGTCATTTTGGACGTCGTCTTCAATCACACGGCCGAGGGGGATCATCGCGGGCCGTGCTACAGCTTCAAGGGCATCGACAACAGCACCTACTACATGACAACCGGTGATCCCCAGCGGCCGTATCAGAACTTTTCGGGGACCGGCAACACGTTGCACTGTGCAAACCGGTACGTCGCGAGAATGGTGCTGGACAGCCTGCGGCATTGGGTCCAGCGTTGTCACGTTGACGGGTTCCGGTTCGATCTGGCGTCGGTCTTCAATCGACGTTCGGACGGTTCGGTTTCCTGGGGAGATTCGGCGATCATCTCGGCCATCCGCTCCGATCCGACTCTAGGGAAGATCCGGCTGATCGCCGAGCCGTGGGATGCGCGCGGGTTGATCCAATTGGGCGCGGCCTTTCCCGGAAAACGATGGTTCCAGTGGAACGGCAGGTACCGGGACGACACGCGACGCTTTGTGCGTGGCGACAGCGATTTCGTCAGGTACGTGATGTGTCGACTGTACGGCAGCGACGATCTGTTCCCCGATGATCTGATGAACGCCTATCATCCTTATCAGAGCGTCAATTACGTCAACTCGCATGACGGATTTACACTGTACGATCAAGTCTCGTACAACGTGCGGCACAACGAAGCCAACGGGGAAGACAATTGCGACGGACACCACGAGAACTTCAGTTGGAACTGTGGCTGGGAAGGCGACGAAGGCGCGCCGCCCGAGGTGCTGGCGTTGCGGCGACGCCAGGTCCGCAATTTTTTCGCCTTGTTGATGGTCTCCAACGGCACGCCCATGTTCGTCGCGGGCGACGAGTTTCTGAACACACAGCACGGCAATAACAACCCGTACAACCAGGACAACGAGACGACTTGGCTGGACTGGCGTCTTTTGGATGCCAATCGCGACATCTTCCGATTCTTCCGCCTGATGATCGCGTTCCGCAAAGCTCATCCCACGATCGCTCGCAGCCGCTTCTGGCGTGACGATGTCCGCTGGTACGGGACGGGCCGCGACGTGGACATGTCAGCCAATTCCCGGCATCTGGCCTTCTTCCTGGACGGCCGATCGCAGGAGGACGTCGATTTGTACGTGATGATGAATGCTCACGAAAAAGACCTCACGTTCACGATCCAGCCGTTCGCACCCGGCCGTTGGTATCTGGTCTGTGACACCAGCCGCGAGAGCCCGGACGACATCTATGCGGACGACCAGCAACCATTGATCCGATCGCCGCAGTACCTGGTCGCCGCCCAATCGGTTGTCGTGCTGCGGTCCGGATCGGACCGTTAGAAAGCCAATCCTACGGATCGCGGCGTTTCGGAGGCAATCGCCTTTCGGCTCGCATCTGCTCAGCGACCTCGCGCATGCGGCGGCGGAACAGGTACGGCGGCTCGAACGGCACCGGACCCGCCGCCTCGGCAGCTCGCAGGCAATCAGCCGCCTCTTGCGGAAATCCGTTGTCACCGAAGACGGAAACCGTTTCGACCGCCAAACGAGCCCGGAGCACCAGCACCGAATAGTTTCGATCGTTGACGAACACGTATCCCAGCGTCCGTTGGTAGGGATCCAAGGTCGCCGCCCGCAGCAATTCGACCCGCTCGGCCATCGCGAAGACGCCTTGAGCGAACGCCGTCGCCTCGGGTCCAAACGGTTGGTCGAACGGCAGATCATGCTCGATTTGCTGCGTCTCGGGCGTGTCGATGCCCAAGATCCGAACCACTTCGATCGGCCCTCCTTTCCAGACGATCCTGATCGTATCCCCATCCTCGACACGGATCGCGTCCAAAGGAACCGGAACCCGACGGCCATGCGTTCGCGTTTGCTGGCGAGGCGATTCGGCTGCCTGGAGACAGCCGGCGATCAAGACGATGAGTGCGAACCCGCGTAGTGGTGGAAGTCCCAAACGGTTCCCATTGAAACGGCGGATCATGATTTCTCTCCGTGATGCTCACCAGGAATCGGTCCGGAAGGGCGATGCCGGCAGCCCCTCGCGATTCGAAAGGTTCGGTTCCGCTTCCTGGTGCCAGCCGAAGCGAACCGCGACGGGCTGTGGCACCGATTCGGCGGAGACGACGACCGTTGGCCCGACGATCTCCGCTTGCGCCTCGACAAACCGACCATCTTCGCCCGCGACCTGGAAATGGCTCAACGGCTGACCGTCTCGCGAGACCAGTCCGCCGCCCACGTGGTCGAAGGAAATGACAGCTCGGTCGCCCTCGATTTCGATGGACCGGTACAGCGGTCCCGAGTAGACCAAGCCCGATTGTCCGTACGTCTTGGCCAATGCCCACAACGCCAATCGCTTGCCGACATCCTGCTTGTTCAGCGGATGAATGTCCGTCACGTCACCGATATCCACTGTGACCGCCATTCCGGTGCGGGGGACATCCAGCGTTTTGAGTTGAGCCTCCCAGATCCCCGGTAACCGCTCGGGATCCACCTTGTAGCGAAACGGCGCCAACTGGACATAGTAGAACGGCATGTCGGGATCGTCCCACACCGAACGCCAACCATGGATCAGGGCCTTCTTTTTCTCGTGATACAACATGCCTTCGCCGTTGTTGGATTCGCCCTGGTACCAGATCGCTCCGCGAATGACGAAGGGAACCAGAGGGTGGATCATGCCGTTATACAGCGCCAAGGGTGACTGACGGTTCACCTGACCGTCCGCCTTCGTTGCGGGCAGGTTTTCCAGATCATCGGCGATTTCCTGCAAAGCCGGGACACTCTGGAATCCAACGGGAGGCGTCCACGGCTCGATCCGCGTCCCGCCCCAATTGGAACCGATCAAGCCGATAGGAACATCCAGTTCTCCGTTCAGATAGCGAGCAAAGTAGTAACCGACGGCGGTGAAATTTCCTGCCGTTTCCGGGCTGCAAACCTGCCACCCGCCCGCCGGTGCGTCGTCTTGCGGCGTCGCCATCGGTGCACGGCCGACCTTGATGTGACGGATCATCGGATGGTCGGCTGCAGCGATTTCCTCTTCAGGATTGGCCGACCGCAGCACCGTCCACTCCATGTTCGACTGGCCCGAGCACAACCAAACCTCGCCAACCAGCACATCCTTCAGCGTCACGGTGCTGGTGCCTTCGATCGTGATGGTATGCGGCCCCCCAGCGGCCATCGCAGGCAATTGCACCGCCCACCGCCCATCCTGGTCGGTCGTGGCCTTCGCGATGGTTTGGCCCAACGTCACCGTCACGCCAGCGCCAGCATCATCCCAGCCCCAAAGAGTAACGGGGCGTTCGCGTTGCAGGACCATGTGATCGCCCAGTATCGATGGCAGACGCACCTGTGCAGAAATCGAAACTGTCCAGGACGAAACGGTCCAGAACACCGCCACCAGGGTCAGGGACCTGACCCAAATCGAGCCCCATCGGTTCATCGCTGCAACTCCCAAGAAGTGATCGAAATATCCCGCAAACAAGATCAATCGCTAACGATATCGGAACGTGCTCGGCTTCGCAACCAGCCGCTTATCCCGGCAATCCCAGAAAACGGCCATCACCCCACCGCCAACATATCAGTCGAAAGACATCTACCCAGGTGCTCACCGTTTCACTGGCTGCTATAATCAACCGATTGAGCGTCGGTGCAAACGCGTACGGACATCGAAAGTCGGTTGGCTGTAATGGAGAAGATTTGATGAACTGGCATGGTTGGACGTGGGCAACAGGCCTATTCTTGATATTCGTGGGACTGCTGTTGCCCTTGTCGGGTTGCGGGGGACCTTCCGAGCGGCGTCAGTTTGTGACGTTGGGAACCGCGCCGACGGGCGGAGCGTTCCGTCCGGTGGGCGATGCCATCGCGTCGGTGTTGAACGAGTTCCGGGGCGAAAGTGCTTGGCGAGTGCAATCGAAGGGCACGATGGGATCGCAGCAGAATATCCGCGAACTGGATTCCGGGGCGATCCAATTGGCGATGTCCAATTCGGCGATCACCTACTACGCGGTGCGAGGCGAAGGCGCCTGGGAAAAGCCTTACGATCTTCGAGCCGTGGTGACATTGGCGCCGAACGTCGGCTTGTTCATCACCCAAAAGGACTCGGGGATACGAACCCTGGCGGACTTGAAGAACAAGCGGGTGGTCGTCGGGCCGCCGGGGGCGGGTTTCGAGATGTTCCTGGGACCGTTGATGACCGAGCATGGGGTGACCTATCGCGATGGCGAACAGGAATTCACGCCGATCCAGGCCACGTATTCGGAAGCGGTATCGCTGTTGGGCGACGGGGCGGCAGACGCCGCGTTCATGGGCGGCGCCATCCCGACACCGGCTGTGACCCAGGCGACGACGACGCATGACATCTTTTTCGTGCCGTACGAACCTGCGATCCGACAACAGTTGATCGCAGATTATCCCTTCTACGAGGAAATGATCATCCCGGCCAAGACGCGCGATGGCAAACCAACGTACCGCGGCATGACCGAGGACTTTGTGGCCATGAACGTCGGGTCGATGCATCTGATCGCTTCGGCCTCGGAAGACGAAGAACTGATCTACCAGATCACCAAGACGATCTGGGAGAATCGCGCAGAGATCGCCAAACAGCATCGAGCCGGATTGTCGATCAACGAACAGAATGCGGCTCGGTTCACCGGCACGCCGTTCCACCCGGGGGCGATCCGCTTCTATCGGGAGATCGGCATCTGGCAGGACGAAGAGTCCGAATCGGTGCCACAGCCCGACGAGGAAACCTGAGAAGTTGGTCGATAATGACTTTCTGAGCGGAATGGCGCTAGCCACCGGTTCCCGTGCAGTGAACAGACCGGCGGCTAGCGCCGAGCCGCTCACGCAATAACAGACCGGCGGCTAGCGCCGAGCCGCTCACGCAATAACAGACCGGCGGCTAGCGCCGAGCCGCTCACGCAATAACAGACCGGCGGCTAGCGCCGTGCCGCTTACGCAATAACTGACCGGCGGCTAGCGCCGTGCCGCTTACACAATAACTGACCGGCGGCTAGCGCCGTGCCGCTTACTTAAGAACCGACAGTTAATTCTGCGACGATCCTAAGCTGTGTTGGCGGGGACTGGACATGACAAAAGCCGAACGGAGGGCATCGGTGTCGAAGCAAAGCGGCTGGTGGATCGTCACCGCGCTGAGCGTGGCCCTGTGCTTTTTCACCTTGATCACGGTGAACTACAACCTGCTGCAACCGCAGTCGGCGTTGGCCATCTTCGTGATGTTGGGGATGATCTTGTGCTTTCTGACCTGTCCGGCTTGGCGAGCGATCCGGCATCCAGAAGACTTGGCCGACCCGTTGGATCGACCGCTATGGCGACGCGCTCATACGATCTGGCTGGCCGACCGCATCGTCAGCATCGCGTTGGCCGCGATGACCGCGGTCTGCTTCGGCTACGTTTTCGTCCAGACCGAACCTTGGCCCTGGTTCCGCGAGCATCTCTGGCTGGGCGGCCAATCGTTGGGCAATCGCGCCGGCCAGGAGAAAACGCTGGATTTCATCATCGGCGGAATCGGTCTGGTTTTGGTGCTCGAGGCGGCGCGGCGCAGTATCGGCTGGATCGTTCCGGCGCTGGCCATGGCCTTCGTGCTGCACGCCTGGTTTGCGCCCGATCTGCCCGATTGGCTGCTGCCCCACCGCGGGCTGGACACACAACAGATCATCGGATCGACTTTCCTGCAATCGTTGGGCGTGCTGGGTCCGGCCGCCGGGGTGATGTTCACGTACGTCTTTCTGTTCGTGCTGTTCGGATCGTTCCTGGAAATGTCCGGCGCCACGCAATTTATCATCGATTTTTCGCAACGGGTGTTCGGCGGGACGCCGGGCGGACCGGCCAAAGTCTCGGTGCTCAGCAGCGGCCTGATGGGGTCGTTGTCCGGCAGCGCCGTGGCCAACGCGGTGACGACGGGATCGTTCACCATCCCGATGATGCGCAGCGCCGGGTTCCAGCGGCACGTGGCGGCGGGCATCGAAGCGGCGGCGGCTTCCGGCGGGACCCTGGTGCCACCGATCATGGGCGCGGGCGCCTACATGATGCTGGAGTTCGTCGATCGCGGCCCGGGCCAGCCGCAGTTGACGTTCCTGGACATCGCGCGCGCCGCGTTGATCCCCGCCATCCTGTATTACTTCTCGTTGTGGATGATCGTCCATCTGTACTCGCGACGCATCGGTGCTCGCGCGACGGACCAGGACGAACAGGCTCGGCCTCGGATCTGGGAGTACGAAGCGCTGGTTTTCTTCGGTGCCTTGGGCGCCCTGGTCGGCCTGTTGCTGCTGGGTTTTTCGGCTTTCAAAGCCGTGACCGGATCGCTGGTCTGGATTCTGTTGCTGACCGCCATGCGACCTCGACTGCAGCTCCCGATGCAAGCTCGCGTGCTGGCATTGACCTGTTTCGCCGCAGTGGTCGTGTTGCATCAAGCCGTTGGCCTGTTGGTCCCCGCGGCGGCGTCGCCAGGCCGTTGGTTGGAGTTTTTGATGGCCCCCTCGTGGCGTCATCCCGTCGAAGGTACGGTCGCCGGCCGTATGGTATTCGATTCGCTGCTCAGCTCCTCGATCCTGGGCATGATCGGGATGTTGATTTTCGCCCTGCTGCATACCAACTGGCGGCCCGGCATGTTGCAGGCCATGACGCGAGCGGCTCAGAACGGCGTGTCGCTGGTGGCGGCCAGCGCGTGCGTGGGCATCATCATCGGCATCGTGCAGACCACTCCGATTGCCAATGACTTTGGCCAGGCGATCAAGCAGGTGGTGGAATCCAGTCTGCTGCTGGCCTTGATCGGAATCATGATCTGTTCGTTGGTATTGGGGATGGGCGTGCCTTCGGTGGTCTGCTACCTGCTGATGGCCACGCTGATGGGCTCGCTGCTGGGCGAGATGGGCGTCGACCCGCTGGCCGCCCATCTGTTCATCTTCTATTTCGGCATGATGTCGATGGTCACGCCGCCCGTATCGCTGGCTGCCTATGCGACGGCTTCGATCGCCGGCGCCAAGATCATGCCCGCCTCGCTGGCCGCGTTTCGCTTCGCGCTGGTCGGCTTTACCCTGCCGTACATGTTCATCTATCGCCCGTCGCTGCTGCTGATGAGCGAAGGCGGCCAGCCGTTCACTCGCGGCGACCTGCCGGACCTGGCGGTCGCGCTGGTCGTCGCCGTGCCCGGGATCGTGGCGTTGGCAGCCAGCTTGACGGGCTACCTGAAAACGACGCTCAGCGCTCCCATGCGAGCGCTGGCGTTCGTGGCGGCCTTGTTGATGCTGATCCCCAGGCTGGAGATCGCAGGGCAAAACCTCAGCGGCATCGTCGACAGCAGCGGCATGGTGCTGTTCGGGTTGATCCTGGCGATCAATTGGCGTCAGGCGAATCGGCAAACCCCTGGTTGAAGAACAGGTAGGTGCCGCTCTTGCCAGCCACCGCGACGTCCAGACGGCCATTGCCGTTCAGGTCGCCGGTACGGATCTGCAACCCACCGCCCGCATCGCCGACGTTGATCTCGTGCCGCGTAAACTCCAGTCTGTCCGGGTGCCATTTGTAGTAGTACAAGCAAGGCGGATCGAAGGCGCCGGGATCGCGACCGTTATGGGCGAATACCCGCTTGCCGGTGATCAATTCCTCCTGCCCGTCCCCGTCCAGATCGGCCATGTGCAGGCAGTGCGCCTGGGACCACTGGTCGTCGATCAGATGCTCCTTGAATCGCAGCTTGCCGTCTTCGCCCGGCGGCAGTTGCTGCCACCAGTACAAGCCGAAATCGTGGGCTCGACTCCAGATCAAATCGTTGCGGCCGTCGCCGTCCAAGTCGCGCACGATCATCGGGATGCTGCCTTGCATCTCCCAATCCTGGTGAAACGTCCAGTTGCCTGCCATCGCATCACTCTCGGGCGCCTCGTACCAACCCATGCCGGTCAGGATGTCCACCCGGCCGTCGTTGTTGATGTCCCCCACGGCGATCCCATGCGCGTTGCCCTCGTGGCTGATCACGATCTTCCTCATCGACGGCACTTCACGAATCTCCGTCCGCTCCTTGTTGCCCTCCTGGATGGTCACTTGGCGTTCTTCGGTCGTGAACTTCCAGACGTGCATCGGCGAGTTCTTCTGCCACGAATTGACGATCCATTCCGGGACGCCGTCGCCGTCCAGGTCGTACAGCAACTGCCCTTCATTGAAACTGGTTTCGGTGTCGACCAACAGATGACGCTCCCACATCTTGCCTTGCATCAGCAGTTCGGGCCCCGGGTTCTTGAACCAGTAGACTTCGGTGGGAAGGAACGATCCGGAGATTACGTCGATCAGCCCGTCGCCATCGACATCGTAGGCATAGCACCCGTTGCTTTCGACGTAGCCGCTCCAATCCTCGATCGTCCGCACCGGACGCGGCACGAAGTCCGGAGCGGCGTACCAGTTCCGTCCCGCCACCACGTCCAGCAGCCCGTTCCCATTAAAGTCGGCCAGATCCAGCCCCTCGTTGGAATCGACCGTCAGCACCTTCATCGTCCATCGCAGCGAGGGCGTCTGCTCGGCACCCGCCGTCACGGTACCACCCCACCAAAAAGCTGCCAGCAGACACACACCTCGCGAAAACCGTGTAACCATTTTCATCGACTCCTCGAACTCAAGCCAGAAATGCAAAAGGAGTGATCATCACTGCGAACACTCCCGACCGTCGAGCCCCATCATAGCATGCCAATGCCTTTCGGTCAGCGGATACCCGTCCATATTGGGTGCCGCAGCGCACTCGCGAAAGAGGGCCGAAATGAAAATCTGGCTGCTTGATCGTCGCACGCGCCTTTCAGGAAACCGTTCGAGCCGTTTCTAAATCAGAATCGGCATCCCCCAATACGTCCTATGTTGTTGACAGGTCGGGCTAGGAGTCTTATGATGATGTTGGCGCGGGTCTGGGTCTGGTTTGACGAGTTCTTGGAAGCTGCGATTGCGATCAACTGGGAGCAACAGACGATGATCTATCGGCAAATTGGGATCTTTTCAGTGCTTGCCTTGTTGGCCGGCGGATGTGGTGATTCGGGCGGGCCGACGGCTAATGTCCAAGGCGTTGTGTCGATCGGCGGCGAGTCGGTCGCGGAGGGAATGATCAGTTTTACCCCCATGGAAACTGGTGCGGGGATGCCGGCGACCGCGCAAATCCAAAATGGTCGTTACGAGGCGTCGGCAGTACCGTTGGGTCGCGTTCTGGTCCAAATCCATGCTACCAGAGAGACGGGCAAGATGTTGACCGACGAGGCCGAGGGTGGCGAATATGCGGAGACCATCGATATCGTACCGGAACAATATCGCTCGGGGATCGAAATCACGATTTCCGAGCGTGACGAGTCGCATGACTTTGAGTTGACGGCGCAGTGACGAAGCGTGCGGAGGCATGGTTTGTTGCCGCCTTGGGAGTTTTCTCTTTTTTCTTTTCTTTGTTAGGAGGTGAATGATGATCCGTCGTTATCGAGTCGGGTTTACATTGGTTGAATTGCTGGTGGTCATTGCGATCATCGGCGTCTTGGTCGCTTTGTTGCTGCCGGCGGTACAGGCGGCGCGGGAAGCGGCACGTCGTACCCAGTGCACCAACAACCTGAAGCAATTGGGGTTGGCGTTGCACAACTACCACGACACGCACAATGTGTTTCCCTTGGGTGTCTTGCAATCCAACCTGGGAAGCGAATTCGCTTATCCGAGACTTACGTGGGCCATCCATCTTTATCCGTACCTGGAACAACAGGCCACGTACGATCAGTTCGATTTTGTAAGTCAGCCATCTCACGGTAGGATTATGGACGTGCCGGACAACGCGGGTACAAGGGATGCCCCGGCCGCTCATGTCGTCCCCGCGATGTTGTGTCCAAGCGACGCCCGGGGAGCCAATATCCAGAGCAGCGGCAACGGATTTCACGCAAGGGGGAACTACGCAGTCTTTTTCGGTAATCTGAATAAGGGTGCAACCCGCCTGATGAGTGCTGATCACGAGCCTGCCGCTTTCGGCTATCGGCCGGTCGGCTTTGCGCATATCCTGGATGGTACCAGCAATACCATGGCGTTCGGCGAGATGTTGCGCGAAGCCAGGGAGGATGGGCCTTTCCGAGGTTGCTATTGGCGGGACTTCCCGGGAGCATCGTGGATCTTCACGTTGAACACGCCGAACAGCCCGGTACCGGACAACATTCGGGCGACGCAATGCCCTGCTGCGGCTAATCAGCCCGAGTTGAACATGCCATGCGTGCCTATCAACGGCAACAACGAGTCGGCCGCCTCGCGCAGTCGCCATCCCGGCGGCGTGCAAGTCGCGTTGTGTGACGGTTCGGTTCGGTTCGTGACCGAGACGATCGGCCTGGACGTGTGGCGGGCGATCGGATCCATCGAGGGCGGTGAAAGCGTGCAAATGCCGTAAGGCCAAATAATTCGACCAACGCTCGGGGTTTCGTTAAGCTGCTGCCGATTGCTTCCGCGATCGAGCAGGATCTGCTGAAGCTTATCCATTCACCGATGCGACTAACCGGCTCCATCCACCGTTTCGGCCAAGACGGTGGATGGGGCTCTTTCATTGTTCGTACCAACCAAGGAGTCAACAACGATGACACGAAACATGCCGATGAGCAGACGATTGGCGATGCTAGGAAGCTTGGTGTTGGGGCTGGCCGCAATGCTGGCAGCAACCGATCGAACCCTGGCTGACGGGGCGACATCGGAGGATGGGGTGTCTTTCGACGGCATCAGTTCGCTGGCCGTTGTCAAAGACGCGGCAGCGTTTGACCTGGATTCCTTCAGCATTGCCGCCCGGGTGAAAATGCGTCACACATCCGGCTCGCAGGTGTTCGTCAACCGGGGAACGGCTGGGGGGCTGTTCACGCTGTACTTGTTCGATGGCAACGTGCGAATGTTGGTCGAGTACGCTGACGGGCGATACACCCACGCCAATATTCCGGCCCCGCCCGCCAACCGCTGGGTCCATTACCTGGGCACCTACGACGGGCAGCAGATCCGTCTGTACCAGGATGGCGAATTGGTCGGTACCACCTCGGCGGCGGGTCGCATCCCACGCAGCGATGCGCCGCTGTATCTGGGCGCGTTGGGACCCGATACGCGTGTGCTGGACGGCCAGTTGGAAGACATTCGTATCTGGAACCGTGCGATTTCCGCCGACCAGGCAGCCGAGGTCGCTCGTGGCGATGCCTCCGCTTCGCTGCAGGACGGGCTTGTCGCTCACTGGCTGAGCAAGAACTTGGACAAAGAGATTTGGCAGGGCGCTTTCGAAAATGCGCCGGTGGCCACGTATCGACAGGAAGGCGAGGCCGTGATCGCCGACCGGAATTATCCGGGCTATCGCGGGATCTGGTTCACGCTGGGCCAGTTCCGCGAGTACGGCGATAAATACTCGGGTGGCTTGGGAACGTATACGGCCAACCACGTTCCGATCGCCATCCATGTTCCCGAGGTCGAGAAGACTTTTTTTGTCTACGGCGGCAGCCGAGGCGGCGAACGTTATCTGCTGGCGATGGCCTCGTACTTCGATCACCGCACCGGGAAGGTCCCGCAACCGACGATCGTCCACGACAAGCAGGGCATCGACGACCCGCACGACAATCCCAGCCTGACCATCGATGAACACGGCCACCTGTGGGTCTTCATCAGCGGTCGAGGACGCAGCCGGCCGGGGTTCATCTACCGTAGCGTCGAGCCTTACAGCACGGACGCCTTCGAGCGCATTTATCGCGGTGAATTCACTTACCCTCAAGCCTGGTGGGTCGAGGGCGAGGGCTTCATTCACCTGAACACGAAGTACACCCGTGGCCGCGAGTTGTATTTCGAAACCAGCGAAGACGGGCGGACGTGGAACGAGCCGGTGAAGCTGGCCGGAATGCGAGGCCATTACCAGGTGAGTAACCAGTTCGGCGAAAGAATCATCACGGCCTTTATGAGGCATCCGGACGGCAGCGTCGATCGGCGGACCGATCTGTACTACGCCGAAACGCGCGACATGGGACGCACCTGGCACACCGTCGACGGCACCCCGCTGGAACTGCCTCTGGAGGATGTGAAGACTCCTGCTTTGGTCCGCAATTACGAGGCCGAAGGGCGGTTGGTCTACATCAACGACACCCAGTTGGACGCCGACGGCAATCCGGTGATCTTCTACGTCACCGCGGCCTTGTATCAACCGGGACCGCCGGGAGAGCCGCGATATCAAACCGTGGCCCGCTGGGACGGCCAGGCATGGCAGTTCAGCGAGGTCACCCGCACGACACACAACTACGACGTGGGCTCGATCCACATCGAGGATGACGTGTGGCGGGTTTTCGCCCCGGCCGAAACGGGGCCGCAGCGGTGGGGTACCGGTGGCGAGGTGGCCATCTGGAGAAGCGAAGATCAAGGGAACTCGTGGACCAAAGAGCGTGATGTCACTCGGGATAGCCCGACCAACCATCATTACGTTCGCCGTCCCGTGAACGCCCACGAGGACTTTTACGCCTACTGGGCCGACGGGAATCCGGATGAACTCTCGCCGTCCTACCTGTATTTTGCCAACAAGAAAGGCGACCGAGTCTGGCAGCTTCCCTACACGATGGACGAAGAATTCGCGCGTCCCGAACCGCTGGACCGTTGAATCAGGATACCGTGCGGGACAAGCCTGTTCCCGCGCGGTCCGTGGATTTGTGCTTGCTGGTTTGCAAATCCCAATGTGCATCCGGCCAAGTAGATTTTGGCGGAACCGGAAAGGGGTCGGGAGTCGTTTTCGGGCAAGCTCGTTTCTACATGGTTGATCGTTCCCCGAAAACGACGCCCGACCCCGCCGTTCGGCGCGGGGCACCGTTCGGCGCGGGTCTCTGACCCCGCCGGAACCGCCGACCGAAGGTTTCCCAAGCCAGTTTTGTTACCGCCTCTGAAAAGGATAGCCAGAATGATCGTCCACCCAGACCGATGCCCACAGGGAACGCCTCGCATGTTCTGTCGTACCGGCAGATACGTGGCCGGCTTGCTCGCGGTGCTGTTGCTGACCCTCGCGTCGACCGATGCGGCGGATGCGGCCGACCAGTCGTCGGACCAGCCCCTGCCGATTGTCTCAAGCGAGAAGTATCCGGGCTATCAGAGCCTCTGGTACTCTCACACCCCCGATTGGAAAGGCGAGATCATCCCGGGTCGGTCTTACGAGTACGGTCCCAAGCAAGGAGGCGGCTTGGGGACATACCAGGCCGTGCATATACCGCGAGCCATCTATGCCCCCGAGGTGCAGAAGACTTTTTTCGCCTACGGCGGAACCAAGCAGGACCAACGGCACTTGCTGGCGATGGCCTCGTACTTCGACCACCGCACCGGGATGGTGCCCCAGCCGACGATCGTCCACGACAAGGAAGGGGTGGATGATGCCCACGACAATCCGGTGATCACCTTGGACGAACACGGCCACGTGTGGGTCTTCGTAGCCGGCCGCGGCAGGCATCGACCGGGATTCATCTATCGCAGTGTCGAGCCGTACAGCACCGACGCCTTCGATCGGTTGTACGAGGGCGAGTTCGCGTACCCGCAACCGTGGTGGATCAAGGGACAGGGCTTCCTGTGGTTCCAGACCCGCTATACCCGCGGCCGAGAACTGTACTTCGCCACCAGTCCCGACGGACGAAGCTGGAACCAGCCGCAGAAACTGGCCGGGATGCGAGGCCACTACCAAGTCAGTAACGCCCGGGATGATCGCGTTTTCACCGCCTTCAGTTGGCACCCTGGTGGAAACGTCGACCGGCGGACCAATCTGTATTACTTGGAGACCCGCGACATGGGCCGGACCTGGCAGACGGCGGCCGGTCAGACGGTCCAGATCCCTTTGACCGACGACGACGTCCACGGTGCCGCCCTGGCTCATGACTTTCAGGCCGCTGGACGATTGGTCTACGTGAACGATATTCAATTGGACGCGGACGGCCATCCCGTCGTTGTCATGGTCACATCCGCCGACCACCGCCCCGGGCCTTATGGGAACCCGCGTTCGTTCACGTTGGTACGCTGGGACGGCCAAGCTTGGCAGGTTCACGAGATCGCCCCGACGACCAACAACTATGATATGGGATCCTTGTACGTCGAACCGGACGGCACGTTGCGCTTCATCGGACCCAGCGAACCGGGTCCGCAGCGGTGGGGGACGGGTGGCGAGGTCGCTGTGTGGACCAGCCGGGACCGAGGCCAAACGTGGATGAAGACGCGTGATGTAACCCGCGACAGCCCTCGGAACCACAGCTACGTCCGACGCCCGGTCGATGCCGCCGACGAGTTCTACGCGATGTGGGCCGATGGTAACTGGTACACCTACACGCGTTCGTACCTGTACTTCACCAATCGCCAGGGCGACCGAGTCCATCGGCTGCCCTACACAATGGACCAGCCCCAGGCCACACCCGAGTTGATCGAATACTAGGCGCCGTAGGCCACAACAACCCCGTTCCTACGATACGAATGCCGCGATGCTGGGTACGAGGTCCGAATCTAATCGCAAATCGCGCGGAAGGGGATACCGACCTTTTCCAACACTGAAAGATCTTGCAATTGCCGTTGGCAGTTCAGCGGATTTGCTGAAAGTCGGTCAGCAAGGTCCAAACGCTGGGGGATTGCTGACGCAGGCGGTCGCTGGATTCCTGGTCCAGATGATCGAGCCGCAGGGGGATCGCTCGATAGTCGCCAGCAGGGCTGGGGCGATCGGGACTGTACTTGTAGTCGAACGTGAAATGGCCCTGGGTCGTGAGTTCGATCTGCGGACAAGTGCGGCACGGTACGGTGATGTAGAAATCGGCTCGTGTCCGGTCAGCCGAGGTGGTCGGACATTGATTCAGGGCCAGTTGCTGCTGATCGATCATGCGTACGACCAGCTTGCGCGCGGTGTAATAGGCCGGGTCGATCCAAGCCACCGGCTGGGCGATCAGATCACGGTAGATGTACTGGCCGTCCTCCTGATAATCGAACAACTGCTGCAACTGTTGCTCGAATGCGTCTTGCAGGTAGGGGAAATGGGTACAGGCCAGGATGATGGCACGGACGGGTTGAGGATCAGGCGATCGGCGAACCGTTTCCAACAGAGTAACCAGATCGTAGCGCAGATAGTTCATGACGCTGTTCAACTGCAGCGTCGTGGGACGATTTGCCGGGCCGTCGAACAGGACGCCGTGGTTCCGGAAATCCAGTGCGTAGCGCGGCAGGATCTCCGGGTCGATGGGGGCCAGCGGATGGTCGAACGATGGGCCTTGGTAATCGTCTCGCGGCTGGTGGGAGGACGCGTTGTGTATGATGAACTCTTCCGCGCCATCGATCGCCCCGGCCAGGCCCAACGAGCCCTGTTGGACAACGTCGATCCTCTGCTGCCTCCGATCCCAACCTCGACGGTCGAATTCGACAGCGATTCCCTGCGGGTAGGCATCGGCCAGCACGGTCGCTCGGGTCGCCAGAACGCCGATGGTACCGCTACGACCATCGGCGAAGCGGTCCAGCGCGCCGCGCACGCCAGCGTCGACCACGCCAACCACAGGAACATTTAAGCCGCTGGCTTCCACCAGTTGATCGATGTGGTGTTTACCGTAAGCCGTAGCCGTATTACAGGCGATCACCACGGCCCTGACCGGCAATTTGTCGTGGACTGGTGGGCCGTGTTCGTCGGGGTAATAGCAGTTGCCCAACAGGAAATGGACGTCTTGAATGATGAGATCTTCCAAGAATGGTTGCCGACCCACGTTCGGATAGTTGCCGTAAGGCATGTTCGCCTGGTCGGCCAAGTAGATGAACGCCTGGCCGGCCAGATCCGGTTGACCGTCACCGGAGGGCAACGGCTGGCCCGTTCGGTTGTCGAAGGCATCGATCGTCAAGATGGCTTCCAACACGGCCAGACCACCCGTCCCTGAATCGAAGACTCCGATCGGCAGTTTGCCCGGTTCGATCCCGGCCTGTTCACGGGCTTGGCGAGCCGTCTGAGCGGCTCGGCCAATCCGCGTCTGCCGGGCGTCAAGCAAATCGTGATCGGCGTTCGCCAGGGCGCCGCCCCAGGACAACACAACGCCGACCAATACCCCTTGTTTGATCGACCCAACGATTTTCGAAAACATACGCATACAGAATCACTCCCCACATTGAAGGACCGGCGACCGAATTAGTGTAGCATTTCACGGAAGGGGTCGCGAGTCGTTTTCGGGCGAAGCGTTCCTGGTGGCTTGGTCCCGATTTCTGGCCACGATCGTGCCATTCGAGGAGGTGTCTTTGCGACGGATGGACTGGGACGCTCCGGGAGGAAGAATCCACGTCAGTCCGGCGCTCAAAGGCACCCGGGGACTGGACGCCGGACGGCGCGCGCGGCAGAATGGGGCTTCTGGAGCATGCACCTTTTCACAGGAGACGCTGCCATACGACGTGCTGTTGTCCTTGCGTTCGCCCTGGTTGTTGCCAGCCGTGCCGTGTTGGGTGTTTCGCGACGGCGACCTGTACCGGATGTACTACCGCGGTTCGCACTACGACACCCAGACCCGTCGGCGGGCACACCGCGAGGTGACTTGTTATGCGGAGAGCCAGAAACGGTGACCAAGCCGTTCCGTTTTGGCAACCAAAACGATTGAATCGAGGAGAATGAACCATGAGTACTATTTGTGTATTGCTCGCCTTAGCCGTGACGGGGGCGCCGCCGCTGCAGGCCGGTGCGGCGACCAGCAATATCACGCCCGATCTGGGCACGATCATCGTGGGCGGGTTCGCCCCGTACCCGGCCCAGCACGTGCATGACGAGCTGTACGCGCGCTGTCTGGTGCTGGACGACGGGACGACGAAAATCGCGCTGGTCGTGTGCGACCTGCTGGGGTTGCACCGTAGCGTCAGCATCGAGGCGCGGCGGTTGATCCAGGAAGCGACGGGGATTCCGCCGCAGAACGTCTTGATCTCGGCGACCCACACGCATTCCGCGGGCACGGCGCTCGGCAAGAACCGCTACGCGAACGAACAGGAATTGGACGACTATCAGCGGTTCGTGGCGCGACGAATCGCGGACGGCGTCCGGCGGGCGATGAATCTGTTGCGGCCGGCCCAGATCGCCTTCGGTTCGGTGGACGTACCCGAACAAGTACATAACCGCCGCTGGTTGATGCGCGAAGGTTCGGTTTCACCCAATCCCTTCGGCAAAATCGACCGGGCTCAGATGAACCCGCCGGTTGCCAGCCCGAATCTGATCGAGCCGGTCGGGCCGGTCGATCCCGGCGTTTCGATCCTTGCCGTCCGCGAGCCGGACGGCCGGTTGATCGCGGTGTACTGCGCCTATTCGCTGCACTACGTCGGCGGGTCCGGCCCGGCGCATATCTCGGCCGACTACTTCGGGATGTTCTGCGAGATCTTGACGCGGCTCTTGGGCCAAGAGCATCAGGACCCGCCGTTTGTCGCCATGCTGGCCAACGGCACCAGCGGTGACCTCAACAACATCGACCGGCGCAAACCGCGGCCCAGCCGCCCGCCTTACCAGCGGATGCGCGAGGTGGCGGAGGACGTGGCCGGCAAAGTGCATTCGGTTCTGGACGATATGACGTGGCAGGACCGCGCACCGCTGGACGCCCGTTTCCGCGAGGCGGAGATCGCGTGGCGGCCGGTCGAGCCGGAACTGATCGAGTGGGCGGCGGATGTCGAGGAGCGTGCGCCGCGTCTGGAAACGGGCAACATCCCGGTGGGCGCCAGATGGGCGACCACGCCGGAGTTCGTCCGGCCGCTGAGCTACGCGGGCCGCGTCCAGTTGCTCGCCCGGGCCGAGGGTCCTGCGCTGGTGCCGCTGCAGGTCGTGCGGATCGGTGACGTCGCGATCGGCACCACGCCGTGCGAAACGTTCGCCGAGACCGGGTTGGCGTTCAAAGAGCGCAGCCCGCTGCGCCACTCGTTCGTCGTCTCACTGGCCCACGGCTACATCGGTTACCTGCCGCCCATGAGGCACTTCGAGTTGGGCGGTTACGAGACCTGGCCCGCCACAAACTCGCTCGAACCGCAAGCCGAGAAGAAGATCCTCGACCACCTGCTGGATATGGCCGCCGAAATGGCCCCGTCGAACTGACCACGGCATCCGCAACGACATCGATGAAGGAGGCTCCCATGATCCTGAGACTGACTTTGATTGCTTGTCTGGCAGCATCGGCCGTCGCGGCCGGGCAACCGCCGGAGGCTGGATCCGTGGACAGCGGACTAGCGCCTTTTCTTGGCGAAGCGGCTTTCGAGATGCAGCCGATTTTCTGCGGCGAGCGATTTCCGAACCTGGTCGTCGCGCGGGATGGGTCGGTGCTGGCCACCTGGGGCAGCCGGCGGGTGCGGGTGCGGCGCAGCGCAGACGGCGGAAGAACATGGGGGCCGGAGATTCCGGTCGGCGACGGCATCCATGGCGGCGGAGCGTTGGTGGACGAGCGGCGAGGCGACGTGCTGCTGTTCACACATCCCGAGCATCCGCCGCGCGACGGACAGACGGCGCCGCGCACCGTGTACCGCAGCAAGGATCACGGCAAGACGTGGCACGCGACCGATGCCACGTTCCACCCGGACTCGGACGGGTTCATCCCCTCGCTGCACATGATGGAGCATGGCACGACGCTGGTGCGCGGCCCGCACGCCGGACGCCTGATCCGCGCGGCGCGGGTGTACCGGAATTCACCCGAGCGCCGCGCGCTGACGGTCTACAGCGACGACGGCGGCTTGAATTGGCGCCCGGGCCAGACCCTGGCGGAACTGGGGACGGGCGAAGCAGCGTTGGTCGAGCTGTCGGACGGCCGGTTGATCGGCACGGCGCGCAAGAGCTTCTTCACCCCCGACGAGCCGTGGCGGCACGAGCGGCTGTTCGCCTACAGCGACGACGGCGGCTTGACGTGGCGCGACGCCTTTCACGCCCGGGCGATCCCCGACGGCCCGCGGTACCGGGGCGCCGAGCGGCGCGGAGCCAACTACAACGGCCACTTCGGCATGTTCAACGGCTTGACGCGGCTGCCGATCGAGGGACGCGACATCCTGCTGTACAGCAACGCGGACCACGACGGGCACGAGCGGATCCGCATGACCGTCTGGGCCAGTTTCGATGCCGGAAAGACCTGGCCCGTCAAACGGCTCGTGCATGAAGGATTGAGCGCCTATTCGTCGCTGGCCGCCGGCCGCCCCGGAACGTCGAGCGAAGGCTGGATCTACCTGCAGTTCGAACATGGCGAAGGCGCGCAGCAGTACGCCGGTTGTCAGTTGGCTTGCTTCAACCTCACTTGGGTGCTAGACGGCCAGCCGACCGGCGACGGCGATCTGCCAGCGTGGCCGACAGCCGTCACACATACTCGCGGCGACTGAACGCAACGGTGCCGGCCAGGATGAACGCGACGGTCGCGGTGATCAGCATCACTTCGGAAGCGGCGCCGGAAATAGGCTGGAAAATCGCCGCGTTGCATGCGGCGGGCTTTCTTGTGCGAACGGTGATTCGAACATCGCAAAGCGGCCAATGCTTGCTCCGGTGGCGGAAAAGGAACTGGCTCGCCTCGGTACGCCGGGCAGAGGGATTGGGGTGTTGTGCCGTGACGTGGGCCGGATTTCTGATAAAATGCGGGCTGTGAGGATCCGCGATCGGCGATTTCGGCAAGGCCGGGAGACCTGCTCTGGGGGCGGGGCCTGCGGCGAGCATGGGTGGGTTCAGGGAGCCGAGCCGGAATAGGGCTTCGCCCGTTTTGCTTTGGACGTTTTGTTTTTGTCGGAGGAAGAGAGAGGTGACGAGATGACTCCTTCTGCCGTGATTGTGGAAGGTCTGGTAACGCCGGACGGCCAACTTGAATTGCCTGGGAAGCTTGACATTCCACCGGGCCCCGTCCAGGTGACCGTCGTCGCCATGCCGGAATTGCCCCGGGACGACCCGTTTTGGCAACGCATGCGGGCGATCTGGAGCGGGCAGCGGGCACGTGGCCACGTTCCACCGAGCGCAGCGGAGGTTGCAGCGAATCGGGATGTGGTCCGTGATGAATGGGAAGAACGCATGCGCCGGATCGAGCAGATCCAGGCCGAGGCGGATGCGGCCCGCGCCGCGAGGGAGCTCGGAACATGATCGCCTGTCTCGATTCGGACTGCGTGATCTACTTGGTCGAGCAGCATCCAACCTGGGGTGGCAAAGTGGCGGCCCGCTTGGCTTCCCTGCGTACGGCGGGGGACGAGATTGCCGTGACCGACTTGTCGCGAGCAGAGTGCTTGGTCGGGCCGTTGCACAGGCAACAAGCTGCGATCCTGGCAGACTACCAGGCATTCTTCCGCGATCCTGGCATCCGGGTCTTACGGCTAACCGCTGCCGTATGTGAGCAAGCGGCTCGGATTCGGGCTGCCTCGAATCTACGTTTCAAGCTGCCCGACTGTATCCAATTGGCAGCCGCGATCGAGCACGGCTGTGGCTTATTCCTAACCCACGACGCGCAACTTGCGAGTCTGCCGACCATCGCGGTGGAGATTCTCACGTGACGACGTCCACGATGGAGCGTGGATTGGACCGGGAGCAGTAAAAAACGGTACTGCTGAACCCTCTGCGGGAATTCGTTCCCGGTTCAGGACGACGAGCATCTCTACGCCGTCAGCCGCTATGTGAAGCGCAGTGCGCCGTGTGCAAACCCAGGTTGAACGAGCCGAAGAGTGGTGGTGGTGCAGCCTGACACAACGGTCACGGGGCAGCGTCTGGAGGAGACCGTGCAGTGGTACGACTGGCCGAACAATCTTGCTTCCAAGAAGCCGAAACAACGGCTCCTGACGACTTTTCTGACGCTTACTACTCCCGATCGTCGATTGCCGGTAAAATGGCTTCCCGAAGAGCCATGTTGCGGATGGAGATTGCCATGATTGTTGATCAAGAACTGGACGCCGTGATCCGTGCGGGGATGTTTCGAGATCGCGAGCACGCGTTTCGGGAGGCGGTGGAGACCATGTTTACGGTTCGGCCGCATTTGCGCACGGAGGCGGGCATCGAGATGTTCCGATCCGGCGCGGTGTCGCTACTGCGGGCGGCCGAAATCGCGGGCGTAGATTTCGAATCGTTCCGTCGGCTCCTTCAAGATCGCGGGATTCCGTTGGAGGTTGAGTGCGACGAACGTGCTCACCTGGACGAAGCCCTCGCCGATTTCCTGCGGGAGCCCCACGCGTGATCGTGGCGGACACCAACATTCTTTCGACTTTCGCGCGGGTGGGAGCCATCGATTATCTGCGGCAGTTGGTCCAGTCAAACCTACTGCACGTCACGCCCGCGACGTTCAATGAGCTGCGTCGAGCGGTCGAAGTGGGCTCTCCACCGTTCCGGCACGCGTCTGTTGACGAATGACAAGCGCGCCCGGAACTTCTGCCGGGAGAGTTCGATCCCTTGCTTGGACCTTCCGGCGATCCTCCGCGGCTTATGGGTGAGGCAAGTTATGAGCAAAGAGCAAGTTCGGCAACTGCTGCGCCAAATTGAGACCGAGCAGGGTATGGTCATCAAGAACAAGGAGGCGATCTTCGAATGAAGCGGTGCATGCCCTACGACCCTGATCGACTACACCAGACGGTTGTGCCGCCAGGGCAAGACGCGCATCCGCCGCGAGGTGACCTCGATCCTGGACCGCTTGGGAACCAGCGCCGAGGTATGGGGCCAGCGGATTGCGGCGGCTGTTGGCCAAGTGGCGGTTGCTGGGCAGCCATTTCAGCGCGGATCGTGAACGACTACGGCAACTCGCCCGGCAGTGCAGCGTCCACACAATCGACAATGTGGCCAGCTCGACTGTCTGAGCCCGATCATCGGATTTTTCCTCCCCACCGCTCCCGCCACCCCAGTCCGATCGGGCTTCACCTCTCTTGGACCCGCACCCGCAAACCATCTGCACCCGCAGACCGCACCGCGCAATTGGCGCCCGGAATCATTTCTACCGCAGAACAACTCGGGCAGCCAAGCCTGACCTGCCGCGACTTCACTCTCACCACAAGACCACCCAATAAGGCACGGCCGGCCCACCCGGATCACCATGAGAAATGCCTGTCCTTTTCATCCTTTTCATCTTCTTGGACTTATCCCTCGTTTCCGCTTCCCCGTTCTAGGTGTCGCCCAGGTTCATTGATTCTTCCCATCCGGCAGTGATTTGTCCAAAAAATCGGGTGACATCCTTGCCGTCGATTTCATACCTGAATGACTCCACATAATCCAACCCAACTGCCGGCTCGTCAAACACCTTTATCCAAATGCCACCGCGAGGTTTGCCTACCCATTTCTTGGTTCGTTCACGGAAAAAGCTGCTTGGGATGCAGCCGAAATGGAAACCGCGGGTTTCGGTCGAGTATTCCTGAACAACATGACTTTTCGTGTCCCGCTCGAGTACTTTTTCGGGCGCCGGCGCTTCCTTGAAAACTCTGGTGGGCTCCGTTCGGAGGACATCCGTACCACCGCGTCTTTCAATACGACCAACGGCAAGGCCGTGAAAGCGGTAATCCGCCATTCCAAAAACGTAGACACAGCCGGGTGCATTTACCTTCTCCAACAGTCGCTTGGTCTGATTGCTGGCGTTATATGCTGGAACGAACCCGGGCTCGTCTCCAGTCGAGGTGTGGATTGACTTCAATTGCACTCGTAGTAATTCGCGTCCATCCTTCTTCGCGATCCATAGATCATCTCCCAAATCGGGCTCGGGGGTGGCGACAACGAATCCTTTGGTGAAGAGATAGTTCTTTAGCAAGGCCCCGAAAACCGCCTCCTTTTGCTGGGTCAAGAGGTGCTCGGAGGCGAATTTCACAATGCGTCGAATTGGCAACTTGCTCATTTTTTCCGCCCCTGTCAATACACCACCATTCAGACGCAAAGGTCTGACCGCTGTGTTTAATGAGAGTTTTGGACGACGTCCGCGAAGATTGCAACCCTACTGGCCCGTTTCTTGCCGCTTTCTGCCATTTCTTCCTGACTTTCCTGCTATTTTTACTAATTTTACCAACCTAGTCCCGGGGGAGGGTGCGCGGCGTGTATTGCCGTGTTCCGGTATCTTGAATGGTCCAATCATCGTCGGGGACGGGGAGTGCGGATGGCGCGATGGATTTTGCGCTACGGGACGAGACGGCGTGGATACCTTCGAGGGAAGAGGCCCCCTGGAACCCACGCCTTGGGCGACATTTGTTGCGACGAACACGCGAAAATGACGCGCGAAAATGTTGTGATCTTGGCGCGCACGGTGAGCGTTTCGCTTGGTTGGCGGCGCAGAAAACGCTCAAAAGAAATCCCGGGGGTCGGGTCCGCTGTTTGCCTTACAGGAATTCGCTCTTCGAGTACCAACTGCAGCTCGCGGGACCGATGCGTTCTTGACTGGACCGCCTCGACCGCTGCGAACTTCGGGTCCAGCACCAATTCCACGTCGCGTGGCTCGTCGGCGAGTTGTGGCGTTCGATCAGGCGGCCCTCGGGCGCTGGCCAGCGTGTGGAGCGGGCCCTCCCAAAGGCAGCAGTGGCGCAGAATCTGAGCAGTTGTCACTCGGCAATCGTCAGTTGTCGACTGCTTTCGGGTCGCTGTCCGGAACGGCCTCCGAGGGCGAGTTTGCCAGCAGGTCGTGCTGACGATGCGAGTACCAGCCGTAATAACGGACGAGGTGTTCGCCCTTGTCGGGGATGTGTTGCGTGACTTCGGCCAGGAAATCGAGGGCGCTGAAGACGTGGAAATTCCGGCGCGGTCCGCCTCGCCGGTCGGCACTGACCGCACCCAGGAAGCGGCGGCAGTGGTCCTGATCGGCCCAATACAGCACCGACCAGTGGTCTGTCAGCCGGACCATGCGGGCCAAGCTGAACGGACAACTTAGGATGCTCTGGGCCAATAGCTCCAAACCGGCGGTGTCGCGAGCGGACAGGTAGATGCTGTTGTCGACGCTGAAGCTGAAGTGGGGCTAGGAACGCATCTGGTCGACGGTCGGCTGGTCGATATTCCCGGCCGCCAACGATCGGCAAAGAAATAACTGCCGCATCTTCTTCCCCGCGATTCCCAGCCGTGCCGCACGCGCTGGCCTGCGGATCTCAGGGCCATGCCCGGCACGGGGCTTGCCTGGGCGTGGCTTCATCGTGTAGGCTTCAGTAGGAGTGAACTGCCGAGCAAGTAGCGGTGTGCGGGACATGAGGCGGCGATTCCTACATCGTTTTTCCTTTGGAGCATGGGAGCCGAGCATGACCATCGCGATATCGGACGTACAACGGGAGATCGACGAGATTAAGGTGCGAGTCCGGGGACTGGAACAGGCTGTGGTGAACCTTCGTCAGGGCGAGAGCTGCCTTTCGTCAGACCTGACGACCCAGCAGGTGTTGGCCTTGACCCGTGAGATTTTCCCCGGTGAAGTTCGCGTCTATGACGCCGAAGATCCGGAGATCCCCGGTGACCGCTATCAGGTATTCGAAGTGACGGCGGAAGGACCTGCGGACGAAGTGCTGACACGGGATGAACAGTGGCATCGGCGGCTTTGCCAACTGGCGGATCGGATTCCGGGACGCTACCGACTGTCGATCGTGATGGAGTAACTATGGGCGGCAGCGATTTCTTGCATCTCGCCGTGCGACTGTCGGGAGGTGCTACCGAAGCCCAGTGGCGTTCGGCCGTGAGTCGAGCCTACTACGGGGCTTTTCATCTGGCCCGCGATTTCGTAGGTACGGGCAATATACTGAGCGCGGATCTCGCGCAACTTCAATCCCAGCGGAGTGATCTGAGGACGCTTCACTTCTGCAGTCTGCTGCCGTTTGGCCAAAGCTTGCAGCGCGGCGAGCAAAACCGCGTCCTCCGAGTCTTAGTCGCCGAGGGGGAAAAGAGGATAAGTCCCATTATTGACTCGGGCAGACGTTTGTGGTAGTTGCCAGGTGTGTCCAGAGCAGCACGAGTCGCGCCGGGAAGGATGATGTTCCAAGTTGCGAACCGTAGCAACGACCAACGCACCATTTTCGGGAACGTACTGATCGAATTCGAGCCATTCAGTGACACCGCCCGTCGCGCACTGTGCGCAATCACCGAACAGTCGGTCACTCACGACATCGGGAGTCGGCCGAGCAGTGTTGGCCGATAAAGTGCAACGGTGTAGAATGGCCTTTGGAACACGTATCGACAAACTCCTGAGTGACTCGTGATGGCACTGGTAACGCTGGATTTCCTGACCTCGCAATTGGCGTTGGCCGATCAACTTCACGTCGGAAGGGCAACGATGTTCGAGCCGCAGGACTTGCCCGGCCGCTACGGCCGCGTTGTCAAAGCGTTGGACCATGTCCTCGAAGCGATCGGGTGCCAGTCCGTCGTCGGCAGTGGCTGGGCGGTGTGGCGGCACGGTTACGTAGGACGAGTAACGCAGGATGTCGACATTATTTTGCCCGCCGCGCGCGTGGGCGAGTTCTTGCGAACGGCCAGTGTCGCCGCTTTTCAGGTGCTGCCGGTTCCAGCGGGGCGCTGGCCCAAACTGCTCCATCGCGAGACCGGAGTGGACGTTGATATTCTCCCTGAGGGGCAACGGCCCGGGACGCTTTCCAAGCCCGCGCCTACCACGATTCCCCATCCCGGCCGCGTCGGCGCATCGGGGACCGCCTTGAAGTACCTTCGGTTGCCGCCCCTGATCGAATTGAAATTGGCCGCCGGTAGATCCCAGGATCTCGCGGATGTGATCAAGTTGATCCAGACCAACCCGGAGCAGATCGGCGCGATTCGCCAGCATCTGGCACAGGTCCATGGGCTCACAAGCCAAACAATCAGTGGCGCGGCCCCGGTGATCCTGGTCGTGACGGTCCAAAGCCATCGCCGGCTTGACCGGCCGGGACCATTGATCGATACTGCGAAGGTCGCGCGGGAGTGGACGGCGATCTGGCTTCCGCCGCTGGTCGTGCGTGCGACAAGGCGGAAAAGCCTGCGAGGTGACCGAATGCATCGCGAAGTATCCCTGCTTATGTTATGCTATTGGTGGTACTAATTGATCCGAATCCAATGGAGTCGTTCCCATGAAGCTCCCGGTTGTGGTACATCCGGCAGAAGAAGGCGGTTTCTGGGCGGAAATCCCCGCGTTGCCCGGTTGCGTATCCGAGGGTGAAACTTTTTCCGAAACGCTTGCGAACATCCGAGAAGCGGCGGAAGGCTGGCTCGAAGTGGCTAGCGAGCGTGTAGCTGCCAGTGCCGACGTGCAGCTCGCGGAGATTGAGCTCTGAAGGCTGTATCGGGCAGGCATCTGTGCAGGATTCTCGAAGCACACGGCTGGGTGTTGCAGCGCATTCAGGGAGCTCACCACATCTACACTCGGCTCGGCAACCCGGCGATTTTGACGGTGCCTGTTCACGGAAATCGAGACCTGAAGCGGGGACTCCTTCGTCAACTCATGAAGGACGCCGGATTGACCGAGGATGACCTTTGACCTTCAAACTTGCTCTGAGGATTGGCTTCTTGAGCGGTTTTCACGAAGCGAGCGCAGTGACAGCGAAATGAGCACGCTGGCGATTTGCCCCGGCGACGGGGAGAAACCGGGCGAAGCGATCTCGCTGGCGATGCTTTCGAGTTCCTCTCGTTGCCAATCGCTGAGCGGGATTTTCGTTCTGCGAGACGTGCCCGTCAACGCCGGTCGTCCGCCAGTGGAATGCAGACGCTGAAAGACCTCTTCCCGCACCTGGAAAAGGGAAAGCGGTCCCACGCCGATCCCGCGTACGGCAAGATCGCTGGCTTCCGCACCCAGGGCGTCCTGTACTTCAGAGGCGTCGATCCGAGGAAGCGTCTTGCTCGAATCCCGAATCGCTGCGTACGACTGAGTCTTACGATTCCTGTCAGCCATGTTCTTCATTTCACCTCGTCAACGCATGGGGTACGATGTACTTGCTTGGAAGGTAGATCTGTCTTAAACCTTTTGGGGTCAAAAGTCAAGCAGGAAATCACTTTGTCTGCGGTTTCGCGGTCCTGGACAACCACCTGCAACTGGTACGCTTGGAACCGGGTGCCGCAAACGGCTGGTCGGCCGAGGATGTCGTCCAGCCGTGATTGCCGGGCTATCCACCCAAATCGGCAGACGGGCAGCCCGTCGAAGAAACACAGGCTTGACTGCAAAGGGATCTTTTCACAGTCGCGTTACGGCGCCGAAGTGTGGGGCCGGCGGATTCGTTGGCTGTTGGCCAAGTCGCGGTTGCCGGGCAGCTACTTCAGCGCGGAGCGCGAGCGATTACGGCAACTCGCCCGCCACCCGAATCCGATCGGGATCCACCTTTCTTGCACCCGCACCTGCGAACCGTTCGCACGCTCAGAACGCCCCGCGCACTTGCAGCCCCGAAATACCTATTCCGTAGGGCATATCGAGCACGCAGGTTCGATCCGCCGAGCCGTCACGAGGCGGAAGTCATGGGGATGTCTAGTTTTTTCCGACTACGTTGAAGTTGCCGGATATCTCGCACTTGACCAGAAAGATTCGCAAGAGCTAAAATGCGAAAATGGCGGAACCACGAGAGAAGACTGTTGAGATTTACACCGACGCTAACGGACGGTGTCCCTTCCTCGAGTTTTTCTCGTCACTTCGTGACGACCGAGCGAAACAGAGGATTCAGGCTCGGTTGGCGCGGGTTCGGTTGGGCAACCTTGGGAGTACCAATACGGTTGGCGACGGTGTTCAGGAACTGAAGATTGACTACGGACCAGGATATCGGATCTATTTCGGACACGGCAGCGAGACGTTGGTAATCTTGCTGGGGGGTGGTGACAAGAGCAGCCAGGCGAGAGACATTCAGAACGCGAAAGTCTGTTGGCGGGCTTATCGGGAGGAGAAGAGAGATGCCGACACTTGATTACCGGCAGCGATTATTGGAAGACCTGACTGACTCGGAATATGCGGCGGGATACTTGACCGCCGCATTGGAGGAAGGCGAAGAGGTTTTTTTCCTGGCCGTCCGGGATGTGGTTGATGCCTGCGGTGGTATCGGGCATCTGGCGCAAAGTATGTCGGTGAATGGTGAGAATCTCCATCACATGCTGTCCGAACGAGGCAACCCGGATTTTTCGAGCCTCATAACGATTCTTCGCGAACTAGGGGTTGAAATCCAGTTCCGGGCAAAGCCCCGCGATACGCGTGCCGCGTGACTGCTTGGTCGGTTCCCAACAGACAACAGCATTCGATCTTCAGATCGTTGTTGTCGCTGTTCAGAGTGACTCTCAGAACGCTCGTCTGCTCGTTTCGATACTCATCGGGACATGGCAGCAGACCGCGCCATGCACTTGCCGCGCGGAATTCCTGTTGCCGCAGGACGTCTCAGACAGGCAAGCCCGACCCGTCGCGACTTCATTCTCACCATAAATTCCCCAAATAAGGCATATTCGGCCCAGCCGGCCCACCATGAGAAATGCCGAGCCTTTTCGTTCACGATGTTCCGTTTTGAATCGAGCAGTTTTCGTTCCCACCGGCCGGGTCTGGCTGCTGAAAAGGGACGAACGGAAAGCGAGCAGAAAGATTGATGGCAGAAAGATGATGATTGAAAGATGACTGCAAATCAAACGGGCTGTGCCGCTTCTGCCATCAACTCTCTTGATCAACGAAAAACGAAACGGACGGGCCCTTCTTTGCTGGCTCCGGGAACAAACAGACTAGGCGTAAGCGAACCTGTCCCGCTCTTTTGTTCAACCTAGCATGACTTGGCCGCCGGTGACGGGGAGTGCTTGGCCGGTTTCGTACTGTTGCTCGATCAGGTACAGGATGGCTTTGACCACGTCGGCTGCCGTGCATCCGCGGCCTAGTGGGACTTTGGCTTCGTAGGCTCGCCGTACGTCGTCGATGGTCTTGGCGCCTTCGACTTTGCCCGTCCGCAAGTATTGAACGAACAGTCCGTTGTCCGGGTCAGACCACAGCGGGCCATCGAAGAAGTTGCCGGGACAGATCGAATTGACTTTGATGCCGTCGCTGACCAATTCCAAGGCGAACGACTGGGTCAGCCCAATGCCGCCGAATTTGCTGCCAGCATAAGCGGCGTTGCGGTTCGAGCCGACCAAGCCGGATTTCGAGTTGATTTGGATGATGTCGCTGGCGTAGGCGGGATTGGCCTTGTGCTGAACGGCCAGCACGGGCGCGGCATGTTGTACGCATAAGAAGTAGCCGGTGTAGTTGACGTCCGTCACAAACCGAAAGTCCCGAGCGCTCTGCGTCTTGACCGACTCGGCTTTCAAGACGCCGGCATTGGAGATGAACACGTCGAATCCGCCGAACGTGCGCACGATCTGCTGGACACACGCGGCGATCGAATCGCTATCGGTCACGTCGATGGCCAATCCCAAGGCTCGGCCCGCTCCGTACTTGCTGCGCAAGCTTTCCGCAGCTTCGACAGCACCCGATTGGTTGATGTCGGTCAGCACCACGGCGGCACCTTCCGCGGCCAGGGCGCCCGCGATTTCGTAGCCGAACCCTTGCGCCGCGCCGGTGACCACGACCACCTTGCCTGCCAGCCGACCGGCGGTCCCGGCAGCCGAGGCTTGTTTTCGGTAAGCTTCGGCTTCCCACTGTTCGATGAATTCGCGCTGCGCATCGGTCATGAACTGGATGCCTTGCAAGCCGCCCCCTAAGCAGGTCGCTCCGGCCATGACTTGGATGGCGTCCAGGTAGACTTCGCGCGCCGCGTTGGCCAGCTTGAAGTCGTCACCGACGCCGAACAGCCCCACGCCCTTGACCAGCACGGTTTTGGGAGCGTACCCGGTCTGTTGCGTATGGCGATCGATTTCGCCCCGCAATCGCTGCAATAACGTGTCTTCGTCTTCGTTCGGCTGAGGTTCGAACCACAGCGGATAACTGTTGCAATACACGATCTGGTCCGGTGTCAGCGGTCCGGCCTGGGCCAATTGCTGAGCCGCGGAACTGCCGATCAGCCCAATCGCCGTTTCCGAATCGTCGAACGTGACGATCTTCAGCGGCCCGTCAGGCGATTCGGCCAACAGTCCACGCAACGCGGGACCGATGATCTTGACCAATGGTCCGGTGTCGGCCAGGCGTTCGACGCTGCCCCAAGGTTGCGATCGCCAGTCGGGTCCCAAGCGAGCAGCGATGCCTTGCAAAATCTGGTCGGTGTGATCGCGAACCTGTTCCGGATCATCGCCCGCGACAATCAAACCGTGATTGGCCATCAGAATCGCCTTGACGCGGGCTCCGCCGGATCGCAACTGATGTTCTTCCAAGGCCCGTTTCAGCGTCATGGCCAAAACGAAACCGGGATCGACGTACGGCACCCAAACGATATCATCTCCGAAGATCTCTTCGGCCAGCGCTCGGCCTTGAGTGTGGCAGGTCAGCGTATTGACGATGGTCGCGTGGCTGTGGACGACGTACTTGCCCTGTACCAGATGATGCAACAGCACCTCGACCGACGGTCGCTGCCCTCGTTCCGGTTCGCATTGAGCGCCCATGATCGCTTGTTTGTACTGTTGTTCGCGGATCACGGGATCGGCATCCAGCGTCGCGCCAGCCAAGTCGCTTAGTTTCCGACGATCCATTTTGACGAAACCGTCGCGAGTCATTGTCGCCAGTGCCGTACCGCTGCCCTTCACATACAGGATGTCATCCATCTTGCATGACGTGTTGCCTCCGCCGGCCAGCACGATCGATGGATCGGATCCGTAGAAACGAGACAGTTTGACAATCACGTCCAGCGGATCATCGTTCGCCTGGAAATCGGGCCAAGCCAACTTGTTGGAAACGGTCACTGGTCAATTCTCCCGCCGCATTGATGGATTCAAGAAGATGGTTCACTCTGCCGGTAGCGGTCGATGACGGCAGCTCCCAGTTTGGCAAAAGACTCGATCCGCTGTTCGGCCGAATCGAATGCCGGGTTCGGTTGCCCCTGGTCGTCGACAAAACCGCATTGGCCATGCAAGCACAGGAACTGATGGGCGGCCATCACGCAGGCTCCTTCCCAAAAGATCGCTCGCAGATCTTCCGGCAGTTCGCCATCCTTCGCACGCGGTGGCATGGGGATCAAGTCCAACGTATTGTGCTCCGTACCGGCGGTGACTACCAGCCCCGCCTGCCGCATGGCGCGAACGTAATCGCCCAATAACTGGAGCGAATTGCGTTCCGGAACCCACTCGGCCGCATGCAGGTTGCGTTGCTGAAGTTCGGCGATCAGCCGCTCGGCCGTCTGCTCGAAGTCGCTGATGGGCGAGGCGCCGTCGGCAACCACGGGATAGCAGGGGATGCCGCCCAATTCCAGGATCAACCGCCTGGCGTCCTCGAAATCAATGAACGTTTCTTCTACGAAAGCGGGCCGTCCGGCTTTCATCAGATGCGAACGGATATCGTTCTGGACCGCGACCGAATCGTCGGGGTCCTTCGCGCTGGCTGCGGCGCCCAGCACCCGGGCCAATTGCTGTAGCCGCGATTCGGGCGGCACCTGCCGAAACAGCGACTCCTGGAAAGCCTGGGACAGATGCCGTTCCTGCAGCCAGACGGTCCCCGCATCACAGCCATGTCGCCGGACGATCATGTCCACGACGTCTCGCGATCCGATGTCGGTCGCCAACCCGCGCTCGGTGAAGACCTCGGACATGCGCAACAGCATCTGCTCCATGCGAGCGGAATCGTTCAGTCGGATCATTTCAAGCAACTGAGCCGCCTGGTCGGTCATCTGGTCGAAACGCGTGATGCCTTTGCCGCAGAAGTAGATCTTGCCCGGGTTGCCCGGATCGTTGATCTTCGTCCCGGCCGCTCGCAGTTCTTCATCCAGGCAGATGATCTCGATCCCGAATATCGGGAAGATATTGGCCCGGCGAGAGCCCTGAGCGAAATCGGCATAGACCTGGTAATCGTAGTAGTTGCTGGCGCCCAGCGCGACCAGCCCTTGTTCGGCCGCCAGCTTGATCGCCTGATCCACGTTTTCAAAGGCGGAAAAATTGGGCGGCAGATGGATATGCGAGTTGACACTCGGCGGGGCGGTCGCATCCCACGCGGGCGAGATCGCTCGCATCTGCTCGGGGCTCCCGAGGCTGCGGAGGGCGTCCAGTGCGTCGGCAACGTTTCGGCTCATTGTGAATTCTCCCTTGGCGTGTTCGTGTCGACCTCACACCGCCACGCGGAAGATCTTCCGTGGCGGCAGATGCAGGCCCATGTTCAATGCGTCTTCGGCCGACTCCTTGATCGCCTCGCTGATGGTCGGATGCGCCCACACGGCTTCGGCCACGTCGTGCATCGAGGCTTTCAGGTGCAACATGCCGGTGGCGGCGGCGATGCACTCGGTCGCATGGGCACCGATCATGTGCGCCCCGAGCAACTCGCCCGTCTCCCGATGCCGAATCAGCTTGACAAACCCTTCCGTATGCCTGGCCGCCATGGCCTTGCCCAGCCGACCGATCGGAAAGTTGCCGATGGCGATCGGCAGGCCCTTCTCACGAGCCTGTTGTTCGGTCAGGCCCACGGCGGCGACCTCCGGAAATGTATAGACTGCCGAGGGGATCGGGGACTTGAAAGGCTTGCCGTGCTCTAATGCGTTTTCGACCGCTGCCGCAGCGTGAGCCGAAGCGGCGTGAGCCAGCAGGCATCGGCCGTTCACGTCGCCGATGGCGTAATGGCCGCGCAGATTGGTTTCCAAGTGATCGTTCACCGGCACAAAACCACGGTCGTCAGTCCGGATGCCGGCTTGATCCAATCCCAGCCCCTTGGTGTTGGGCCGTCGACCCGTCGCGACCAGCACTCGGTCGAACTCTCGCGTCTCGCCGCCGGAAAACCGAGCCTGTATGGTGCCTTGGTCTGTGATCTGGACGGAATCGATCCGCGTTTCCAGATGGCAATCGATTCCCCGTTGCTTGAAGATCTTGCCCAAGGCGTCGCCCAGATCAGCATCCATGGTCGGGATCAGCCGGGACAGCATCTCGACCACGGTGACTTGTACGCCGAACGCCTGCATCATGCATGCAAACTCGCTGCCGATCACGCCGCCGCCGACGATCAACAAACGCTCGGGCAACGAAGTCCAATGCACGGCTTCGTCCGAGGTGCAGATCCGAGCCGGGTCTTCGGGCCAGCCCGGGATCGTCGACGGTACGGAACCGGTCGCGATGATCACCTTGTCGCCCGTCACGACTTGGGGCGAACCCTCTTTGGGCGTCACCACCACGCGCCCCGCCGATTCGACGCTGCCACGGCCTTCGCCCTGCACCACGCCGCGGCCTTTGAACAACGCCGCGATGCCGCCTCGCAGTTGACGCAGGATCCTGTCCTTGTGACCGATCACCTGCTTCCAATCGCATTGCACTTCACCCTGGACCTGGATGCCCCAGTTGCCGGCATGTCGGATCGTATGCAGCACCTCGGCCGACGACAGCAGCGCTTTCGAAGGAATGCACCCGTAGTTCAGGCAGGTTCCGCCCAGATGATGATCCTCGATCACCATCGCTCGGGCTCCCATCTGCGCCGCTTTCAGACCGGCAATGTAGCCTCCGGGACCACTGCCGATGACCACGATATCGAAGTGATTCTGTGCCATGAGTCATTCATCAAAAAGAGGATTGTTGCTGGAACAGGATGGACAGTCGCCTCACGTCAGGGATTCGCTCGGATGCTCTAAGATTTCTTTCAGCCGAGCCACGAACTTGGCGCCCACCAGTCCATCCACCATGCGATGATCGGCACTCAGTGTCATCGTCATCACATGCCCCGGGCGCATCGTCCCGTTCTGTACGATCACCGATTCGCGAACCGCACTGACCGCCAGAATTCCCGATTCGGGCGGATTGATGATCGCCGCGAACTCCTCGATACCGAACATCCCCAGGTTGGTGATCGTGAAATTGCCGAGCCCCACGTTATCCAGTTTTCCGTTCCGCGCGTTTTCCACCACCCGTTTCGCCTCGACGGCCAACTGGGGCAGTGTCATCCGGTCGACTCCGCAGACCACCGGCACGACCAGTCCATGTTCGACCCCCACAGCGATGCCGATGTTCGCGTGCGGAAACTCGACGATCTCGTCCCCATCGATCTGGCTGCGCACCGCCGGGAATTCGGCCATCGCACGCCCGGTGCCCAATACGATGCAGTCGTTGATCGTGCAACCCGTCAACGGCTTCTGCTGCCGATAAAAGGTCAGCACAGGCGTCGCCTCGATCGTCAAACGCAAATAGAAGTGGGGGATATTCTGTTTCGATCGCTGCAGGTTCAGTCCGATGGCGCGTCGCATCTTGGGCATCGGCCGACGAGTGGGCTTTCCATCACTGGCAGCCAACGCCGACAGATCCGCTCGCCCTACATCCAGCGACAAAATTCGTCCGCCCGGCCCGCTGCCCGACCCCAGCAAGGCTAGGTCTACGCCTCGTTGTGCGGCCATCTTTCGAGCCGCCGGCGAGGCCTTCACGCGACCTTCCGCCGTCATCGGTGCTGGGGCGGTGGAAACTTGCGGCGCCGATGACGGGCTTGTTGCGGCGACGGCCACCGGTGCAGAAGAGGCCGTCGCTGAAGACGAATCGCCTAGCTTGGCCAAGAACGCGTCGGCGTCCGCATCACTATCCGCCAACACCGCGATCGGTTGCTTGACCGGGATCGCATCGTTTTCGTGCGCGATGATGCGAGCCAATCGGCCTGCCGAGGGCGATTCGTATTCGACCGTCGCCTTGTCCGTCTCGATCTCGCAGATCACTTGGCCCACCTCGATCGTATCGCCTTCGGCCACGTTCCAGGACACGAGGATGCCTTCTTCCATCGTATTGCTGGCCGCCGGCATCAAAATGGGTGTGGCCTTGTCGGGGTCGCCCGCGCCGGCCGCCGGTGTGGCCGCCGGTGTGGCGGAAGGCTTCGATTGGGGCGTCGCGGGCGGCTCGGTCTGTTTGGCCACGGCCGATGGGGATTCAGAAGCCCCCGCCGTCGCCTCCGCCGTCGCAATCGTCGCCAACGCCCCGCCAACCCGGACGGTCTGGCCCGCCGACGCCATGACGCGTTCGAGCGACCCGGCCTGAGACGCTTCGAGATGCACCAAGGCGTTATCCAACTCCAATTCCACCAGGACTTCGCCAGCAGAAAACGCCTCACCCGGTTTCTTCAGCCAGCGAACCACCGTTGCATCCACTGCGTCCGCAGCCAACTGGGGAAGGTTCATCGACGATTGCATGCTCTTTTCTCCGCGTTTTTACCGGCCCGACGAATCCCATCAAGATGTGGCGTCGCCGTATTGATTACCGCCAAGGTTTCGTGTTAGTCTATCCGCACCCTGAAAGCGATTGAACGTAACAGTAGGACTGTTAAGCGTCAAGCCGCCAGATGGCTAAAGAGACGAACGTTGTCCGAGGACACCTGGGTTAAAAAATACAGTCACCAAGGGGAAAATCTGAAATGCCCAAAGAAGTTATGATCTGTCCGGCCGAAGCGCGCGCGAAGGGCTACGTTGAATTCACGCCGATCGCCATCAACCAGTACGACAAGACGATCGCCCAAGAGTTGGCTGCGGGCACGTTTTCGAAAGAGGACCTGGTCCGCATCCAGCGGGACATGATGATCATCCGAGCGTTCGAGAACATGCTGGATTCGGTCAAGCGTCAAGGGCACTATCAAGATATTCCCTACGAGCACCGCGGTCCGGCTCACCTGTCGATCGGCCAGGAGTCCGCAGCGGTCGGCCAGGCGTATCTGCTGGGCGTCGAAGACCACGTCTACGGATCGCATCGCTCGCACGGCGAGATTCTGGCCAAGGGCTTGTCGGCGATCCAGCAATTGGATGACGACCAACTGCAGACGATCATGCGGGACTATTTCGACGGCGATTGCTTGCGAGTGGTCGAAAAGGATGCGGCTGGCGACGTGAAGAGCCTGGCGATGGACTATCTGGTCTACGGCACGCTGGCAGAGATCTTCGCTCGCGAGGCTGGCTTCAATAAGGGTCTTGGCGGTTCGATGCATGCCTTTTTCCCACCGTTTGGTGTTTACCCCAACAATGCCATCGTCGGCGGATCGGCGGATATTTCGGTGGGAGCTGCCCTGTTCAAGCACGTCAACAAGCGTCCCGGGATCGTGATCGGGAACATCGGCGACGCGGCCTCGGCATGCGGGCCGACTTGGGAAGCGTTGTGCTTCGCGACGATGGACCAGTTCAAGGAACTGTGGGCCGACAGCCACCGAGGCGGCTTGCCGTTGATCATGAACTTTGTGAACAACTTCTACGGCATGGGCGGCCAACCTTTGGGCGAAACGATGGGTTTCAAAGTCCTCGCGCGGATCGGTGCGGGACTGAACCCCCAACAGATGCATGCGGAACGAGTCGACGGATTCAATCCGTTGGCGGTGATCGACGCGATTCGGCGAAAGAAGGAGATTCTGCAAAATGGCGATGGCCCGGTGCTGCTGGACACCATCACCTATCGTTTCAGCGGCCATTCGCCGTCGGACGCCAGCTCTTATCGCGGTCGCGAAGAGGTCGAGGCCTGGCAGAAGCTGGATCCCGTCAACACGTTCGCGGCGGATCTGGTCGATGCCAAGGTCTGCACGAAGAAGCAGATCGAGAAGATGCAAGCCGAGGTGGACGAGCTGATCCTGAAAGCCTACAAGAAGGCGATCGATCATAGCGTTTCGCCGCACGCCGATCTGAAAGTGAACGATTGCCTGCTGCAACGAGTGATGTTCTCTGACCAGCGCGTCGAGAAGTTTGGCGACGACCCGGTCGATGTGCGGATGCCTCTGGAAGAAAACCCGCGCGTCAAGCAACTGGCCGGGCGCAGCCGCAGCGGGTTGGACGAAAACGGCCAACCGCTGCCCAAACAACGGTGCATCGGTATTCGCGATGCGTTGTTCGAAGCGATCAGCGATCGCTTCTACACCGACCCGACCCTGGTCGCCTATGGCGAGGAGAATCGAGACTGGGGCGGAGCGTTCGCCGTCTATCGCGGCTTGACCGAAGCGTTGCCCTACCACCGCTTGTTCAATTCCCCGATCAGCGAAGGCGCGATTGTCGGTACGGCAGTCGGGTACGCGTTGGAAGGCGGTCGTCCGCTGGTGGAACTGATGTACTGCGATTTCATGGGCCGCGCGGGCGACGAGATCTTCAATCAATTGGCCAAGTGGCAATCGATGTCGGGTGGACTGCTGAAGGTGCCCGTCGTATTGCGTGTGTCGGTGGGTTCCAAGTACGGCGCGCAGCACAGCCAGGATTGGAGCAGCATGTGTACGCACATCCCCGGCTTGAAAGTCGTCTTCCCGGCCACGCCGTACGATGCCAAGGGTCTGATGTATTCCGCCTTGCTGGGTACCGATCCGGTGGTCTTTTTCGAAAGCCAACGGATCTACGACATGCCCGAATTGTTCCATCCGGGTGGCGTTCCCCGGGAAGCCTACGAGATCACGATGGGCGATCCCGATGTGAAACGTTCGGGCAAGGATTTGACGATCCTATCGATCGGCGCCACCTTGTACCGCGCTTTGGCCGCTGCGGACGAACTGGCCGAACGCCACGGAGTCTCGTGCGAGGTCATCGATGCCCGCAGCCTGGTTCCTTTCGATTACACCAAGGTGATCGAGTCGGTTCGCAAGACGCGCAAAATCCTGTTGACCTCCGATGCTTGCGAGCGTGGCAGCATCCTGCACACGTTCGCCTCGAAGATCACCCAATTCGCCTTCGACGAACTCGATGCGCCACCGGTCGTCGTGGGCAGCCGCAACTGGATCACGCCGGCGGACGAAGTGGAAGACGCCTTCTTCCCGCAACCGGCCGACATGATCGACGCGGTCCACGAACACATCCTGCCACTGACGGGCTACAACCCGTTACGAGCCTGTGCGACGACGGACCAGATGCGCTGGAGCGCCCAAGGCGTCTGACACGGTTCGCCCGATCCAACGCGATCCGATCTTCGCCAAAATGACATGACCCGGGGAGATTATCGATGGCCGCAGACGACAAGCCTGAATCCCACGTGCCTTGCCCGCACTGCGGCCAGCCGGTACCCCCCGGGCACGACATCTGCCCGCACTGCGGCGGCACCTTACCCGCCGCCCCGCAACCAAGCACCCCGCGCGACGACACGCCACCGCCGGACCAACCCGATCCCCCCCCCACCGACGACCAATGGCTGGACCGCATCCTGGAGGACTACGACTGAGCCCGCATTCGCTTCCCCAAGATCGGCAATTCAGAACAGGCGTCTTCCGAGCCGGCGTTTCACGGGAGCTTTCCCGGATCTAGCGACGCGTGCTCTGGACGATTCCCCTTTCGCTCCAAAAGAAAGAGTTCTCCGCGGCATTTCATTTTTCTGCCCCAATTTTTCTGCCCGCTTCCTGCCTGCTCCCGTGAGCCGTTCAGGGCGTTACCGTGGTGAACGTGATCTTCGATCGCCCGATATTGATCCAAAGCAAAGCTCGCAGCGTCGTGTGTCTTACCAGTCGCTCCACCGCCTTGAATTCGAACAGCCCGCCGCTGGCCACCAGCACGTCCAGGAAATACTGCTTGGCGTATAACGGTGAACCGGAATTTGGCAATGGATCGGCATCGGGGGGCTCCGGGTAAGAGCGGGCAGAAAAATTGGGGCAGGAAAATGAGTTCGCAGAAGATGTTCAAATCCCACTCGATCAGTATTTTCCTGCCCCAATGTTCTTGCCAGCCAGATTCGTTTCTTTCCTGCCTTTCATCTTCCTGCCCAAATTTTCTGTCAATCAAAAGGTGCCATACACGGGCCGTGTTTGCTTTCGATCAAATAGATGGCTGGCACCTTTCTTGTCGCGGCCGATATTGGTAACGAGCGCGAGTAGGAGTAGGAGAGCTGCGCCTGGGTTGCGGGGGCAAAACCGCGTTAGGGTTAGTTGACGTTGGCAACTCGGGCGCGGATTTCCTGGTACAGATCGGTGGGCAGTGGACCGCGGTCGACGGCGGCCAGGTTTTCTGCCAGGTGGTTGGGATCGCAGGTGCCGACGATGGTCGTGTGGCAATGGGGATGCGCCAACGTGTAACGCAGGATCAATTCGGCGCGGCTCATGCCTTGAGGCAGGATTTGATCCAGGCCGGCTCGATTCCAGATCTCGTTCAAGGCGGGGCGTTGGATCTGGGCATCCGGACCGCCGTGGGCGATGCCGCCACGGATGATGATGCCCGCGCCACGCTCGGCCGCTGCGGTGATCCAATCATGATGCTCCGGGGCCAAGCACGAATAGGGGATCTGAAAGGTGTCGAACACGCCCAACTCAATCAGGTCGGGCAGTTTGGGCAGCGAACTGGACACGCCGATGAACCGGACGATTCCCTTCTGACGAAACTGCATTAAGAGATCGATCAGTCCTTGATCCTGCAGCGTTTTCGCATCGCCACCATGGAATTGCAAGATGTCCAAGTGATCGGTCTTCAAGCGCCGAAGGCTGGTCTCTATGTTCTGCCGGATGACGTCTGGCCGCCAAACGTGGTCGAGTTCCAAATGGTCCTCGCATTGGGTATAGACACAGCCGCACTTGGTCGCCAAGTAGAATTCGTCGCGGCGACCGCTGATGAACTTGCCGATCCGCTCTTCGCTGACGCCGTAATCGGGCGAGGTATCGATGAAGTTGATGCCCGAATCCAGGACGAGATTCAGAAAGCGTTCCGCATCGTGATCGTTCACGACGCGCACGCCCCAAGTCCGAGGACCGCGCAGGCCCATGCTCCCGTAACCTAATGCCGTGACTTCCAGGCCGGTCCGACCGAGTTTCCTTTTGATCATCGATTCACCTTGATCCCAGCAGAGGGCGAACACCCTCAATGTGGAAATAGACCAGGTACTTGCTTTCCTGCTCGCTGATCGGCGGCGCAAAACCGCGACGAACCTCGCGGATCTTTTCCGCGTCCGTCTCCTCCGCGACGACTCGCAGCGACAATCGCTTCCCCTGAAATTCGCCACCGTCTTCGATGAACAGATAGGACGCACTCGGATTGCGCCAAACGTTTTCATGCGACAAACGTTCGGCCATGATAAAGCAGCACGTCGTATCATCGTCGGGGTCCAGGAAATACGGTTTGGCGTAAATCGCCTGATTGACTTGACCGGCTGCGTCGGTCGTCGCAAGGACGCCAAATCCCTCGGCCTGTTGAAAGTACTCGCTGAGTGTCATTCTATTTTCCTCCTCCGGAAAGATTTTCAAGAACAGGTGATCGGTTGACGGCGGCTTCGATGGCGGGAGCGGATATCTTTAGCGTCGGGTTGACCAAACCGATCAGCGAAAACGCGGTGATCACCAGGCTGTGAGCGATCTCGCCGCTGGCGATCATCCCCGGAATATCGGCCAGAGGGCGCTCGAAGACTTCGATCAATTCGAACGCATCCGGGGCGGTCTGGCCCGTATTGCGGCAACCTTCGGCGGCGAACAGGTACAGATAATTGTTCTGAACGGCCGGATTGGGCAAAACGCGAGCCAGCAGCCGGATACTTCCCGCCTCGTATCCGGTTTCTTCCCGCAATTCTCGGACGGCAGCGTCCTCGGGCGCTTCGGCTCCATCGATCATTCCGCCGGGTATCTCCAGCACCACGTCCCGAATGCCGTGCCGGTACTGGCGAATCAGCACGACATTGCCGTCAGGGGTGATCGGAATGACGTTCACCCAGGACGCGCTATCGATCACGACATAATCCCGTTCCTGCCCGGTCGGTTCAAATCGATACCGGTCTCGACAAAGACGAAAGACGCGATAATCAGAAACGTCCTGATTCCCGAGATACGTCCAACTTTGTTCCAGCATGAATCTTCCTGTCGAGGCCAGTCGCGCAAGAGGTGTCCGGTTAGTCGGCGAAATCGATCATCGCCTTCACGACGCCATCGCGGTAATCGGCGACAAGATCGAATGCAACTCGACTGTCCGAAAAGGGGAAGCGATGCGTGATCAATCGTTCGATGTCGGCGCGATTCTGATCGATCATCTGCAAAGCCCTTTCGACGCAACCGCGCTGGCGTCGTACATTGACGATCGAGATTTCGCGGCGACGCATCGTTTCCGCATCGAAGCTCACACGATCGACCTCGGGGATGCCGATCAGCATCAAGGTTCCCCCGGGGCGCAACAATTGCAGGGCCTGGTCCATCGCTTCCTGCTGGCCGCAGCATTCGAAGACGATGTCCAGCCCTAGAGGTTCGCGTTCCAAGATCGCAGCCACGACGTCCTGCTCCAGAGGATTGCCCACCCAGGTGGCTCCGGCGGATTTTGCGGCAGCGCAACGTGGGTCGATCTTGTCGGTCGCATAGCTGGCAGCACAACCCCCGCGAATGGCGGGCAACAGGACCGTGCGCCCGATCGGCCCCATGCCCAGGATCCCGATTTTGTCGCCTGCCGCCAGTCGAGACTGCTGGACGGCGTAAATTCCGATCGCCAGTGGTTCCGAGATGGTTGCTGCTTCCAAGCTCATATCGTCTGGCAGTTTGAAGCAGTTCTCTTCGGGCATGACGAGAAATTCCGACATACTTCCTTCGGCTTGACCCGGACAGCCGAGGAACCGGATGGATCGGCAAGTATTGGGGCGTCCGCTTAGGCATTGATCGCACTGGCCACAGTGCATTGCGGGCTCGATGGCCACGCGATCGCCCGGGCGGATATGGGTCACCTGGCTGCCCACTTGTTCGACCGTCCCCGCACATTCGTGGCCGACCGTAAACGGAAACTCGACCACCTGGGATCCGATTCGGCCGGTTGTGTAGTAGTGAATGTCTGACCCGCAGACACCCACCGCGCCCATCCGGACCACGACGTCGGTTGGATGCTCGATCTTCGGATCCGGGGCATCGATCGGTGCCATGGCGCGAAGCCCTGTCAACGGAAATGATTTCATGGAACCAACGGTCTCTTGCTCGAAGAACTCTCGTGGAATCGGCCGGTAAGATGCGCGCACCGTGCGAGCCTCTCCGCATCCCGATTGATTGTTGCGGCAAGCCGGGCCGGTTGTCAACGGGCCGATATCGTTGCCTCAGCGGGATCGGTGTGCGAACCACCATGAGCTTCGCGTCAACGAGCCGAGGGACGCGCGTGCGAGCGAATCCGGACGAATCGCTTGGGGAGTCATCCCTCAGAGAGGGTTTTGCTCGCTGGGGGTATCTGAAGTTCGTCGCGATCTCCGCAGGAAAAACCACATCAGACCGAGTCCTTCAACGTGACTTGCCGCGAGACACGGCGCGCTTGAGCGATTCGCGGCTGTTGAGCCGAGTCGTTCAGAACCGAAATCGCCTCGAAACACGAGCCGGCTTGAAAAACCGACTTGACGGCGTCGACGATCATCGGGCTGATCTCCACCAGAAGCCAGCCGCCGTCGACCAAGTGGTCCGCCGCTTGAGGGACCAGCCGCTCGATGATTTCGACGCCCGTCTCGCCGCCGACCAACGCCTCGCGAGGTTCGTGCTGGCGGATGTCGGGCTTCAGGGCTTCCCACTCGTTGCGGCTGACGTAAGGCGGATTGCTGACGATATAATCGAATCGAGCCTCAGACGCTAAAGGAGCCAATAGATCACCGCACAGCAACTCGATGCGATCGGCGACCTGGTGCCGCACGGCGTTGCGACCGGCGACTTCCAACGCCGCCGGACTGATATCGATGGCGGTGATCCGGCTGCGCGGCACGTGCCGCGCGACGCAGACCGCGATCGCGCCCGATCCGGTGCCCACGTCGGCGATGCGAATCGGCGGACGATCGTCCGCCTGCTGTCGGCAGAGATCCACCACTCGCATCACCAGATCTTCGGTCTCGGGCCGGGGGATCAGAACGTCCGAATTGACTTCGAAGTTCAGCGAATAGAATTCACGAAATCCCACCAGATACGCGACCGGTTCGCCCGCAGACCGTCTCTTTACCAAGTCTCGGAACAGGGCGCGAACCGTTTCGTCCACCGGTTCATTGAATGCCGTGTAGAGTTCGATCCGCTGGCACCCGCGGGCCGTGGCCAGCAAAATCTCAGCTTCCAAGCGCGGCGTCTCCGCCCCCTGACGTTTCAGATAGTCAGCGGTCCAAGTCAGCAAGCGTCCGACCGTCCAGGATTCGGTTTCTGCCATCAGTCCAGATCCATCGAACCCCGCAATTGGTCGCGGTCGTGATCGATCAGACCGTCGGTCAGCAACTGCACGTTCCCGGCCAAGATTTGATCCAGCTTGTACAACGTCAGATTGATGCGATGATCGGTCACGCGGTTCTCCGGAAAGTTGTAAGTGCGAATCCGCTGGCTGCGGTCTCCGGAACCGACCATGGTCTTGCGTTCTTGAGCCCGTTTGGCCTCTTCCCGGGATTGAAAGTGATCGTAGAGCCGGGACTTGAGAATCCGGAGCGCCTTGGCCAGATTCTTGTGTTGACTCTTTTCGTCCTGCATCGCGACCATGATCCCCGTCTCGTGATGGGTCAGTCTGACGGCCGACGCCGTTTTATTGACGTGCTGGCCGCCGGGACCGCTGGCGTGGTAGATGTCCTTTCGGTAATCATCCGGTTTCAAGTCGATCTCGACATCTTCCGGCTCGGGCAGCACAGCGACGGTCGCCGCCGACGTGTGGATGCGGCCTTTCGCTTCGGTCTCGGGAACGCGCTGCACGCGATGGCCTCCGCTTTCGTACTGCAGTTCGCGGTAAACTCCCTCGCCTTCGAGGGCCAGAGAAACCTCTTTAAGCCCCCCCAGTTCGGTCGGATTCGAGTAGAACACCTCGACCTTCCACCCTTTCGTTTCGGCATGCTTCTTGTACATCTCGTACAGATCGCGGGCGAACAAAGCCGCCTCTTCGCCCCCGGTGCCGGCCCGAATCTCCAAAACACATCGCGTTCTGTTGGCATCCTGGCCGCCGATGGTCAGCTCCAGCAGCTCGTTCCACAACTCTTCCCGGCGTTCCTTCATCTCGGGCAATTCCAGCTCGGCCATTTCCCGCTCTTCGGGATCATCGCTTCCCAGCATCTCGCGGAGCTGACGGATTTCGTCGTTCATTGCCAGAAAACGGCGATACTTCGTCGCCAATCGAGCCAACGAACCGTGCTCGCGGGCCACCGCAGAGATTCGCCCTGAATCGGCTTGCACTGCTGGGTCGGACATTTGGCGCTCCAGTTCTTCGAACCGAGCTAGTTTTTCGTCCAGCATGTCGCGCATCGTTCGACCAACCACCTACTACGGCTGCCCAAACCCACGTCTCGCCTTTCGATCGGCAGCCTGCGAGGACGAGGCCGACGCCCCTTCCATCGAACGATCGGCGCAAAGAAAGCCCGAAGCTCGACTGGCGAACAACAGGCGCCGGAGCGATGGCCCGATGCAGCTACGCATTCACCGCGGGTTTGCCCGCCTTTTTCTTCGCCTGCTGTTGAAGACTGCTGTAAGATCCCGCAGCAAACTTCTTTTGGAATTTCTCGATTCGCCCCGCTGTGTCGACGTACTTCAAACGCCCCGTGTAAAACGGATGGCACATGTTGCAGATGTCGATCTTCAGTTCCTTGCGGGTGCTGCGAGTGGTAAAGGTATTCCCGCACCCGCAGGTCACGACGGTTTCCATATACTGCGGATGAATGCCTTCTTTCATTTCCGTTGATCCCTTGAGATTTTTCTGGTGGCTGAAACGCGGAATTGTAGCCTCCAGCGGCCAACGCGGCAAGGGGCGTCCGTTTCACCCTTGACGATCGGCAGATAAGCGGTCCAGGATCGCTTTTACTACCCCTTCCATGGTATACGTATCCGCTTCGGCAGCCACCTGGTAGCCGAGTTCCGCTAAGGTGGCAGTGGTGATTGGGCTGATCGAAACCAACCTGGCGTGCCTCAGGTCTTCCCCGAACAGGTGTGCTAGAGATCGGGCGATGGCCGAGCTGGTGACGGTGACCCAATCGATTTGCCCTTGCCGCAGCCGTTTGCGAATCGTGGGATCGACTTGCTGTGCATCCCGGCTGACGTAGGCCACGACTTGATCCACCCGGCCGCCGGCGGCAACAAGTTGCTGAGCCAACACCTCGCGTCCGCGGCTGGCTCGCACCAACAACACTCGACGCCCCGCCACCCGTTCCGACAAGGCTTCGGCTAAAGATTCGGCCTGAAACCGCTCGGGGATGAGATCGGCCGCCAAGAAATAACGGCTCAACGCCTGGGCTGTGCCCGGCCCGATGCATGCCAGTTTGACGCCCCCCAGCGCCCGCAAGTCTCTGCCGCAGTGCAGCATGCGGTCGAGATAGTGCCGAACCCCATTGGCACTTGAAAACACAACCCATGCGTAATCGGCGATCTCCGCGATCGATCGATCCACGGCCACCAGGTCCGACGGACCGCATATTTCGATCGCCGGTTGGATCAAAACGTCGGCACCTTCGTCGGCCAATCGATCCGCCAGGACATCCGCTTGATGTTCAGGACGAGTCACGATAATTGTCTGGCCGAACAACGGACGGTACTCGAACCACGTGAACCCTTCTTCGACCCCGGCGGCCGGCCCCACGATCACGACAGCGGGAGGCCGGATATCGGGCGTTTCGCCCAACCGATCTGCGACCTGATCCAAACGGCAACGCACCGTACGCTGGTTGGGAAGGCTACAACAACGAACGATCGCCGCAGGTGTTGCCGGTGCTTTGCCCGCCTGGATCAAGCGGGTGGTCCATTGCTGTGCGGTGGTGACACCCATATAGAAAACCAGGGTGCCCGGAAAATGGGCCAGCGATGGAAAATCCAGCGCAGAATCAGGTTTTTCGAAGCGTTCCTGACCGGTGATCAAGGCCACGGCAGAAGCCAGTTCGCTATGGGTGACCGGAATACCTGCATAAGCACCGGCCGCGAAAGCGACGGTGATCCCGGGCACGATTTCGAACGGTATCCCTCGATCGACCAACATGCGGGTCTCTTCTGCCAATCTGCCAAAAACCAGTGGATCGCCCCCTTTGAGTCGAACGACGACCTGGCCCAGGGAACCGCGACGCACCAATTCCTGATTGATCTCCTCCTGGCTCCATCGACTTTCACCATGCTGTCTTCCCAAGCGGACGATCTCCGCTGATTGGGGGGCATGTCGCAAGATTCGCGGGTTGACCAGGTAGTCCACCAGCACACAGTCGGCCTGTTGCAAACAGCGCACGGCGCGCAGCGTGATCAGATTCGGATCGCCGGGACCGGCACCGACCAGATACACTTTTCCAAGGCGACGATTTGGCGAGCTTTCCATAGCAGGATTGAACTACGCCAGAGCGACTTTCGCAAGGCTTGGTACGCCGCAATCTTTCCTGCTAGAATAGTTAGTCATGAACGATCCATCTTCTTCCTGGAAACCCGACCAGCCAACCAACGATATGCAACCCCCGGAACAGCCGAAGTCGCTCGTACTGACCGAACGGCAACGCCTGGAGCGAGCGATCATCGACCACCCGGAGGACGAAGATCACTACTTGAGGCTAGCCGAATTTTACTTGGACGAGGGGCGTTTGTATGAAGCTCAGCGAACGCTCAGCCGTGCATTAAGTGTCACCTCGAAAGTCCAGATTCGCGAAAAATTGGAAGATGTCAAACTGATGCGAGCCCGGAAGCAGGCTCAAACGGCTCGACAGCACGCCGATCAACAGCGGACGGTCGAGGCGTTGGAAATCGCTGACGAGCTGGAAAAGGAGCTGCGCGAACTGGAATTCGAAACGGCTCGAGTTCGCAGCGAACGATCTCCCGAGGATAAAGCCCTGCGTTTCAAGCTGGGATTGGCTTGGAAGGCACACGGCGAATTTCGCGAAGCCCTGGAACCACTGCAAGCGGGCTTGGAGGTTCCCGAACATCGCGCGGAAGCTTCCATGGAAATCGGCGAGATCCTGCAGCGATACAACCAATTCCCCAAAGCCCTGCAATGCTATCGCCAGTCCGCTCAACTGGCTGAGCGCAATCCTCCAAACGAACTGGTCCGCAAGGAGGCCTTGTACCGTGCCGGCCTGTTGGCCAGCGAGATGAAGTTGTACGATTCCGCGATCGATTATTGGGAAGCGTTGGTTGCGGTGGATTCTTCGTATAAAGATGTGGGGTCACGTCTGGACAAATTGAAAGAGATCGACGAAACTGACGTGTTCTTCCCGCCGACGGTGGCGGGGCAGGACGAACCGTGACGATAGCCAAATTCGTGGCCAGGTAAATGGCCCGGTTCGACCGCACCCAATTTGGAAGCGTATTGTTTTGCTGTCTGTGGAGAAAAACGACCGACCATGCCCAACACAACGAGCGCCAAGAAACGCCTGCGCCAGAACGTCGTGCGCCGATTGCGGAGTCGATCCGCCAAATCATCGGTGCGTACGCAAGTCCGCAAAGTCCGCGAAGCGGTGCAAGCCGGTCAATGGGAAAAGGCCGAGCAGGAATTTGTTGTGGCCGCGAAGAAACTGGACCGCGCCGGCGCCAGTCGCGTGATCCATCCCAACAAGGCGTCGCGGCTGAAATCACGTCTGCAACACGCCATCAAGAAGATCAAACAGCCTGCCGCGACCGACGAACCGGAGGCTAGTGTCTAGCTACAAGCCTAAATCTGGGGGACGCAACGGGGCGGGAGTCGTCTTCAATCGCTCGCTGAATCAGCTTTCCCCGGGTTGCTGACGATCGACGCCATTGCGCTCAGTCACTATTCTGCTGGCCTGGAGAAATCGGTCGGTTCTTCCCCCGCGAAGTGGTGGCTGACAAAGGTTCGAAGCTCAAGGGATGATCGCCCAAGGGATTGCTGACTCGGATGGCCATGTTGCCGGACAAAACGTCCTCGATCGAGCGACCGACCACGTCACCTCGCCATCCGCACGCCAGACGCGGTGGCTGGCGGTCCACGAACCCGTCCAACTTCAAGTGCCAGGCGATTAGATCCCGGACATCTTCCACCGAGCCGACCAGGCTGGGGGAAACTTGCTGCGCTTGGCAGACGCTGGTGAGGGCCGTCGCCAAAAACTGTCCCAGCAGGTTCAAACGCGGGCGTCCCGATTTGCGCCGGACCGTCGTCGGCCACGTGTCGGGGGGCATGTTGATGGCTCGTTGAATGCAAGCCGAAATCGAAGACAGGTGCCGCTGTTTGTCGCGATAATTCATGCCTCGCAGCAGTTTCAGAGCGGCGACGTCAGGGGTGGCGCGTTTGCTTAACTCCAGCAACAGATCGTCGCGCAGGATGCGTCGAGGCGGTCGATCGATGCGCTCCGCCTCGGCATCGCGCCACAACCACAGTTCACGGACGATCGCCAGCGTCTTGGGCGCCAGACTGGACAACCCCGCCAAGCGTCGCCAACGTTCGCCGTTCTCAGCGTTCTCGACCTGGGTCTGCCAGCGATCCATCTCTTCGTCCAGCCAGGGCATTCGGGCCAAGGATTCGAGTCGTTCGCTCAGAACGGCTTGTAACGGCTCCAAATGCAGAACATCCAGCACAGCATACTCGATTTGACGCGGCGCCAACGGCCGACGACGCCAGTCGGTCCGCGTTTCCCCCTTGCCCAAGGATTGCCCCAACAGCTTCTGCAGCAGCGTGCCGTAAGACGCCGGATATTCCAAGCCGATCAATCCGGCGGCGATCTGGGTATCGAACCAACCGGCAGGCCGCCGGCCCATGGCATCCAGAAAGAAGATCAATTCCTGACGCCCCGCGTGAACGATCGTCTGCCGTTCTTCGTCGCACAGCAACTGCCAGAACGGCTTCAGGTCCTTGATCGCCAACGGATCGACGATCGCATGCCGCCCGGAAGCAGCCACCTGGATCAGACACAATTCAGGACGATAGCGGTCCTCCGAGACGAACTCGGTGTCAAAACCAATCGCCGTTGCATCTTCAAGCGATCGGCACAACCGATGAAGATCTCGTTGGTTGGTAATCAGCTCGTAATCCACGCGAAACCAAAACTCGGAAGTATCAGAGACTCATTGACGTTTGTTGCTTAGCAGGCCGTCGCATCATATCCCATACGTAGACGACTCGCTAGTCACGTCGGATCCTCATGGGGGCTGGAAAGATGGCTCGGGCGATGACCATAATCAACGGCTTACTTTCTCGTGCGATGGCAGCACACCAAGACAAACGAAGTTTACCGTAACAGCACATGATCGGCCCATGCTCCAGCGATCCTTCTACCTGCGATACGGTCGCCTGATCTGCCTGCTGTGCCTCCTGGTCTTTCCGGGGTTGCTGTACTTGTCGTATCGAGTGATGCAAAACAGCAGTAACGACGTGGTTGATTGGTTGCCGAGGGGGTTCCAGCAGACGGCCGATTTGTATTGGTTCAACGAACGATTCGGCATCGACGCGATCATGGTGCTGAGCTGGCCGGGTTGCGATCTGGACGATCCCAGACTGGACCAATTGGAACAGAGCATGCTGGACCTGCGCGGTCCTGGTTTGGACGGTCAGCCCAGGCCTCTGTTTCATCGCGTTTTCACGGGCCGCAGCACGTTGCGTCATTTGTTGGAACCCCCATTGGAAGTGCCGCGCGACAGGGCATTGGATCGGATGCGAGGCTGGTTGGTTGGGGCCGATGGCCGGACGACTTGCGTTGTCGGCTTCCTGAGTCATGAAGGTTGGTGGGACCGCCACACAACCATCGATGTGGTGGTCGAAGCCGCCAGGGATGTGGGGATCGACCCGCAGACGATTCGTTTGGGGGGGCCATCAGTCGACAGTGTGGCCATCGATCGGGTTAGTCAGCGATGGCTGGTTCCGCTGGCGTTGGCCAGCACGGTGATCGGCTTCCTGATGACGTGGTTCTATTTGCGGGCATTCCGCTTGGTTGCCGCCGTCTTTTTGTACGCAGGTTTTGCGTGGTTTGCCAGCTTGGCAGCGGTCGAGTTGTTCGGGGCCCAGTTGGATGCAGTGCTGACCGTGATGCCTGCTCTGGTCTACGTATTGGCCGTGTCTGCGGCGATCCACATGACGGGCTATTACCGTCGAGCCCAGCGAAGGGGCTCGGATCCCTGCCCGGTGACGGCGGCTGTGCGGATGGGTTGGGCGCCCTGCACGGTCGCGGCAGCGACCACGGCACTGGGATTGGGGTCGCTGATGATCAGCCAGTTGATTCCTATCCGGAAGTTTGGCTTCTTTGCAGCCTTGGGTACTTTGCTGGCTCTTGGTCTGTTGTTGCTGCTGTGGCCTTCGATACTGAGCCGTCTATTCCGCGCGCGGCCAAAGGGGGCAGGCGACCGTCGGTCGGAAACCGCCTCGGAGAAAACGAACTCCTGGTGGGAACCGCTCATGGCGGTTGCCGTATCCGGATGGCCGGTGATCTTGCTGCTGGTTGCCGTATCGCTGGTTGTCCTGTCGTTGGGCGTTACGCGTCTTCGCGCGTCGGTGGGGCTGCGCGACCTGTTTTCGCCGAACTCGCAGGTGATTCGGGACTATGCCTGGCTTGAGGAAAACATCGGTCCCCTGATTCCCATCGAGGTGGTGCTGCGGGTGCCTGAACCTGATGTCGAGGACCCGCGCGAACTGCTGGAACGAGTGTCGATGGTCGAGCGTATCCGCCGCCAGATCCAGGAGATGCCGGTGGTGGGCGGGACGATCGCAGCCAGCCGTTTTGTGCCGGATATCCCGGGCGGCCGCGCGGTGCGGAGCGTCAGTCGGCGGGCGGTGATCGCTCGGCATCTGCTGGAAAACCGCCAGCAATTTATCGACTTGGGGATGCTGCACGACGAATTCGGCGGCGACGAAGGTCAAGAGTTGTTGGAGGAGCAGTGGCGGATCAGCGCGAGGATCGAAGCGATCAGCGATCTCGAATACGGTTCCATCCTGAAGGAGTTCACTGCCCGGGTGCGGCAGATGTTGGACCAGGATGAAACGGCCAGCCGTCTGGGGGTAACCGAAAACATCAGCGGCGGCGTGTTCCTGGTTGCGATGGCTCAACAGCGGCTGTTGGTGGATCTGGCCGAGAGTTTTGCGTTGGCGTTCGTGTTGATTTCGATCGCGATGACTGTTTTGACTCGCAGCTTGGCGATCGGCGCGATGGCGATGGTCACCAACGTTTTTCCGGTCGCTTTGATTTTCGGCTTGATGGGTTGGGGCGGGATGCCGGTGGATGTCGGCACGATGATGACCGCCTGTGTCGCCCTGGGGATCGCCGTGGACGACGCCTCGCACTTCTTGACCTGGTATCGGCGAGCGTTTGCCGAGGGGCATCGATCGATGGCGGCGTTGCGGATGGCCTATCAGCATTGTGCCACGCCGATGCTGCAGACTTCGATGATTTGCGGCTTGGGGATGCTGGTGTTCGTGGTCAATCCGTTCATGCCTGCCGCGCGATTCGGCTGGTTGATGTTCACGTTGTTGTTCGCGGCGTTGACGGCGAACCTGCTGGTGCTGCCCGCGCTGCTGGCCTCGGCCCCGGGTCGCTGGCTGGTCGCGGCTCGTCTGGAACGTCAAAGTCGCGAATCCGACCTGTCAACACCAGCGTTGCACAATGAGTAGGCCGGAATGCCGATCCGGCCTACAAGGCAGCTTGGTGCAAAGTTGTGGCGTCAATCCTCGGGCTTGCTGCCGTCGCCGCACATTTTGACGATCTTGGGGTCGAACCGGGCAACGATCTCGACCAGATCCGCCTGCTGGCCGATCACCTGTTCGATATCCTTATACGCTCCGGGCACTTCGTCCGCGCCGGCCGACAGCACTTGGATACCTTTTGCGAGCAGGTCGTGCTGGACGGCCTTCCAACGGTATGTGTCCTTGGCTTGCCGACGTGACATCCGCCGCCCGGCCCCATGCGACGCCGAGTGCAAGCTGTCCGGATTGCCGCGACCTCGGATCACGAAGGCGGGCGAGGCCATCGAGCCGGGAATCACGCCCGGGACCCCTTGGCCTGCCGGGGTCGCTCCTTTGCGATGGACGATCAACTCCTGGCCGCCGTGGACTTCTTTCCAGGCGAAATTATGGTGGTTCTCCACTCCAGCCAGCACCCGGGCTCCCAGCAGTTGCGTCACTCGGCGATGAATCACCTCGTGGTTCGCCGCCGCATAGTCGCCCATCAAGTTCATCGCTGCCCAGTACTCCTGCCCCGCTTCGCTGTCCAGCGACAGCCAGGCCAGATAGGCCAGATCGGCGTACTTGGCGGGCAAACGGGCCCGAGCGATGTTGCTGTACGTTTGACACACCGCGGCACCCGGGCCGCGGCTGCCGCTGTGGCTCATGATGGCCACATAGCGACCGGCATCGAGCCCCAAGTTTTCATCGCGCTGCGGTACGTCCAAGATGCCGACGTCCACGAAATGGTTGCCGGACCCGGACGTTCCCAACTGGGACCAGGCCAGATCCTTTTTCTCGCGAGTGATCCTGGTGACCGTCCAATCCTGGTCCATGACCGGGTGGTTCTGTCGCTTTTTGTAGGCTGCCCCCACCCCGAATCGCGTCCCCTCCTCGATGGCCTGCTTGTACCGCGAGAAATCGTCCTTCAGCGTCGAAACAGGCAAATCCACGACTGACAGTTTCATCCGGCACGCGATGTCCACGCCCACCGCATACGGGATTACGGCATTTTGCAGGGCCAACACGCCGCCGATGGGCAATCCGTAGCCGACGTGAGCGTCGGGCATCAAGGCCCCGCCAACGGCCATCGGCACCTTGCACGCTTGCTGCATTTGAGCGTGCGAAGCCGCATCGATGTCGTCGCCCCAGGTGCGATAGGAAATCGGCTCGGGGCGCTGAAATTCGCGATCCGCGATGATGTCCTTGGCAAAGGCGCCGAAGCATTCATCGGCAGTGAAATCCTGCGGGCTGTCCAGTACGCGTTGGATCGCCTGCTTGACTTGTTTGCCTTTCAGCCCGCCCGTTCCGGTGGCCTTCTGGATGGCCGTGATGGCACTCTTGATGCAATCGGACGGAACACCCAATTTCTGGAGTTGGCGGCTGTTCATCAGTATCGGCTCCTGTATGGTAAGTTTCCGAGGGTTTAGGTCCGGCAACGGAATAAACGTGGCGTTTTCCTGTGAGCGGCAGGGCGCTAGCCCCCGTTCTTCAAGGCGGCTGTGAACGGCAGGGCGCTAGCCCCCGTTCCTCTATGGTGTCGGGAACGGCGGCCATTGCCAATCCCATCTCCAAGAGCCCTATTGTAGCGTTCAGGTTCGCCAGCGTCCTTCGTATTGCGAACAAGGGGCTTGTAAATCCAGGCCGTTACGGTACATTGCGTCTCTACGGACCGCCAAAGTAGTAACTGAGCGGAATGGCGCTAGCCACCGGTTCCCAGGGGGCGACGGATCGGCGGCTAGCGCCGTGCCGCTCACTACTGCCCTGCATTTGCCGGTCCTGATAGACTCGAATTGCTTGGCCTTCGCGAAAAGGGAATATCGATGGATGTGAAGAACATTTTGCTGACGGGGGCGGGGGGAAAGATTGGCCGAGCGCTCTTGCCGGAACTGGTCCGGGCGGGCTACGCGGTGCGAGCGTTGGAATACACCGATGGGCTGCACGTCGAACGTCTGAAGAACGTGGAAGTGGTCGTCGGTGATCTGCGCGATCCGGAATTGGCGCCGTCGTTGATCGAAGACATCGACGTGGTGATCCACATGGCCAACGTCAAAGAGAACAAGCAACTGTTCCTGGACGCCAACGTGAAAGGCACATTCTTTCTGCTGGACGCCTGCAAACAGGCGGGGCACGTTCGCCAGTTTATCCAAGCCGGGTCCGATGCTCGGGCCGGGATCTATTATTATCCACAGCCGATCCCGATCGACGAAAACCATCGACATTCGGGCTATCCGGGCTATTATCCGCTGTCGAAGGTGCTGGAAGAGGTCATGTGCGAACAGTACCAGATCATGTACCAGACGCCGATCACGATCCTGCGGTTCTCGTGGGTGCATGACGAAGATGACATCCTGGCACACGTAACGCTGCAGGAGCCCAACCTGGGCGTGCCGGTCTGGCGAGACTGGGCGACGACGGCTGAACAGCATGCGTACTTCCAGCAGGGCAAGAACGCGGTGGCCTGCCTGGTACACGCCGATGGCAGCGCGGGCCAGCGGCAGATCGTCGGGATCCGGGATGTGGTCCAGTCGGTGATGCTGGCCATCGGAAACCCGACGGCGATCGGCCAAGCCTTCAACGTATCCGGGCCGGCGCCGTTTGCCTACGACGTACTGGCCGATTATGTGGCTCGGCAACTGGATCTGCCGGTCGTTCGCTTCGAGGTCGGTGAATTCCACGACTTTTGCATCGACATGAGCAAATCCCGGTCGGTGTTGGGCTTCCAGCCGCAATGGGATATTTTCCGTATCGTCGACGACGCCGTACGATTTCGAAAGGAGGGCAAGAGCCGATCGACGTGCCTGTACCCGGGCTAGGCGTGGGTTATATGTCGGATTTGGATGGTAGCACAGGAGAATAATAGACCATGAAAATCAGCGCCAGTTATTGGATGTTTCCCGGTGGTCTGGAGGCCCAGTTGCCGGTGGAGGACGCGATGGCCCGGGCTCATCAATTGGGCTTGGACGCCATTGAATTGTGCGTGGCCAGCACGGGGGCCTTGACCCACGAGGCGACGCAGGCCCAGTGCGAGGCGATCCGCGACCAAGCTGCTTCATTGGGCATCGAGATCGCCAGCTTGGCCAGTGGCGAGAGTTGGGGGTGTTCGCCCACCGACGACGATCCTGCGGTGCGAGCCAAGATCGTCGATTTCACAAAGCAGGCGTTGCAAGTCGCCAAATGGTTGGGCGTCGACGCCTATCTGTATGTACCCGGAGCGGTGGATGTCTTCTTCTTGGAGAACAGTCCGGTCGTGCCGTACGACGTGTGCTACCTACGCGCTCGCGAGTCCATTCAACAGATCCTGCCGACGGCCGAGAGGTTGGAGGTGGCGTTGTGCGTCGAGAACGTCTGGAACAAGTTCCTGCTCAGTCCGCTGGAAATGCGAGATTTCCTCGACAGCTTCGATTCCCCGGCGCTGGGCAGCTATTTCGACGTGGGCAATGTGTTGCTGACGGGATATCCGGAACACTGGATCGACATCCTGGGTACGCGGATCAAGCGGGTGCACGTCAAAGACTTCAAGAAATCAGTAGGCACCGTCGAAGGCTTTGTCGACATGCTGGAAGGCGACGTGGACTTTCAGACAGTCAAGCAGGCGTTAGCTCGCATCGGCTACGACGGATACATCACGGCGGAAATGCTGCCCTTCCAGCCGGGTCGGCCGGAAAAAACGGCTGCCGCCATGAAGACGCTGTTCAAATAGGGAAAGAACGTAATCACCGTTCGAGAAATAACTGTCCCGTACCCCCTCGCCCCTCGTGGGAGAGGGCAGGGTGAGGGGGCAAAAAGTGCGTCAGTTATTTCTCGAACGGTACTAACTCGCTGCAAAGGAAACGATCATGATTCGCGTCGGGATCGCGGGCTTGGGCTTCATGGGCAAGATGCATCTGCGTTGCTACCGGGACTTGGAGGACGTCCAAGTGGTCGCCATCTGCGACACCGACCCGGCCAAATTCGAGGACACCACGGGTACGGCCGGAAATATCGAGGGCGCCGCAGCACCGCTGGATTTCACAGGTGTCCAGTTGTACGACCGCTTCGACAAGATGTTGACGGAAGCGTCACTGGACGCGGTGTCGATCACTCTGCCGACCTACCTGCACAAAGACCACACGATCCAGGCGCTGCAGGCCGGAGTCCACGTGCTGTGTGAAAAGCCCATGGCCGCGACGCTCGAACAGGGGCGTGAGATGGCGGCTCAGGCGCGGCAGAGTGGCCGGCGGCTGCAGGTCGGCCATTGCATCCGGTTCTGGCCGGAATACGTCAAAGCCAAGGAATTGATCGATTCCGGCCGGTACGGCCAAGTGCGCGCGGCGACCTTCCAGCGGTTGAGTCTGACGCCGACCTGGTCCTGGCAGAACTGGATTTTAGAGGCGGACAAGAGCGGCGGCGCGGCGTTGGATTTGCACATCCACGATGCCGATTTCGTTCAGTACGTGTTCGGTATGGCCGACCAGGTATTCAGCCGGGCAACGCGGGGACCGTCGGGTGGCGACGATCATATCGTCACCCAGTACCTGTACGGCGACAATCGGGTGATCACCGCCGAGGGTGGCTGGATCATGGCGCCAAGTTTCGGGTTCCAAATGAGTTTTCACATCGTGCTGGCCGAAGCGACGATCGTCTACGATTGCACTCGCCAACCCGCTTTCCGCGTCTGTCCGGCCGATGGCGAGGCCTTCAGCCCGGAAGTCCTTCCCGGCGACGGGTACTCGAACGAGATCGCCCATTTCGTCCGAGCCGTGCGCGGTGAGTCGGTACCCGAGATCATCACCCCCGAACAGTCCGTCGATTCCCTGCGTCTTGTGCTGGCCGAGCAGCATTCCGCTGCAACAGGCCAGATTGTGCGGGTAGACGGTAGGCAGTAGGCGATAGGCAGTAGACGGTAGACGGTAGGTGGTAAGCACCCGGCCAGACGTTTCTTGCCGATTGAGGGTAGCCTTGCACGGGGACGCAACGGGGTCGGGAGTCGTTTTCGGTTAACGACCTACCAGATGGGAAGCGGGGCACCCGAAAACGACTCCCGCCCCCCTTCGCCCGATGCCCCCAAGAAATATCTTGCCGGGTGCTTATTGGAAAAATGTATCTTGTCTCGCAAACCTCGTCGTTTGAAACCTTCGGCAATGTTGGCGGGAATGAAAAACTGAGGCTCGTCGCATCTGCGAAGTCAATCCAAACCGCTCATGGTCTGGGAATGCAGAAGTCAATCGGTAAACCGCCAATACGACTTCGTCAGCCACCTGCCAAACCTCCAACTGCTCGAATCTCTCAATCGCCATCTGCTCTCCCCCACTTACCGTCTACCACCTACCACCTACCGCCTACCGTCTACCAACTCCGGTCAACCCAGTTTCCAGGGCGCTCGGTATTCGTAGTGCAGCAATTGATTGGCTTCTTCGCAATCGGGGAAACGTTCCTCGGCGGC
>SKKK01000656.1 GCA_007121535.1 Planctomycetaceae bacterium | reverse complement strand
GTGCTGGGTTGCCGCGCTCAAGCCAAATGAAGAGAACGAGATGGAGGGGACGACTGCATCTCTCGGGCTGTTTAACGATGCGATGGGTCGCCCCGAAGGGGCCAGAACAAATCAGCCCGGGGCAGAGCGCAGCGCCGCCCCGGGTTAGCGTAGCGAATTTTTCCGAAAGCCCTGAAAGGCCGACACAGATCGCTTTACTCACGGTTCCGCTGGTTCGGGGATCGCTCGGATCTGATCGCTGACCGAGCTGCGCGAGGTGGCGAACGAGTCGAAGTTCAACAGCAGGTCGACGACGGCATCCAATTGCTCGACACTGGTGCCCAGATACAGATCTTGATCGACGCCGCCCGAATGTTCCTGATCCGGATGGAACGGGATGTTGACGGGCATGCTGGTGTAAGGGATCAACGACACCGGATTGCCGATCCAGCGGCGCAACCACTCGGGATGCAATCGATGGTGAAGACCGGCAAGATCCACGGCTTTGGCTCGATCGCTGGTGACCGGTTCGTAGTCGCCGACGATATGGCACGTGATGCAGTAGTTTCGATCCGCCAGGATCTGCAGCGCGTGCTCCAAACGAATTCCCCGGGACAATCCTTCGGTCCCGGCGGCTTGTTGCAGTCGCTGCCGATATGCTTGATCGGCTTGTTCCAGGTAGATTGTGTTGCGCTGGGGAACGTGCTCCCTACGTTCATCGACACCATCGATCGCGGCGAAGTAGCGGGCCAGTCGATCGGCTTCCAGAGTCGACAGGGCATAGCGCGGCATCTGGACGACAGCCGCCGGACGCAGCCGATAGGGGTCCATCAAGTAGTCGCGCAACCAGGGGGTTCGAACGCGATGCCCCAGGCCGTGCAGCGACGGGGGCAGCCAGCCCCAAGCTTCGGAGCCGTTGGCTTGGGGGTTGATCTCACGTTCGCGACGGACAACGTGCGGCAACAGATAGTTGGTCAAAAATCCCCCATCGCTCGGCAATCGCCCGGCGATCATCGAGTCCAGCAGATAGAGGGGCGCTTCGCCCACGCGATATTGGTGCCCTTCCAGAACGGTCGGCTCCCATAACTGGACCGCATATTCCAGCGTGGTGACATCGTAAGTCTCGTCGTCGAACAATTCGTCGCCAAAGTCGTCGAAGACGATCGGCAACCCATCGTTGCCGATCTGAGGCTGCCCGATCAGCGTTGCTTTCAATAGACTGCGGCGATCGGGCTGAGTTGAAGCTTCAAGCATCTCGGGCAACTGCGGGTCGGTGATGAACGGAAAGGTCGGCTGTCTGGCTTGCACGTCAAAAGTACCGGGCGGGAATTCGATCTGCCATCGGGGTGCCTGCAACATGTGACAGCCACGGCAGTTGTACTGATCCAAGATCTTCCGGCCTTCGATTACCGCCAACTGCTGCCGATCCGGTTGATGAACGTATCGAGGCCGCGGCGGGCTGGCGACCAGGCCCAGCACAAAGGTCATCACGGCTTCGCGCTCTTCGGCCGAAAAGCCGTATTGGGGCATCCTCAGCCGATCGTTCCAAGGCTTGTCTACCACAGTACCGACGTCGAAGCTGCGCGATTCTTGCAGCTTCTGATGCAAGAAGCCGATCCGGTTTTCGCCTCGCAAATGCCGCAAGTAGAACAGACCATCGGGGTGCTTTTCGGGCGCCCGTTCCACTTGCGCCGCTACATAGTCGGCGACCTGTCCGAAAGCCAGCATGCCCGGGTCTTTGCGGCCCCAGTTGTTCAGCTCGATGCCGTTGGGTGGCAGATGCTCGAATCCTTCGATCTCGTGACAGCCGTAGCAGCCGTGCCAGGTGATCGTCTTGCGGCCCAAATATCGCAGCTTGGCGGCCTGATCCAGTCGGAAGTCGGGTTGCTGACGCTGTTCATCCGTGACCAGCAGATCGCGTTCGGCCTGCTTGATCGCTTCGGCCAAGTGCATGGGGATACCGCCGTCGCGATACTCGATGGCGCGATGCTCGGGAAACTCGCGTTTCAGATGCTCCAGCACCAACAGATCCAGCGTCTCCGGGTCCAACGTCTCCGGGTCCAGGAAATCTTCCGGCGAGTTCGGCGTGTCTTGAGCCTCGCTGCCCAGCAGATACTCGACCAGATCCGCGACCGGATCGTAATCATCACGCAACGGACCTTCGACGTCCACGGGCACCGCCATCTGTGGATTCATGGCGGGCATCAGCGTCCGGGGATCGTATCGCTCAGGCTCCTTGATCCAGGTGTACAGCCAGCGACGAAGGTCGGGACCTTGTGTCAGATCCTTCCAATCCGATAGGTCGGGACCGTCAGCCACCGACGATTCGCCGCGAAACGGTTCGGCGTCCTGGTGGTCCCGATGCTTGTGACAGACCAAACAACCCGCCGTCTGAAACAACTCACGGCCACGCCGCGCCCTTTGCTCTGCCGTCGTTTCGTGGTCGTCTCGCTGCCGGGGCGTGAGCCACGGCAGGGGTTGAGATTCGGCCAGCAGAAATTGTGCGGCGGCCACGATTTCGATCGTTTCGCGCTGGGTCCAGGCATCGCGCAGATGCTCCGGCACGTGATCCAAGTTGCCGAACGGTCGCGGCATCCGCGATTCGGATCGCATCTCCGTGGGATTCGCGATCCAGCGACGAATGCGTTCCGGATGCAATTTGCTGGCCACGTGCCGCAAGGACGGACCGGGCCGGCGCAACGTCCCCGGCCGCTCCTGTCCGTCGGCCAAGTCGTGCGGTTCGACTCGCAGGTCCGGCCCTACCGTTCGACCGTCCACGAATCCCGTGATCTCGTGGCAGGCATAGCAGCCGTGCTGAAGGACCAGTTCATAGCCCCGCAGCACCTTGGCGGCGGGAGCTTCCGGGAACCGTGGACTGGGCGCAAGATCGGTCACGTGGTGATGGCATTTCAGGCAAGCGCTCTCGGCGAATCGGGTCGGCAGCATCGGTTCCGGCCAGAACTGGTTGCCGAACCACCCATGTTCTTCTCGCCACCGCGATCGATCCGCTTCGTCATTCGGCGTGTGCGAAGCCCAGGCGAAGGACGTGGCGCTGCCTTGCCCTCCGTGGCAAACCGTGCAGCCGAATTCGGACATCGAATGAGGGCTGGATGATCCCACGAACAGGTCCAATCGAGGGTGAGCGGCCAGAGGATGATCCAAGCCGCGAAGGACGGTCAACGTGACCTCGGATTTCGGCGAGTTCTCACTCGTCGGGCCGCTGTTGGTTTTTTCAGCCGGTTGATCGCCGTCGGCAGATCCGTGCCAGGCCGCCAACAACGCCGCGTTCCATTGCGAAAGTTCGTGGATCGGTTGGCCGTCCATAGCCAGGATCTGGTCGCCCATCCACAAACCAGCGGGCTTGACCGAGAAACCGGGTACCGGCCCGGCGCCTAACAACATGGCCTCGATTTCCTCGCGACTTTGCAACGGCAGATCGAGCGCAGGCGGGCGAGCTTTCGCAGCGGGCGATCCCTCCTTGACAGCGACGACCGTCATCCGGCCTTCTGCCCGGACCGCCGAATCGGTGACGACCAACCCCAAAGCTTGTTTTATCCGTTGCAGATCATGATCCCCGTCGTCTTGTTCGACCGGTTCATCTTCATCCTCCGGCAAAGCACGGTCCTCGGGCAGTACCAGCCGAAGACTCAACGTTTGTGCTGGCGGATACAGAGGACGATCCGAGTCGCCCGGCCAACCGGTTTGGATTCGCTGATGACAGGTCGTACAGCGATCGTAACGCAGCACCTCGTGAGTGTGATGGTCCAGCGTCAGATCTTCGGCCCACAGAGTTTCGATCCGGCGAGGCGAATTGAAGGCATCCAGAATGGGCATTTCCAACCAGCGTTTTCCCAGCCAGGGAAAGCCGGCGTCCGGGGCAAAGTACGTCGACCGCTGCTGGATGATCCGCCGCTCCAGCCGCTGCCATTCTTGCGCGTCGTCCTGAGCCAACGCCACTTGCTGCAACCAGCGATCGGTTTGGATGTCGACTTCTGCCGCACGACGCTGGTATTGCTTCCAGCTCCGGTAATGGTCCTCGACCAACATGGCCACGGTGGTCGCCAACAGCAGCAGGCTGGTGATGGCGAAGATCCAGTGCAACCGCTGGATGTTGTAAAACGTCTTTTCCGGGACACCCTTGGGAGTCATAGATTCAAGGTCCACTCGGGAATGGCCACAAAGTACTGCAGGTTCAGTTGCCAGTTGGCTACCATCTTGATCGGCAACAAAACCATCCACATCAACAACAGCATCATGATCGCAAAACGAGGCCAGCCCATTTGGGCATACAGTTGGCGGAACAGCGGCAGGCGGCAGGCGGCCAGGATCGGCAAACCGACAAAGTACAAGGCCATCAGCACCAGGCCGGGCATCTCACGCCACAGGATGGCCGTCGGCAGTTCGCGACCCAGCATCCAGATCCAAAAGTAATCGGACAGATTGTAATGCTGCAGCGTCGCCGACTTATGCACATCCCACGTTTCGTAGATCCCGAAGAAGCTCCAATTCGGGCCTCGCAGAAACGTGCCCATCAAGATCAAGGAGATCCAGAGTCCGAGAAATCCGAACTGGAACACCACATAGGCGAAGGGGCGTCGCTTGATCGTGTAATAGCCCACGCCCTCGGGATTGGGGTCCAGGTAGGGGATGGCGATCAGCCCGAACAGGATCAAGCCGGGCAGCACAACACCGGCCAGCCACGGATCGAAGTAAACCAACAATTCCTGCAGGCCCAGAAAATACCAAGGGGCCTTCGAGGGATTGGGGGTATGAGCCGCGTTGGCCGGTTCCTCCAACGGCGCCTTCAAGACGATGGCCCAGACGATCAACAAGGCGGTCACCGCCACCATGCAGATCAACTCGATGTAGACCAGATCCGGCCAGACTAGCGTCTTCTCCTTGTCGACCGCTTCCAAGGGCGGTTCGCCTCGGGCAAGCCGATCGTCATTCTGCACCGCACGGTACGCGCTCAGCCACGTAAAGAACCCTAACAAGTAAACCATACCGACGATCGGCACATTATCGGGCTTGGAAACGATCTGGAAAAAATTCTGATCGGTCAGCGAAGCTCCCAGGAACCACAAGGACAGGTTCAGCGTCAGCCAAGCCACGGGCGGTTGGACAAAAAAGCGGCGAGCCAGGAACATGCCTAACAAAGCGCCCAGCAACCCCATGGTGTACCAGGTGGGACTCATCCAACGATCGATCCATTGCTTGGCCCAGGTCGGCATCGCGACCCAAGCGATTGATGCCGGGTCCGCTCGGAAACACATCACCGCCTGAATCGCAAACCAGACCGCCAAGACCAGCCACAAGTGACCCATCGAGAATCGGAGAACCTTCCGGTGAAACAGACTGGCCCCGCCGCCGCCGAGCAACGTCCGCGCGGCGGCCACCAGGTTCATCGCGGTCAATACGACGAAGAACCAGCCGAGCGGGCCGGAAATGTCGGCGATGAATTCCTTGTACGAGACCGGATCGACCATGGTCTATAACGGGCCGCTGATGCCGCCGTCCTTTCTGACTCGCCAAAAATGGATCGCCATCAACAACGCCGCACCCAGCGGGATCGCCACGCAATGCAAAACGTAGAAACGCAGCAATGCATTTTCACCCACGAAGCGAGCCCCCAACAAAGCGAATCGCGCATCCGATGCACTGGTGATCAAATCGATCCCGTCGACGGTCAACAATGCGGCGCCCGGTCCCTCCTGGCCCAACAACGGAGTCGCTCGTGCCATGTTCGACCCGACGGTGACCGCCCACATCGCCAACTGGTCCCACGGCAGCAGGTAACCGGTGAACGACAGCAACAACGTCAACATCAGCAGGATCACGCCGACGCCCCAATTGAACTCTCGCGGCTTTTTGTAGCTGCCCGTCAAGAACACGCGGTACGTGTGCAACCAAACGGCGATCACCATCGCATGAGCACCCCAACGATGCAACTCGCGCAAAATCCCCATCGAAGTCGCATCGCGCAGCGCAAGCATGTCCCCGTAAGCGTGTTCTGCCACCGGGCGGTAATAGAACATCAGCAAGACGCCCGTCACCGTCTCGACCAGAAAAAAGAAAAAGGTCAGCCCGCCCATGCACCAAGTGTAACTGAGCGCAATTCCCTGGCGGCGAATCGACACCGGGTGCAGGTGCAGGAAAAAGTTCGTCAAGATCACCAGAACTCGATGACGTCGATCCAGCGGCAACGGATGCCGGAAGATGCTCTTGTACACCTGAGAGTTGCGGAGTTTCTCGCCGAACGAAGGCATGGAAAATCGATGTATTGCTAACGGTTAAACCGGAATAAAACTAGCAGGGTCCTCCCATTCCCCCAGTTCATGGCGGAATGTTCGGCTCTTGTCCACCTCGATCTGACCATCGTCTGCCAGATGGATGGCGTATCGTTCCAGCGGTCGAGGCGCCGGACCCTCGAAATGCATCCCATCCTTGTAGAAACCGCTGCCGTGACAGGGACACTTGAACTTCTGCTCCGATTCTAGCCAAATGGTGGTGCATCCAAGATGGGTGCATTCGGCTCGCAACGCAAAAAGCTGCAGACGGCCCTCGAAATGGCCATGCACAATCCAGACGCCGTGCCGATCCGCATGCCGCGTCTCCACTTGGCCCGGCGCAAACTGGTCCAAACGGCCGACGCGAAAGCGCAGTGGCGGCTCGATCAACACGTTGGGGAACATGAACCGCAAGCTGGCCAGCAGCCAAGCCGCGAACGTGGCGGTAAGCGCGGTGAACCCGACTGCGAGAGGGGAACCAAAGAGCCAGAGCAGCGTCGAACGGAAAAACCCTCGACGATGCTGGGGTGTCTGACTTGTCTGCCCGGTTCTCGCCATTTCTATTCGTCCCGCTCAATCGACTTTGAAGCCGATCATCAATATCACCTGATATTGATGAGGTACTGGTCACCCATCCGTATCCGTTCAGAGTACGGTGCCGGGTGACTCTTGGCAATGGGGCGAACTAGTTGTCGATCGGTTTGTCTGGAAAAACTTGCATCGCAGGATAGCGGGTCTATTGGTGGCGGGCGATCAGAGGCCATGAGGGAACCATCTGTCACGAGCGGGGATCTTGGCGTAGAATGTCACCAATGCTCGAACTTACAGCCCAAGTTCGCAAAAAAACCACGAGGCACAAACTCATGACCGTGGAATTAGTCTATCCCCACATTGACAAGCCGCCGGGCGAACCCGCTCGGCTGAAGCGAATTCCCCGCGTCCGCGTCGTCCAGATCGTCATGGACTACTTGGCTCACGGCTGGTCTCCCGACGAGATGTGCCGTCAGCACGCACACCTGCGGCTCGCGGAGGCACACGCCGCGATGGCCTACTTCTATGACAACGAGGACGAAATCGAGCGGGACATCCGCAACGAACTTCAAGAACTGGATGACCTCCGGATGGCCAGTGGTGCCGCTGTTCGATTTTTTCGAGCCAGACCTGCACATCACGCGCTTTGACACACTGAACGGTGAGTCGAACCCGCTGGTTTTCAGGCAGATCGACTTCTTGCAACGGCTTGAACACGCCGTCTTGGTAAAGTGCGTTCAATTGAGTCATGCTGAAGTCCTCGTCTTTGTGGAAAATCCCAGCACGCAGATTTCCACGATTGAGGGCATGATCAAGTCCACCGGCTCCGGTTTGGGCGCGAATCGTAGAACGGAATGAATTCCGTTCTACGATGGGATGGGACATGCCTCACCGCGGGCGATATCGTTCGTTCTTTGTCAATCGACTTTGAAGCCGATCTTCAATGTCACCTGATACTGATGAACTTTTCCATCCACGATCGACCCGCGCATTTCCACCACTTCAAACCAGCTCATCCCATGCAGCGTTTCCGCCGCCTTTGCAACACCATTGGCTGTCGCATCTGAGAACGATTTAGTGGATGTTCCGACAACTTCGATTTTCTTGTAAACGGTGTCTGCCATGATCTACCCTCAACAGTTTTCCATAAGTTATGAAGCACGGCGCGGCAATCATCACCGCGCTCAACTAGTTCTTCAGGCTAATATCTTCTGACGCGCTTGGCAATGGGGCAAAACAACGGCTGGGGTGCATGTCAGGGATACTCATCATGGCCTCCCTGGATTGTAGCGGTTGGCGCTTCAGTCCAGAAGCACACAATTGACAGTTGGGGCCCGTTGGCACACGAGCCCCAGAATCCACCCCCCAACCCAAGGAGAC
>SKKK01000186.1 GCA_007121535.1 Planctomycetaceae bacterium | reverse complement strand
GCGCTAGCCGCCGGTTCTGGACGCCAACGGCGGCTAGCGCCGTGCCGCTCACTCATCGCGACCCCAAGATTTCGCCTGGACAACGCACTACACGATTTCTTACAACTAAGGAGTAAAGCTTGCCATGAAGAGTATGAATCGACAACACCTGATCCTGGCCATCGTCGCCCTGCTGGCAGCCAACCTCTGCTACCAGCCGCCGAGCGTAGCGGCCGAAGACTCGCCGTCATCAGCCCTGCAAAAGGGCGACCGGATCGTCTTTTTGGGCGATTCGATCACTGCCGGCGGTGTCCGCGAGGGCGGCTATGTGACGCTGATCGAACAGGGGATCGCCCGGCATCACGCAGACTTGGAAATCGAAATCATCGGCGCCGGGATCAGCGGAAATAAGGTTCCCGATTTGCAGAAGCGGCTGCAGAGCGACGTGTTGGACAACGAGCCGACGATCGTCGTGATCTACATCGGGATCAACGACGTCTGGCATTGGAACCGGGATGCCGGGACGACCAAGGAGGACTACGAAGCCGGTTTACGCGACATCATCGGTCGCTGCCAACAGGCGGGCGCTCGCGTGGTCTTATGTACGCCCAGCGTGATCGGCGAACGGAACGATGGGACGAATCCCATGGATTCGATGTTGGACCAGTATGCTGCGATCAGCCGGAAAGTGGCGGCCGATTTGTCTTGCCCGCTGGTCGACCTGCGGAAACAGTTCCTGAAGCATCTGAAGCAGCACAACCCGGAGAATGCAGAACAAGGCGTGTTGACCACCGACGGTGTGCACCTGAACGCCGCAGGCAATCGGCTGGTCGCCGACAGCATCGTCCAGGTGCTTTGCGGACAGGATCACCGTCCACAGCGTGTGATGCGGCACGTCGTGCTGTTCAAGTTCAAGGAGGACACAACCGCCGAGAAGGTCCGGGAAATCGAAAAGGCTTTCGCCGCCCTGCCCGAGAAGATCGACGCGATCATCGATTTCGAGTATGGGACGGACGTCAGCATCGAGGGCAAATCGAAGGGCTTTACCCATTGTTTCCTGGTCACGTTTCGCGACGAAGCCGGCCGCGCCATCTATCTTCCGCACCCGGCTCACGAGGCTTTTGTCAAGCTGGTTGTGCCGCACGTCGAGGACGTCTTGGTCTTCGACTACTGGACAACTCTTCCGTGAGAAGTGCCAATGGAATAGCGGTCGGGTTTCCGTGCCAGCGGCAGGGCGCTCGCCGCCGTTTCGTTGACGTTTCGGGAACGGTGGCTAGCGCCATTCCGCTCAGTTGTTTGATTGCCAACCCTTTAGGAGTATCGTCATGAATCAGAATTTACCGTCATCATCACGCAACAGCGGCAAATCGAATCGACGCGATTTTCTGCAGACCGGCGGAAAAGTCGCGGCGGCGACCGCGTTGGCGGGCGCCGTGGTCCCGCGAGTGCACGCGGGCGAAGACAACACGATTCGCCTGGCCCTGATCGGCGCCGGCGGACGCGGCAACGGCGCCGTGCGTGACGCCATCGGTGCCTCGGATGGACCCATCAAACTGCACGCGGCCACCGACGTCCAGGGCAACCGTTTGGCCGGTTCCATGAAAGCCTTGCAGACTCGCTTCGGGGACAAGATCGATGTGCCGCCCGAACGGCAGTTTGTCGGATTCGACGGTTACAAGAAGGCCATCGATAGCCTGCGCCCCGGCGACGTGGCCATGCTGACCGGATACGTCGCTTGGCGGCCCGTGCAATTGGAATACGCCATCGAAAAAGGCGTGCACGTCTTCATGGAGAAATCCTTTGGTTGCGATTCGCCCGGTGTGCGACGCATTATCGCGGCTCAAGAAAAGGCCGATCAAAAGAACCTGAAGATCGCCGCCGGCTTGATGTGCCGTCATTCGCTGGCCCGCCAGCAACTGATCGACCGCATTCGCGACGGAGCGTTGGGGGACATCCGACTGGTTCGCGCCTATCGCATGCAACCGGTCGGCCCCATGGGCCAGAAGCCTGAAAACGAAAGCGAACTGCTCTGGCAGTTCCGCAACTTCATCCGTTTCTTTTGGGTTTCCGGGGGCCTGTTCGCCGAAATGACCATCCACCAGATCGACGAGGTCTGCTGGTTGGCCGATGCGATGCCGACCATGGCTCACGGCATCGGCGGCCGGGCGCCCAACAACGACGACCCGTCGCAAAACTTGGATTCGTACCATATCGAGTACACCTTTGCCGATGGCGCCAAGGCGATCGTCAATGCCCGCTATCTGTCGCGATGCCACAACGAATTCGCCACCTATGTGCATGGCACCAAAGCCGCCGCTCAGTTTTCAGGGAACATCCACGCGCCGACCGTGCGGATCTATCGAGATCAACGGATTGACGACGCGAATGTTGTTTGGCAGCCCGAGCCGGAGCCGCACAATCCCTATCACACCCAATGGAGCGTGCTGCTGGACGCCATCCGCAACGACAAACCGTGCAACGAGGCCAAGAGCGCCGGTCTGTCCAATATGGCCGATATCATGGGGCGAGCCGCCGTCCACTCCGGGAACATCACCGATTGGGACCAGACCTACAACTCGGATTTCCAATGGTGCCCCGACCTGGATCAAATGGACTACGACACACCGCCGCCCGTCCTGCCCGATCAGCACGGCCGCTACCCCATTCCCAGCCCCGGCTACTGGACCGAGCTGTAAGCACCCGGCCAAGTATGTCTTGGTGGAATCGGGCGGAAGGGGTCGTGAGTCGTCTTCGGGTGATCCGCTTCCCTTGTGGTAGATCGTTAGCCCGGATTATTCATCAAGTTGGCGTGTGTCTCCCTAAGTATTTTAATGCCAACGTGTTACGGCCATCTTGCCCAAAGCGCCGCGCAGATCAGCCCAGACGCGCTAGCATCCGGTTGGTGCAGCCGTTACGGTAACCGGGGCTAGCGCCCTGCGGCTGATGAATAATCCGGGTTAGTCGAAAAACGACCCCCGAACCCGTTGCGTCCCTCTCTTACGGAGGGGGGCGAGAGGCTACTGTGTGGGCCGAAAAAGCGGCAGGTAACGCCGTGCTGCACCGGAACGACCACGTGCTCAGGCACGCACGAACGGGTTGAACTGTTTCTCTTGGCCGATCGTCGTCGACTCCCCGTGCCCCGGCAACACGATGGTATCATCGGGCAGAGAGTACATCTTTTGGCGAATTGATTCTACCAGTGTCTGCGGGTCGCTGTCGGGAAAATCAGCTCGACCCACGCTGCCTTGGAACAGGACATCGCCGCCGAAGACAATCCATGGGGAAGCGCCTTTGTAGACAAAGACGATGTGGCCGCGGCTATGGCCGGGCGTCGCCAAAACCTCCAGTTCGATCCCCGCAGCCTGAAACGTATCGCCATCCCGCAGATGCCGGTCGGCGGGTGGGCTGGTCAAACCGATCCCATAGGAACCGGACAGGTTGCCTTCCGGATCAGTCAATTTGGAAGCCTCGTCCGCCCCGATGACCAAGGGGCAATCGGGCCAGCGCTGCTTCAACTCCCGATTGCCGGCGATGTGATCCGCGTGTCCATGCGTGTTCAAGATCGCTGCGGGAGTCAAACCCAGTTGTTCGATCCGCTGGACGATCCGATCCGCATCGAATCCCGGATCGACGACCAGACAATCGTCTCTTCCCTCCAATCGAGCGATAAATGCGTTTTCTCCAAACATCTGTGAAACGACAACATCCAACAGCATCTGCGCAACTTTCACAAAATCGTCTCCCTTCGTTCGTGCATTCCGTGTAAACTGTTATGGATCGTACTGATTGCTCAGTATGCCGTCAAAATCAACCCGGGCAATTGCTGGCAAGGCTATCGTGAAAACTGATTATCTGCCAGTCAGCAGGGCGATACAATTAGGCGAGTCGTCTGATTGCCCGTGATTGAGTCGAGAGGGCGTCTGGTACCCCATACATACTGGATGAAGCCTCTCCTGGTTCGAGGAGACCGAGTTAATGAAATGGATTTTAGTGAGCGCATGCGCCCTGCTTGCCCTGCTGCTAGCCCCCAGCAGCATGTTCCTCCTGGCGGAGGACGCCCCCATCAGTCGAGATCATCTTTCCGAGCCCCTTATGAGGGTAGCTCGTTCCACAAGCCCGACGGTTCCGTCCCACCCGTTGGACCCAGCCCTTGACTTGGCGCGCCAAGGTCTGGCGACGATCCGAAATGACATTCGCGACTACACATGCACGTTGGTGAAGCGCGAGCGAGTCAACGGACGGCTGGGCGACTACGAATACATGTTCACGAAGATCCGCAATCGACAGGTTGTGGATGGCCGAGTGGTGACGCCCTTCAGTGTCTACATGTATTTTCTCAGACCTTCCAACGTTCAGGGCCGCGAGGTGCTGTTCGTCGAAGGCCAGAATGACAACAAGATGATCGCTCGCGAGGGTGGCACGGCGGGCAAGTACCTGCCGACGGTTTGGTTGCGACCCAACGGGATCATCGCCATGCGCGGCCAGTTGTATCCCATCACCGATGTCGGCCTCGAAAACCTGGTCCTGAAACTGATCGAGCGGGGCGAGCAGGAAAAGAGGTCGGGCAATACGAACGTCGAGGTCAGTTTCCATCAGAATGCCAGGATCAACGGTCGCCCATGCACGATCCTCCAGATTCAGTACAATGAACCCGGTCCGAACATCGAGTTTCATTTGGCTCAGGTCTTCATCGACGATGAACACCAGGTTCCCGTCCGTTACGTTGCCTACGGGTTTCCCGAGAGGCCCGGCGAAAAGCCACCCGTATTGGAAGAGTACACCTACCTGAACCTGAAGTTCAACGTGGGCCTGACCGACAGAGACTTCGACGTAACCAACCCGGAATACCGATTCCGTTAAACGCGTCGGTCGATCTCCTCTGATTCCCCCTTGGGGCCTCGTGCTGCCCTCCCGGCCCGAGGCCCTTTTTCTTTGCATCAAGGGCCTTCCGACACGTAGCAGCGAAGCGATCGCGGCCTGAGGATCAGTCTGCCGGATTCGGGTGCCACCGGCCCTTTGCAGCTCGGGTAGATGTCGGCGGGCGGCCGGGCCGCAGTATCGACGAACAACCGCCAAGTTCGACCCATGGCGATGTTTGGCAGCGTGAACACGTGCGAATTGGTAGTCGCGTTCATCACGATCATCACATCGCGCGATAATCCCTCGGTATCCTCGTTGGCAGGCAGGGCTGCCCAATAGCAGATCAACGCATTCTGATCGCTGTGCCAATCGACCACGTCGCCCTTCATGCTGTACCAACCCACCTCGGGCAATCCATTGGCGCCGTTCCCATCACCGCGCGGGAAGCGTCGGCGGCGGATCGTGGGTTGTTCGCGGCGGAAGCGGATCAACACGCGACAGAAACGCAGCAGTTCGCGATGGCGATGAACCAGATTCCAATCGAACCACGACACGTCGTTGTCCTGGCAGTAGGCATTGTTGTTGCCGCGCTGAGTCCTGCGGCACTCGTCCCCGGCCAGCAACATCGGGACGCCCTGGCTCAGCAACAGCGTGGCCATCAGGTTCTTGATCTGACGGATGCGGGTCTCTTCGATCTCGGCGGCGACGCTCACGTCCAGATCGGCATCGTGCAATTCACCTTCCCAGCCGTAGTTTTCACTGCAATTGTGGTTGTCGCCGTCGCGATTGTCTTCGCCGTTGGCATCGTTGTGCTTGTACCGGTAGCTAACCAGATCGTTCAAGGTGAAGCCATCGTGCGTGGTGATCAGATTAACGCTTGCTTCAGGCGTTCGGCCGCTATGTTCGTACAGATCGCTGGAACCGGCCAACCGAGTCGCCATCGCGCCCAGCATGTACCCGTCGCCGCGCCAGAAGCGGCGGACGTCATCCCGGTATCGGCCGTTCCATTCGGCCCAGCGGATCCCCCAAAAAGAACCTACCTGATACGCCCCGGCCGCGTCCCAAGCCTCGGCGATGATCTTCGTCTTGGCCAACACCGGATCTTCCGCAATCTCTTCCACCAACGGCGAACTGCCGTTCAGATTCCCGTCGCGTCCGCGGCTGAGGATCGACGCCAGGTCGAAGCGGAAACCGTCCACGTGGTAGCTCAAAACCCAGTGTCGCAAACAATCCAAGATCATGCGGCGGACGACCGGATGATTGCAGTTCACCGTGTTGCCACAACCCGAGTAGTTCCGATAGTACTTTCCGTTCTGGTCCAACAGGTAGTAGGTATGGTTTTCCAGACCTTTGAAGCTCAGCACCGGACCATGCTCGTTGCCTTCGCAGGTATGGTTGAATACCACGTCCAAGATCACTTCGATCCCGGCTCGATGCATCTCCTTGACCATCGTCTTGAACTCCGCGACCTGCGCGCCCGGCTCGCGGCTGAGCGCATATCCCCGGTGTGGCGAGAAGAAGGCCATCGGGTCATAACCCCAGTAGTTCGAACGCTGCTGAGGTCGGCCGTGGGGCGCCAGCATCGGATACTCGTGCACCGGCATCAGCTCGATCGCCGTGATCCCCAAACTCTTCAAGTGCGGGATCTTCTCCACCATGCCCAGGTAGGTGCCCGGATGAGCCACGCTGCTGCTGGCGTGTTGCGTGAAGCCTCGCACGTGTACTTCATAGATCACGGAATCCGCCAGATCATAGTTCAGACAGCGATCGCCCTCCCAATCGAATTCGTCGGCGATAACCACGCACTTGGGAGGTCGCAGGATGCCGTCCGTCGCAGGTTGAAAATCGCCCGCCAACGCGTGAGCGTAAGGGTCGATCAATCGCCGTGAACCGTCAAACCAATGACCTCGATCCGGATCGAAAGGGCCATCCGCCTGCAGGTGGTACAGTTGCCCGTGCCCGATCCCGCGAACAAAACCTCGCCAAACGTCTCCCCAACGGTCGCCTTTCGGGTCCAAATCGATGACCTCGGCCGGCTCTAAGTCGTCGACCTGATCGTACAGCAACAAACGCATCGCCGTGGCTGAATGGCTGTAAACCAAGAACTCGACACCACTTTCCGACGCAATGGCCCCGTACGAAGGCATCAACTTAAAGTCCGACTCGACTTGTGGATAACGCATTAACATAAGCGGTCCTCAGACTGATGAATCTGTCCATGATGTGCCCACGTCGAAACCATAACCCCCAGCTAAACCTCTGGCGTGCTGCAAGCAGGCTGCTCCAATAAAAACCGCACCAAGACGATCACTTTGCAACTTTCACGCAAGGAGGTTTCGATTTTGAAAACAATCTCGGATGGGAAATCCAGGTAAACAGGGTCATTTAGGGCCTTCGCTGCCTATTCCCGCTTGGGCGTCGATGGCAACTGGTTTTGCAAGATGAAATCGGTTATGCTGAAGGGCTGACGAGGAATCTGTCGGGTTGGGTGGGATTCAAAGCTCTGGATAACGGGCGGACAACATGGCACGTAAAGTAGTAAATCGTAAGGAATTACGCGAAGCACACGAAGCGGCGGAGAGGTTGGGAGCGGCGGCCGAACCCGTAAAGAAGAAGGCGACCAAGCGAGCGACCACGAAAAAGGCGCCAGCAAAGAGGAAGAGCCGCACAAAAGAACCGGTCGAAGTCCGGATGCGCGTCATGTGGGGAGTGTACAATCAGGCGATGAAGCTGGTCGATACGTTCGATCACGACGCAAAGAAGGCGGCGGAAAAGAAGGCCAGCTCATTAAGCCAATCGGGCAAGACGCCACACTTTGTCCAGAAGATAAAACAGCCGATCGACGAGTCATGAGTTTACAGTGCCATGCGGGGGTGGCGGACAAAATTTTGTCTCCATTGGGGAAGCCAACTGGAATGAGGGGATGCCGATCGCTGCTGCTTCACTGGTTGTTTTGCGGCCATTTGCTGTGCTGCTTGGTCGGTTGTGGCCCCAACGGCCCTTCCACAGCTCCCGACGAATCACCAATCGCATCGAGTGAGTTCGATTACACTCAGATGATTGATGGATATATGCCTCCTCTGGAGCAGGGCAGGTTGGAACTGGCTCCTCCGAAAGACTGGGTGTTCAGCAGACCGGGCAGCGACTATTTGGTCGGTTTTCATCCATCAGGCAGCAGTTTGAACCAATTGCCTCGCGTTCTGATTTCGGTCCAGGAATCGCCCTTCGATCCTATTCAAGATCTGAACCCGACGAACGCATCGTCCGTGATCCAGTCGATCACGGAGTCTTTGTCCGAGGGGCAATTCAAATCGCCGCCCGCGCTGGTTGGTTTGGGTGGCAGGACATGGATCGAGTTCGTGGGACTGGGGCGACGGCGCGGTACGCTGGTGGCTCGGCAATACCTGCAAACCATCGTCGAAGGTCGCCTGTTCGAAGTCCGATTGGAGGTTGCCGACAGGAATTTCGAAGCCCATCGACACCAGGGTTACGCCGTCGCGGCTACCGCCAAGTTCTCGCAGCCGCCTGCGGAAGCGGCTCCTGTCGATGCAGGCGATGGGCTCGAAGAAGCGGAAAAAACAGACTCAATCCCTTTTCCTCCCACTCCGCCGACGCCTTAGCCAACCGACGAACTCGGCGACCACCGCACCAACGATGGCCCCGCCGAGCGATCCCCCAACAAGACCTGCAAACAGATAGGGTAGGACGCCCAAGCCGCAGACCTCCGGGCCCTGCCTTCCAAGAGCTTCCATGGCGTAATGCAGGCCGACGACCATGCCAATGATCGGCATCGGCGCTGCGATGAGCCAAGCAAGTGGCCCGAGTCGATGCCAGTCCGACTGCCGACATGATGCTTTGTGCTTTGGCATCGTCGCTGTCTCGCCAGAAACGTTCCGGAATGGCCGAGCGGCGGCGGACCGATCGACCGCGTGAATACGCAATAGCGATCCCTCAAATCAGGTAAACCGGCAAAGCCCTTTCACTCGATCAACTGCTTCATCTCGCGGACGGCTCGTTCCAGTCCGGTCATGATCGCGCGTGAGATGATGCTGTGTCCGATATTCAATTCGTGCATGTCCTTGATGCACGCGACCGGTACGACGTTGTGATAGTTCAGCCCGTGTCCCGCATGCAGGGCCATCCCCGCCTGACGCACGCAACGGCCGGCATCGATCAGTTGTTCAAGCTGTTGTTGCAGCTCCGGGCCGCGAGCTGATGCGTATTGCCCCGTGTGCAATTCGACTGCCTGCACCCCGAGATCCGCTGCGGCTTCGATCTGCTGCGGGCTGGGGTCCAAGAACAGGCTGACGACGATCCCTGCCGCCGCCAGCCGCTCGCTCGCTCGCCGGACGGCATCCCGATTGCCCACCACGTCCAACCCGCCTTCGGTGGTGATCTCTTCGCGGCGTTCAGGAACCAATGTCGCCTGATCGGGCAGAACCTGGCAGGCGATTTCGATGATTTCGTCGACGCAGGCAAGTTCCAGGTTCAGCTTGATCGTGACCGTTTCGCGGAGGATGCGCAGGTCTCGGTCCTGGATGTGACGTCGATCTTCGCGCAGATGGATCGTGATACCATCGGCACCCCCTAATTCAGCCAGCGCTGCCGCCCAAACCGGATCCGGCTCGTAAGTCTTTCGCGCCTGCCTGACGGTGGCCACGTGATCGATATTTACTCCCAATTCGGGCATCGTGAAATTCTCGATTCCAATCGTTGCGGAAACATCAGAACAAAAAGCCTTTCGGGCATTTGGCCGTGGAGGCCTGGGCGGTCAGAACGCCGCGACCTTGCGTTGATCGATCAGCTTACCACAAGACGGCGGTCGATGCGATGGTGGATCTTGGGGCCATATGTTGGCCAACGAGTGATACTTCTAGGTGGAATCGGACGAAAGGCGTCGGGCGTCGTTTTCGGGCGACCCGCTTCCCATGTGGCCCCCACGGGGGTTTTCGGGTGCTCAGCTTCGCATGTGGCCCCCGAGCGCCGAACGGGCGGCCGGCCGGGTCCCGCTCAGCGCTCGGGCCCCACACGATCGCTGGCCGAATGCTGAGGGCGTTGTGTCAGAGGGTGATGCGGGTGCCCAGCAGGTCCAGGAACTTGCTGAGCCAATCGGGGTGGGCGGGCCAGGCGGCGGCGGTGACTAGGTTCTTGTGGACGTGGGCGTGTTGAAAGCCGACGTCTTGCCACGTTCCGCCTGCGGTGACGATGTCGGGGCCGACGGCGGGATAGGCGGCGCATTGCGCGCCGCTCAGGATTCCGGCGGCGGCCAAAAGTTGAGGACCGTGGCAGATGGCGGCGATGGGCTTGTCGGAGGCCGCAAAGTGCTGCACGATCTCGATGACCCGATGATCCAAACGCAGGTACTCCGGCGCTCGGCCGCCCGGCACGACCAACGCGTCGTAGTCCTCGGCGCGGATCTCGTCGAACGTGGCGTTCAACGCGAATTGGTGACCGGGTTTTTCGCTGTACGTCTGGGCGCCGTCAAAGTCATGGACGGCCGTGCGAACCGTCTCGCCCGACTTCTTTCCGGGGCAAACGGCATGGACCGTGTGTCCGACCATCTGCAACGCTTGAAATGGCACCATCACCTCGTAATCCTCGACGTAGTCGCCGACCAGCATCAAAATCTTTTTCGCAGACATCCCGGGTTCCTTTCTTTACAGGAGAATCGGTGGTTGTTCGTGAAAGTCCAACGCCCGCTCGCACCATCGAGCGACGTTCAATAACAAATCTTCGCGGTCTTCCGGGGCAACCAGTTGCAGGCCGCACGGAAGTTGATCGAGGCTCAACCCGCAGGGGATCGTTACCGCGGGCAAGCCCGCATAGGTCCACGGCGACTGAAAAGCCGGATCGCCCGTGCTGTCCAACCCGGCAGGCGCCGGTGTGTTGGTCGCAGGAGCGATCGCTACGCCCTCATCGCCCAACATTTGCTTCACCTGCTGGCGAAAGACTTCTTGGTGACGCAGCGACAGCGAGTAATCGATGGCGAAGGTGCTGAGACCTTCCTCCAGCAGGGCGGTGATGTTGGGCGAGTAGGCTTCGCGGTGCTGAGCGAACGATGCGAAATGCACCTCGGCAGCTTCCACCGCCATGATGCAGCGATGCATGGCGTGGACGTTGCGGAACGATTCCGGCAACGGGGTACGAGCCAATTCTGCCCCGGCCTGTTGCAGTCGATCCAGGGCCGCCAACGTGACTTGCCGCACCGCCGGATCGCACTGTTCCAGGAAGTAGTCGTGAATCACCATCAGGCGTGGCGGCTGATCGGGCGGCTCGACCGGCGCCTGCCAATCGCTGATCGCTGCCAGCAACAAGTTCAGATCGGCCGCGCACGTTGCGATCGGTCCGACGTGGTCCAGATGGCGGCTGACCGGCACCACGCCCTGCAGATCGACGCGATGGCGTGTCGGCTTCAATCCGGCGACTCCACAGTACGAGGCGGGGCGAACGATCGAACCGCCTGTCTGAGAACCCAACGCGCCCAGGCACATTCCAGCCGCGACGGCGGCCGCGCTGCCGCTGCTGGAACCGCCCGGCGAATGCTGCAAGTTCCAGGGATTTCGGGTTCCCGCCGGATCGAAGCAAGCGAACTCGGTGGTGACCGTCTTGCCCAGCAGGATCGCCCCGCTTTGGCGCAGTCGGGCGACCACCGCCGCGTCCTGCTCGGCCACCTGCCCCGCCAGCAACGTCGAACCCGCTTCGGTGGGCCAGCCGGCCACGTCGATCACATCCTTGATCCCCAGCGGGATGCCTTGTAACGGCCCCAAGTCGATGCCCCGAGCCAATAAATCTTGCTGGTGTTCTGCTTGACCGCGCGCGTCTTCCGCGTGAACCTGTACCCAGGCGTTCAGCCGATCATCCAGACGTTCGATTCGCTGCAAGCACGCGTCGACCAATTCCAGCGGACTGATTTGCCCGCTGCGAATCTGTTGATGGGCCTGCACGATCGTCGGCAGCGTCTTCATCCGCTGATCTTCCTCGGACTTGTTGGATACTTCAGGAGCCGCCCTCCCGCGGTAGCACCTTCGCTGGCTCGATTATCGAACGAGGCGGGGATCTTGCCAACGGGTGCGGATTCGTTTTCGGTGAAATCGGTCTCCGAGGCAACGAAAACGATCATCCTCACTGGGCGGCCGAAAGTGTTCGTCCCCTGGACTCGATGGGGAACCTCGGTTACGATGCGGGGCGGAGTGTGTAGGGGACAGGAATTGTGCTTTGAAGTTGCGCATTGCTGCGGAAAGTAGCCGAATTCCCGAGAATTCGGGCGGTCGTGACCAGGACGCCACGCTCGCCAGCGCCCCGAATGCTCGGGAATTCGGCTACGCGCAACTTCAAAGGTATTGAGCGGGTTCATAAATTGAACGGTTTGTCTTTCGTGGCGAAGGTCGAATCGCGAAGGGCTGAGCCAAGGAACGGGGAATGACTGAAGCGAGCGGTGTGATTTTCGACATGGATGGCGTGCTGGTGGACTCGTACCAGGCGCATTTCGATAGCTGGCGGATGATGTGTGACGAGTGGGGGTTGGTGATGGACGAGCATGATTTTGCTCGCACGTTCGGCCGCACCAGTCGCGAGGTGATCCGTCAGTTGTGGGGCGATCGGATCACAGAGGATCGGGTGATCGCCACGTTGGACGCCAGAAAGGAAGCCTTGTTTCGCGATCTGCTGAGGCGAGATTTTCCTATGATGTCGGGCGCAGTGGCTTTGATCGACCGATTGCACCAAGCCGGCTTTCGTTTGGCGCTCGGTTCGTCGGCTCCGCGTGAAAACGTCCAGGTTGTTTTGGACCAGATCGGTCGCCGTGACGTGTTCCAGGTTGCCATCACGGGCGATGATGTCACGCGAGGCAAGCCGGACCCGCAGGTGTTCTTGTTGGCTGCCGAGCGGCTGGGAGTATCGGCGGCTCGCTGCATGGTGATCGAGGATGCTCCGTTAGGGATCGCGGCAGCCCGTGCAGCCGGGATGCGCTGCGTCGGGTTGGTCAGTTCGGGGCGTACGGCTGAGGCATTGTGCGAAGCCGATTTGGTCATCGATCGTTTGGAGATGCTGGACGTGCCGGCGGTGCAACGGTTGCTGGGTCTACGAGTCGCTGGGTGACAAATGCCCGGCCAGATATTTCTTGGTGGAATCGGGCGAAAGGGGTCGGGAGTCGTTTTCGGAGAACCCGCTTTCCATGTGGTGAATCGTTGCTCGAAAACGACTCCCGACCCCGTTGGGTCCACGTACACCGCCACCATGATTCAACAAAGGGGGAAATTGTGAAGACAGCATTCATCTGCATCGGGATCGTCGTTCTTCTGACACGCGGCGCCTGGGCGATTACCGTCACCGAGACGACCGATGGGATCGAGGTCGATACGGGGCGGATCCGGTTCGCCATGGACACCGGCAGCAACGCCACGCTTCGGTGGGTCGAGAAGGATGGCCACCGCTTGGTAGACGGCAATGAAAGCCCGTTGCTGAGCGCCCGATTGATGGAGACCGCGGCCTATGACGGCGTGACCGATTTCGTATCCAACCGGCAATTCATCGATGCTCGGTACTCGGTGGACCGTGTCGAGCATCAGGCCGATGACCATCGATTCGCCGCCACGCTGCTGGGAGAACTTCAATTTGATGACGGCGACCATCTGCGGTTCACGATTCGGTTGGTGGCGAAATCGGACGCCGCGCACTTGGACATCGACGTCGATCTGACAGCCGAAGGCGACTTTCACGACCGTTTTCTGCGCGACGTGGTGCTGCGTCTGCCACTGGCTCTCGACTGGCGAAAACGCGTCGCGCAGGGAGGCGATCAGGGGCTGCAGTGGGATACGCGTTACTATTACGAGTTTCCCGGGCGCATGGGGATTCTGCCCCATCCTGATCGCAACGAATTCCGCTATTTTGCCGTCGAACAGGATTCACCGCATCACTTCCGGATCTGGCGCGCCGAAAGCGGTACGACGCCCGAGCTGACGCACCAGCACGGCATCGTGGCGGCGGGCTGGACCAGTGTCTACGACGCATCCGGCGGCGTGTTGTTCGCTCTGCGGAACATGGCGGAAGCGGCGCCGAAAACGCTGGAGGTCGATGCGGCGGACGGCGGCGAGGCGAGGATTCTGCTTTATCCGGAGACCGCGCCAGCATTCTGTCCCCTGCACGGTTCCGCCGCCGAGCAGGTTTTCGGACGACATCATGCGACCACGTGGGTATTCTATCGGGGCGAGCATCCTGACGCGAAGCCGGATAACCTTTTGGAAGGTTTGTGGCAGGCCGATGGGCCGCTGATCGGCCAGCGGCCAACAGGACCGGCCGATCTATGGGATAACGAGCTACCTTCCCGACCGACGCCTCCGGCCCAAGACGGCAAGTCGCCTTATGTTCGCGGCGGGATTCCTCTGTCGCAAGGTTCGTTTCAGCCCGGAACGGCTGTGGAGTTGAGCGGTCCCGGCGGCGTGTACCCGGTCCAAACTCACCCGTTGGCCTTTTGGCCGGACGGCAGCGTCAAGTGGCTGCAGCTTGTCTTTGCGCTGGACGGCGCACTGGACGACACGGAGGACGAGAATGCTGGGGACGCAGCTCGAGCCCAGGTGAATGACCAAGGTATCGAGACGTTTCAGGTCACGTTGCGCGACGGTCCGCCGTTGGAATTCACTCTGCGCTACGGGGACGGGAGTCGGCAGAACGCGACACGAAACCATCTGCCGGTCGTAAGCGTCGCGGTGTTGGAAACCACCGATAGCGGCCAGCCCAGCCGACTGCGACTCGATACGGGGCCGCTACAAGTCGATTTGGCTTTGGGCGAACACTGGATGCCGTCGGCTGTGATGGCAGGCCGATCGGTCTGGCAGCCGGATTGCAGCGGCCCGACCGCATTCGTCGATTTTCTTCGGACTTCCGAACCCTACCGCGCGCGGACCACGCATCCGGCCGGGAAACCGGATCCGGGGCCCGTGGTGATCGAGAGCATGGATGTCGAACAGTCCGGTCCGTTGCACGCGGTCGTCCGACTCCAGGGATGGGCCACAAGCCAGCAACCTACGCGCGTGGACCTGCGAGTGGAAGCTTTCGCGAACCGGTCCCGATTGCGACTGACGCATTCGGCCGAGTTCACGCAGCACGATCCTCGGAACACGTTCGTCCAGGGGATAGGTTTGCGTTTTCCCGTCAAGCTTGCATCTAGAACGGCAAGGGTGACGGCCGGCGGCCAGAGCGGACCCGTCAGCCTGCCCGCCGATGACAAGGTCGTCCTTTGCCAATCTAGCCCGATGCACTACCGGCTGGTCCAAGTCCGGGAAGGTCAGCCGCGATTGGTGGAAACGCAGCACCGCGCCCAAGGCTGGATCGACGTGCGCGACGGCGACCGCGGCCTGACGCTGGCGCTGCGAGACATGTGGCAGTCGTTTCCGAAGGCCCTCGAGTACTCGCCGAACACCAGCGCCTTGACGGCTTGGTTGTGGCCCGCTTGCCAGCCTTTGATGGACGTGCGGCGTTATTCCGACTATCCTCACCTGGCTCAAGGCGAGAGTGCCGGGGCAGACAATCGCTGGGTGGAAACGCACTACTACGGTGGCGAAGGCGCACCGCATGATCCTTTTGCGGGCACGTCGCGAACCCACGAGCTGCTGCTGGAGTTTCATGCCGACGACCCGGACTTCGACACCGTCGCTGCGATCCAAGCCGACTTCCAAAGCCCGCCGCTGATCTATTCCGGACTGGCACGATACCGCGACACGGGCGTAACCCTACCGCTGCCCGACTTCGACAACTTCCCGAACATTACGAAGAATCTCGATCGCTTCACCGATTTCTGGCTTTTTCACCAGCGATACTGGAACTGGTATGGAATCTGGGATTTCGGCGACGTGCAGCACCGTTTTCGTAGCGGCGGGTATGGTTGGAAGATCGAGCCGGAAACGCTGCAAGCCTATCTGGAATCGCCACCCGAAGCGCGGGGCCGGTTGAGCCGCGATGCCAGGTTGATCCTCGATTTCTATCCGCAGCAAGACTGGCTGTTCGACAACGGGCGCTGGGGCTGGACCAACACCGAGGGACTTCCGGGGTTGTATTTCCAGCAGGAGTATCTGCGTACCGGCCGCCGCGACGTCTTCTTCATGGGCGAGGCGCTGGCGCGGCACGCCCGCGACGTGGTCACTCGCCAGTCGGGCCGCTTCTTCGGCAAGGGCACTCGCCATGGCGTGCAGCACTGGAGCGACGGCAATCATGAGGAACGTCAGACCACGTTCGCCGAGTACCGTCTGCATTACTATCTGTCCGGCGAGGAGCGCAGCCGTGACGTCATGATGAAGCTGAGCGATTATTTCGCCGAAATCAGGAGGAACCCGCCCCGTCGCGCGGATCACAGCGGCCGGATTGTCGGCCTTTTCACTCGTTGGGAAATGACCGGTGATCCGGCCTTCGGCGATCTGATTCGCAGCTACCTGCATACCATGATCGTCCCCGACGGGTTGTGGAGCTACGCCGACTTTCGCTTGGTGGACGACCAAGGCCGGCCCACGGATTTAAGCGAAGGCGTCAACACGACCAGGATGTTCTTCCACAATTTCGGCGCCATGCATGGCGTGTACGAGTACTACCAGGCGACCGGGGATGAAGCCTTGCGGGCGGCTGTCGTCCGCAGTGCTCGAGCCACGCTGCAACCGGGCGACCGGCTGCAACATGGTTCGGCTTCGCTGGGCCTGCTGGCCGGTTTTGCCGCGCTGCATGCGCGCGAAGATGACCGCTTCCGCGACCTGATCCTTGCCGACATGTCCGATCCCGGCACCAGCTCGCGAGACGCCTTTCGCATGGTATCGGCCGATCCGCAGCATTGGACGGGCGAAACGGCCGGATTGTCGCGGCAGAGCCCGTTGTGCTGGTTTTACATGGTCAACCTGCCCATCATCATGGCCGCGGCCGGCGACGAGCCGCATCTGCACGACCGGATCTGGGCTCGATTCAAAGAGGACGACCAGCGCCAGCGTCCGGCCGAACCTCGCCTTCCCTTCCATCCGCGCCCCTCCTGGCAGGACGAATACGACGCCCCGGAACTCTCCGATTACTTCGCCCCCTGGCGGCCGTGAAATGTAGGTTGGCGGCTGGATTAGGCAAACGCTGTAAATCGTCTTCGATCCACTTCCGCATCATCCGTCGTCGCGTCAACCTACGTGACGGGGGTCCGGAGTCGTTTTCGGCCGACGATTGTGTGGGTCCCGAGCGCTGAGCGGGACCCGATCGGCCTCCGCTCGGCGCTCGGGGGCCACATGGGAAGCGGGTCACCCGAAAACGACTCCCGACCCCTTTCGCCCGATTCCACCAAGAAATATCTGGCCGGCTGCTTACTACGAACTCATTCGGCCTGGCCGAGGTGGTCGAAGTCAGGGCGGGGCGGTATTCTTGAGGGCAAGGCCAGCATGCGGTTCATAGGTCATCGTCTTTCCGTTGGGAAGCACTCGATTACGGTTGGAGGAAACGGGCAAGGCGAAACCCCTGCCCACGCCCCGAAGGGGCACGACAGGTCAGCCCAGGGCAAGGCGACGCGAGTTGTGCGAGCGTCGCCGTCGCCCTGGGTAACGAACCATCGTAACGAATTAGCGCTGAAAGGGCGGCACAATCGGTGAATTGGTTTGTGCCGCCCTTTCAGGGCTTTCGGACCAATTCGCTCCACCATCCCGGGGCGGCGCTGCGCTCTGCCCCGGGCTGATTTGTCCCGGCCCCTTCGGGGCGATCCACCGCAGGCCCAAACAGACCAAGCGACGTGGTCATCCGTTCCATCGTGTCCCCATCATCTAGCTTGGAAGTCACACTTTTTCCGACGCGGCGGCCGGTGGTCAGGTGAGACGCGTAACATTTTCAAACTGAACTTACTGGTTGTTAAGAGCATCAATCTCAGCCAGCGGCTTGCAGCCGCGGTTCAGTAGGGCGGCGTTTTCCGGGCGATCGATGGTGAAGAGCGGTTTGTTCTGGCTGAGCAAATGCTCACAGAATGCCAGGGTTTTGCTTCCGGTGGCGGCGTGGGCGATGAAGACTTCGTTGGCCAGGCGAGCGACGAAATGGTTTCTCTGTTGGGCCAACTCCTTTTCCATCGGGGAATGGAAGCCGCCTATCACGGTAACCGGGGCCTCACGAAACCGCCTGGCTAAACCACGTGGGCGTCTCGTTCGACACGGGTCACAAATTCGCCGATCTCGTTCTCGGGCACGTTGGTTACGTCGTACTCTTGCAACAACTGGCCAACGCGTTTGGCAACGCCGTTTTTTTCGCCGTTGGGGGAGAACAAGGAAACGACAATCAGCTTCTTCTCGCCCCCTGCGTCTTGGCCGTGGCGTTGCAGCAAGTCCCCTTCCATGGCCAGTCGCATTGCCGACTCCATCGCAACGCCCTCCTTGTTCGAGAACCTCTGAGGCCGCACAAGATTCAAGACACCATTCTGATAGGCGTACGGAATGCGAAGTGACCGACCCAATACGGGCACTTCGATGCGAAGGTTCAACCGGGCACGGCCCTGCTGGTGCAAACCTCGGAAGACCTCTTCAAGTTGAGGGGCCGGGGGCTCGACCGGTTGTGTACGCGAACGACCGCCCACGAGTTCGGAGAACAACTTGTCGAGGTCGGCCGCTGGGTCGAACACCTTTACCGGCCGCGGGGCTGTCAGCTTCAGGTTGTTCCCGCGTGTGTTGACGAATGCCATCAGGTCCTCGTGCGACTGGAAAGAGGCTCGGTCCACGTCGAGACGATGCTCGATGGCCTGCTTCGCCGAATTCAAAGCATGCCGATCCAGCTCCCCGCGTCCCACCAGTTTCTCGGCCCGCCGATTGTTTGCCGACGTGCGTGCGGCGATGAAGTTTGCATCGGGGCAAAGCAACACCACGCCCACGTTGACCATCTCGAGACGAGACGGGTCCGGACAGAACTGAATCAGGCTGTAGTAGCCGCGTTTTGGTTTCATCGTAATTCCCTCCGTCACTGCCGATTGTCGAATAACTGGACGGGCCAGCACTGCCTGCCAACGAATTTAAGGATCGTGTCTGCAACAAAATCCGCTCGCCGGCAGATAAGCTTCACCAGCGCCATAGCCGCTTTCGAACTAACTTCCCACGCGTCCGGAATCGATGCCACGATTTCGAAGACTGCCGCTTGGTCTAATTCACTCAGTCGGCCAATCGCGGCTTCGATATCGTCCTGTCGAACCCGGGGCTTGAATCCCGGAAACAATCCATAAAGCCGATCATCGTTTACTTTATCGATGTAGGCAACCCGCTCGTCGAGGTCGCGACCGCACGTGAAACAGTGCGTGTGGTCCATCGCCACCAGCCGCGACTTGGTGCTACCTGTTCCATCGTCAACGTCCTCCAAGAATACATTATCGTAGTTCGGCCGCCGGACCGTCAAATCGGGAGGATGGCGGTCACAGTTTTTGACCCACGTGTCGAACACAACCAGCTTTCCCGCGTCGTTTGGATTCACCAGACGCCCCAATTCCTCGGGGGATCCGCCCCATGTGTGGCCGGAAGCCGCCCGCGTCACGAAAGCCGGTCCCGACGCAGCCATGCCACCCCGGAAAAACGGGATCTGGTCAATCTCTGCGTCGATTTCGATGATTGCACAATCGAAGGTCGGCAGCCCCAGCCAATCCGCCAAGTGTGTAGCGACCCACTCGCAGGCCAATGGGTGGGGGCCCTGCCGATTGCCCAGGGCCTTGATGTACGCTGGACCCGCATCCGTCACGATTCGTGCCGTGCCCATGCTTGTGTCAAGGGACTGTTCGTGACGCACGAACGTTGTGGGCCGCCAAGGGGCGGGTGTCGAGTTGACTTGGTTTGCCTTACACATCAATCGTGTCCTGCGTCACGGTCTTCACGCAATAAGATTTGCAGGCGATCCGCCGGGTTGTCCAATACCGAAAGCAATCTGCGGATCAAGTCACGGACCCGACCACTGGTCCACGTAGGAATCCAAGTGCCGCCAACCACGCAAGTTGAAGTAGCCCACGCAGAAGTCGGCACGGTTTGAAACCTGCAGTGTCTCGGCCAAAGCCGAAAGCAATGACTGATCGATGTTGTCGAATATTCTGGGCATCGCACCTTTAGCTTTCGCGGTTGGCAATTGCTGGCCGAACGACGTCACGATCAGCCAACCGTGCTCGACCAGCGGAGAACAGTATCTCAAATCGTCGATGTACATACAACCGCGGGCGAATTCGCAGTACCCATCGTCGATACGAAGGGGAACCATGGTTATTACCTTGAATTTCACGCCGATGCCGCGGATTCGAATAGCATCGGTACAGTCAATGCTGATTTCCAACGCCAGCGGCTGTTCAATTCGAAGTTCGCGGGACGCCTTTCGCATGGTATCGGCCGATCCGCAGCACTGGACGGGCGAAACGGCCGGATTGTCGCGGCAGAGCCCGTTGTGCTGGTTCTACATGGTCAATCTGCCGATCATCATGGCCGCGGCTGGCGAGGAGCCGCAACTGCACGACCGGATCTGGGCTCGATTCAAAGAGGACGACCAGCGCCAGCGTCCGGCCGAACCCCGCCTCCCCTTCCATCCGCGCCCCTCCTGGCAAGACGAATACGACGCCCCGGAACTCTCCGATTACTTCGCCCCCTGGCGGCCGTGAATTGTGGGTTGGGGTCTGGATGAAGCAAACGGTGTGAATCGTCGTCGATCCACTTCCGCATCATCCGTCGTCGCGCCACCGAGGGAACGCGACGGGGTCGGGAGTCATTTTCGGCCAACGATTGACCACATGGGAAGCGGGTCACCCGAAAACGACTCCCGCCGCCTTTCTCCCGATTCCAACAACAAATATCAGGCCGGGTGCTTAAACGCATCGTCATGCCGCCCGTGGACAAGAGATCAAGCCGACGTCTTCCCGACACCCGTGCGGTGCGATACCATGGAGATCAATGGGAACCTCCGCGAGGCACCTTGCGGCCTTGGCTTGACTAGAAAGACCACGATTTAGGCACGACGATTCGTTTGGGCGTTTGGAGATGCGATGTGCGATGAGTACCTTAACCCTGGAACTTGAGGACGAATTGATGTCCCTCTTGCACCAATCGAACGTACCCGCGCCGCAAGCAGCACGGGAATTGTTGGTGCTCGAACTGTATCGGCAAGCACGGATCTCGAGCGGCAAGGCTGCCGAATTGCTTGGGATGACGCGATGGGCATTTGTCCCTTATGCCGCCCGGCTGGGGATCCCCTATTTCGAGATGACTGAGGACGAATGGAAAACGGAGCACGCGCGGAGTGACGAGATATGACACGACTTGCTTCCGCCACTCTTAACTGTAAAATGAAGAGCCTGATCAACCACGGTTTACGTGAAGCCCAGAAACTGGGAACAGTGCACGAGAGACCTGGATGGATCGCTCCAGTACTGGGGCGGATGCGAGGTCACTTCTGGGCTGCTTTCTGCAAAATAGGCCCATGCCAGCTCGGCATCACAACTTATACTCCGGCCCCCACCCTCCGTATTGACGTGTGCAACGCAACTGACTCCCGGTATGGATATCACAATAGCTGAATGTGCCTGGTTCAAGTACCAATTGCCCGCATCAGTCGCGGGCAAGCAGTCGACTTCGCAACCTTGTCGGTAACCCGAACTGCTTGATCTCGCACTCCCATACCGTATACACGCTGAGGCCCATCGCGCGCAGCTCTCGAGCGACACGACGGTCTCGTCGGAGGTTCTCCCGGAGCTTGTTTTGCCAGAATCGCTTGTTGGTCTTGGGACGATTCCTGCCCTTTGGGCACGCTTGATGACCGTGCCAGAAGCATCCGTGAACGAATACGACGGTAGCGCAGTCCGGGAAAAAAAAGTCCGGTGTGCCTGGTAGCTGCGTGGTATTCTGCTCGAAAACGACCCCCAAGTCACGCAACGCTGCTTTCAAGGCTTGCTCCGGTGCGGTGTCCCGGGTTCGGACCGTTTGCATTATCCGTTGACGTTTCCGGGTGGAAAAACGGTCGGCCATCGAAGGATTTCTCCAGCGGTTGATACAATATTGCGTTGATCCACTAACCCGTTATAATGTGAACATGAACGTAGATTGGCAACCCAGCCGGTTCCAGGACGGCAATCTGAGCTGACGCGGTGGAAGAATTCATGTCGAAAACGAGTCGGAGCACGAAGGGCAAGTCGATTCCCCTCGCATTTCACCCGCGGGTCTTCTCCGCGTTGGGATCGGATTTGGTCACGAACGACTTGGTGGCCATCACCGAACTCGTCAAGAACTCGTACGATGCCTTTGCAAAGCGCGTGGATGTTCGCTTCGGATCGGATGATTCGGGGGAGTTCATCGAGATTCAAGATGATGGCGAGGGCATGAGTCTGGAGATCATTCGGGATGTGTGGTGCATGGTAGGCACACCGTTTCGACTGACCCGCCCCACCTCTGGCAAGGGACCTCGTGCGCGGCGTGCCTCGGGTGAGAAAGGCCTTGGTCGACTCTCTGCCGCGCGTTTGGGAAACCGTCTGGAAATGCTGACGAAGGCCAAGAGCGAACCTTGTTGGGAAGTGCAGGTCGACTGGGACGAACTCGCCGAATCCGACGACCTCTCGTCGTGTACGGTGGAAGTAAATGAAGCAACAGCGAGCCCGGCCGTCAAACGCACGGGCACGCGAATCCGGATCTACGACTTGAAATCGGAGTGGGACGAGGATCGTGTGGACGAGTTGCAGGATCACCTGTCGCGAATGGTGTCACCGTTCAAGACGGTAGAAGGGTTTTCAATATGGCTGTCGCGTAATGAGGGCGATACCACTCCAACTCGGATCACGCCGCAAGAGTTCCTCAAGTTCCCCAAATATGCCCTCGAAGGTACGGTCGATGAAGCCGGCAGTCTGAAGTGGTGCTATTCATTTCGACCGATCGGTTCCAAGAAGGTCAGACGGAGCATCGCCGGCGAGTTGCAGTGGGAAACGATGCGCGAGGAAAGGACGGCGCCGAGAAGAGTCGTCGGTCTGGAGAATCCGGGCTGCGGTCCCTTCTCCTTCGAGATTCGGGCGTGGGACGTCGATCTCGTTGGGGTACGGGACATCGCCGACCACTACGATTTGGACAAACGCACAATCCGCCAGTCAATCGGTGCCTACAAAGGGATTTCGGTCTATCGCGACGGGATTCTCGTACTACCCAAATCCGAGAACTCTCGTGATTGGCTAGGTCTGGATCGGCGTCGGATTAGCGACGTCGGCAAGCGCCTTGGCACAAGCCAACTCGTGGGCTACGCCACGATTACGGCCGATCGGAATCCCAAGATCAAGGATACAAGCGACCGCGAAAGGCTCGTCGATTTGCCGGAGGTTCGCGCATTCGAGCATATCCTCGTTTGTGCCGTGGCGACGCTCGAAAACGAACGGCAGGCCGATCGCATAGACCAAGCAGCGGTCGAGAAACCGATGGCCGAGATATTCGACGGCCTTTCCGCAGAGGATCTGGTCGACGAAGTAGTTGAAGCCGCGGACGAGGGCGCGTCTGCCAAGGATGCCCTCCAGTTTGTCAAGAAACATGAGCGAAACCTCGCCAAGACCCGAAAAGAAATCGAGCGGCGCTTCATCTACTACAGCCAACTCGCGACTGTTGGAACCATTGCCGAGTTCCTTGTGCACGAGGTGCGAAACCGGACCACGACAATTAACGCATTCGTGCGCGCCTTCCGCGAATTTGCGGAGGAATACGAAGTAACGGAAAAGATGACGCGAAATGTGGGACGTGCCGAAAACGCGATCGCCTCGCTCGCTCAATTGGCTGAGACCTTCGCCCCGCTGGCCAATCGGTCGTTCAGACGGGGAAGAAGGAGTTGCGATTTGGTTGATCGAGTCGCGAGACTTCTTGACGCAAAATCGGCCGAAACGAAGAAGCTGAATATCGACATCATTCGATTTCCCACTGGTAGTTGCGGAGTTGCGGTGGATCCGGGCGAGATGGATGCCATCCTGCTAAATCTGCTCGATAATGCATTCTACTGGTTGGGACAGACGCGAGACGGAAAGCGGCAATTGGCGATCCGGCTGACCAGGGTACGGCGCAAACAGCGAGCCGAAGTGACCATCGAGGATTCCGGCCCGGGGGTTCCGGAAGAATACTGGTATAAGATCTTCTTGGCCGGCGTTACCCGAAAACCGAACGGGATCGGAATGGGGCTGACGATCGCTTCGGAACTCGTTGCCGCCTACGGCGGTCAAATGAAATACCTCCCTCAAGGCGGTCTAGGCGGGGCCACCTTTGTGTTCGACGTTCCTCTGAAGAAGTAGCAAATACCACAAACTGGGAACCACGCGATGCTCAACCTTCTGATGATCGAAGACGATTCCGACTTGGCCGATACCGTGAAAGAACTTGCGGAGGAACGGCTTTCACCCGTCGAGTTCAGCATTGAGCACGACTTCAACCGGGCCATTGATCGTCTTTCCCGAACGAAACCCGACGTCGTCATCCTCGATTTGGCGCTCGACGAATCGGATCGGACGCAATTCCCCGGATCTGGCATTTGGGAGGAAGTGTGGGCCCGACGTTTTTGCCCGATCGTGGTTTACACGGCACGTGCCGAGAGCATCGAGCATCAACTACCCTCGGAGCATCCGTTTGTCCGCTTGGTGGCGAAAGGGCCCGGCACGGATCAGGAAGTGATAGGCATTGTTGGCGGGTTTTCCTCCCACGTGAACGGAATTCATGCCGTCGAAGACCGAATACTGGAAACTCTCCAGCAGGTCCTCAAAGATGTTTCCGTCCACGTATTTGCCGGAGAAACAGATGAAGAGGTTCGACGCGATATGCTCATGAGGGCGGCCCGTCGACGAATCGCCGCCGTGTTGGATCATGACGTCATCGCCGAGGATCGCCGGTTGGCCAATTGGGAAAAGTACATTATTCCTCCACTCGAACCGGACCTGATGATGGCAGATCTTATTCGAGAACGAGAGAAGTCTCCAACCGATCCTACAGCGTATCGTGTCGTCATAACGCCCACGTGCGACATGGTCCGAAGTCAAGGGCCAAAGGTTAAATCAGCTCTCGTTGCCGCGTGTTGCGACTGGAGACTGTTCTTCACGAAGGGGGCCAACCTGGCGTCGAATACGGGCGCCTCCAAACTCAAGAACAAACTTCCTGCGTTGCTGAACGAGTGTTATGCCGACGGTTACCTTTTGCTGCCCGAGTATCCGAACATTTTTCCGTCGATGGCGGTGAATCTGCGCGATTTGGTGTTGGTCGCGTTGGAGAATATCGGTGATTTTGCGGATGAAGGCAAAGGATTCGTGCGCGTAGCGTCGATTGACAGTCCGTTTCGCGAACAGGTGGCGTGGAACTACTTGCAGGTTACGGGCCGACCCGGAGCACCGCCGTGCGACAATCAAGGTTGGGTTGATGCGGTTATTCAGGCATGGGATAGATCGTAAGACGGGATGGCGGCAATGATTGCGGTGGATTTCTTCTGTGGAGCCGGAGGGCTCACGAGAGGACTATTAAATTCCGGGGTTTCCGTCGTCCTGGGGCTCGACTCCGATGACCGGTGCCGTCAGACGTACGTGCGTAACAATCCGTCGGTTTCCTTCCTGACAGTGGATGTTCGCGACGTCCGGTACCAACAAATCCTGCAATACTCGAAAAACGTCGAGTCTGACGACTTGCTCTTTGCCGGGTGTGCACCTTGCCAGCCGTTTTCCCAGCAAAGGAAGCGATCGGACAAAGGGCCTGTCGGCACACTACTCGGCTCGTTCTCCGAGTTCGTCCGAGAGTTCTTGCCGGGCCAAGTCTTCATCGAGAATGTTCCGGGTATCAGAAGGGTGCCGGGGTACAGCACCTATCGGCGCTTCATCAGAACCCTTGAAGATTGCGGCTATGAATATGAGGAGGGAATTGTCGACGCCAAGTCGTATGGCGTTCCCCAGAATCGGCGGAGATACATACTCATTGCGATGCGTGGAATTACGCCTTCGCTTCCCCCAAAGATTTGCGGTCCCGGACTGCTGCCGTTTCGAACCGTTCGCGAAACCATTTGCCAGTATCCTCGGATTCGCGCCGGACAGCAGCATCCGTCGATAGCCAATCATGTCTCGGCCGACATCTCCGCAATCAACATGGAGAGACTGCGTTGTACTCCGAAAAACGGTGGGGATCGGCGGTCTTGGCCCGCTCATTTAGTCCTGGAGTGCCATAGCTCTGACTACCACGGCCATTCCGATGTCTATGGACGAATGTGGTGGGATAAGCCGGCTCCGGCACTCACCGGACGCTGTCACAGCATTTCCAACGGACGGTATGGTCATCCATCGCAAGATCGCGCAATCTCGCTTCGGGAAGCGGCGAGTTTGCAAACATTCGATGATGAATACGTCTTCTATGGCTCCAACAAGCACATCGCGATCCAGATTGGCAATGCAGTACCCGTGAAATTGGCGGAACATGTTGGCCGGCATATACTCGCGATTCGTAACAGTGCGAGTACACCACGACGTTCGAGGAAATTGCACGTTAGGGGAACTGAGTCTCAAGGTTAAATCTTGGTCTAGAACGGTCATTCGTGCAAGGCGGCCGTGAGTTTTTGGGGAACTCGGATGGAATGGGGCTTTGCGACGCGAATGGAAATATGAGAAGCGGATGCGGGGTCATGGCTGTGGCTGCTTACTGACGCGCTTTTCGGTTGCTGGGGTTGGGTTCGACCACCGTTGGACGATCTGGTTGACCGTTAGGCCGTCGGCACCTAGATTCATTAGTGGCTCGTTCTCGGGGCGATCGATGGTGAGTATTCTCTTCTTGGCCGCAAGTTGCTGTCGGCAAAAATCCAGCGTTTTACTGCGGGCTGCAGCGTGGGCAACGAAACACTCCTGCGACAATGCGGCGACGAATTCGTTGCGACGCCGAGCCAGGGCAGTACGTGGCGTCTGGTTTTCCGGGGCAAACGTTGACAAAATCAATAATCTTCCGGCTTCCAAGTGCTCGCGCCATCCACTGGGAACGCGCATCCGCGCGATACCGCGGGCGGGGGAAACAATAACTGGTTGTGAGCCGCCCACAAGCAGATCGAAACACTCTTTTTCGATAGGCGAGTGAAAGCCGCTAATGACCGGGACCGCAGCGTCTCGCAGTTCTCTTGCAAGGTCGTAGGCGTCGAGGATCAGGCTTCCGGGGCACTGGGCGGAACAGAAGAAGGAAAGCAATGGCTGCGACAACAGCGTCAAATCGCCGTATGCCCAGATGTGCGGATACCTGTCGGACAGTCCTCGCTCGCGTAATGCACAAGGATACGCGGCATCACCTGACGACATTTCCATCGCTACGTTCCATTTGCGCATGGCACACTGGTCTCCACGTCGAACTGAAAATGGCTTGGGGCATCGGCAATCGACCCGTTTTCCTCCAGTTCTTCTTCTGTACGCCGGTCTTCCGTCGCTCGCACACCCAATCCCGCTAGGATTCTTTCCAATTTCGGAAGGACCCTGAGCAATCGTTGTCTTACTCGCTCTCGTGATACGCCGTGCTGCCTGCCGATTTCTTCGAGTGTCAGTTCGTCGCCCGCGAATCCGTACTTAAGTCGGACGAACGCGGCATCGCGTGGTCGAAGCTGCGACACTGCATCGTCCACCGCGGCCGCGAGTTCCCTGCGGGCTAGATCGTCGGTGAGAAATCCATTGGGATCGATGAGACGTCTCGCCTGCCAATACTCGGGCTCGCTTGGGTGCGACAAAGACCGAACGTTTTCGACGATCTGAACCCGGTTCCATGCCTCTGTCAGGTTGGCATCATGTTGCCGCAGTCGCCGAAGATAGGCAGCTACGGCTTGCGGACCGCCACCGGCCAGGACCCGCTGGAGCTTTCGCTTCAGCTTGGAACACGGCCAAAAGGCGTTCGTTGGTACGCGGATGGGACTGAACCAAAGCGGTGCGTCTTGTTTGCAGTATCCCTGGATGCACCGGGTAGCATAGCTTGAAAACTGAAAGCCCCGATCAGGCTGAAACCGTCGAGCCGCGTGTAAGAGTCCAATCATCCCGGACTGTTCGGCGTCCTCCTGGCATCCGTGGTACAGGTGCAGCAACGGACGAACAGCCCAGGTGACCAACGGACGATGAAATTGAAGGAAGGCACTCAGCTCGTCGTCGCCGCCCTCCTGCATCGCTCGAGCTAGTTCGTCGCTTCGGGCGGCATACCAGGGCTTGTTGGCGAACAAGTTCAGTTCGGCCTTGGTGTCCAGCACATCACGCACTCGCCGAAACGCATCGATCAGGGTGATGTCTTCCTCTTCATCCAAGGTGAACCGAAGGAGTTCCAGACGGTTCAGCAAGCGAGGCGGCGGTGAATCGGAGAAGAACGGATGCTCACGGTGGCGAAGACGGCGACCGTCCTCCCGACGCACGGCCCAAAGCCAGACTTGCTTTCTTGGGACTTCGCACGAGCAGATCAGGACGTGCTCATGAATCAATTTAGAAACGGTGCGCTGCATACGCCGAAGAAGGCCACGATCGATCAATGTCAGATGATTGGTCGTGACATGCAAGACTTGAAGGCCCCTTTTTTGCGAGATCACCGATAGACGGACGCTGCGTCCGTCTACTGCGAAACTGACGTGGCCGGAAGCACGATCCCAACCCAGAATCTCGATGAAGAGATCTGTGAATCGATGTTGATTCAGATACTTGGTGATTTCGCTCATCGGATTTCATTCACGATTGGAGAATCGTACCCCTATCTATGCACCTGCGTCACGGTCCTCGCGCAAGAAGATTTGCAGGCGATTCTCCGGGATCTCGAATACCGAAAGCAATCTGCGCATCAAGTCACGGATCGAGTTGGCCGACAGGTTCACCTCGGCGTACATGCCTTCGCCCACTTGGGAAGCGTGACGAAGCTGCTCGGGTGAGTCGGTGAAGGCGTGGTGACCGCGGTTGCTGATAAACTGTGCGTGCTCCTTCAATGCGCGGAATCGATCCGTATCGCGACGAAGGAGTTGTCGGCAGAGCAGCTCATGCAACCGCCGCCACGTCGTTATCCCGGTCGCCGCTTGGCCATCGAGGATGAAGCCGTAGGGCCGCTTGTATGTGAAATCTTCCCCGATACCATGCGGCTCGTCGCGGTTCAACTCTTGAATGATCCTGACATTCTCCGACTCGTCCTCCGCGCCGGTCTGCTCACCGGCCTCGAGTCGCACCTCGGTAAACTGCTGGACCAGCGCCGATAGTTCGGTCGCCAGCGCGTCGAACGCCGCCATCTTCTCGTTGTACGTCCGCTTGAACTGAACGCCCTCTTCAAGAGCGTCCGAATCGTTGTGTTCGATACTGAGCCAGATGTCATCGGACAAGGCGAGCAAGTTTTCGCGCACAGCCTCGAGGTCTTCGAGAATGCGCCGGATTCGGTCTTGCGCCGTCATTTCAGGTGCTCCCTTCGCTATCCTGCCCTAGGCGGTATTTGATGTCATAGTTGAGGATGAAGTCAAGTTGCCTGTCGGATAATCCGATCTCCCTAGCGAGGATTTCGTCGGTTTTATCAAAGAATTCCTTGGCGAGTTTCGGTGTGAATCGCTGGTACGTTACAGCCCCACCAACTGCATATGTCGCAGAACCGACAGTGGATGTCTCCATGAGGCGATTCATTATCTTCTTGGACAGCGTTCGAAAGTCGCCCACGCCTCGAAAAACAGATTCGGGAATCGGTAAATGCCCCAGATCTGACGGATTGAAATCGCGGCAGTTCGTTCGAATTTGATAAAGCCAGTAATGTAATGTGCTATATAAGCAACAATACGCTGTGTCGCGATGTAATGGGCTGGAAAACGAAACGCTACTCTCTCGAGTCGAACTCTCCTCCCGTCCATCACGCCAGAACTTCGGTGGGCTGAGGGTGAATGTAAACCAATGCCCGACACCGGTTATCTTGTAGAAGATGCGATGATCCGTTTCGACCGAACTAAACATTTCACCAAGGCTCCTCGGCATATTCCGTACGATTCTGTATATTTCGATCTCATCTTGCGATCGAAACTTCGGGATAATGTCGCTGCAAAAGTTCTTTGGAAGAAAAATGTAGCGAACTGTCGGAAAAACGTGAGCGCGTTCCTCTTTGTACCATTTGTGATACCGAGTGGTGGCAATGCTGCATTGTCTTGCCGACCTGCCCACTCGTGCTAGAAGAATCGCAAGGCGACAATGGTGCATTCCATCAAACAGCTTACTTGGGCGATCGTCGTAGGTGGAACAAAGCAGCAGATCGCAATTTTTTCGTAGCACGGTCCTGACATTCTTCATTCGTTGAGTTGACACGATAGGCGCCTGCACGATGAACCCGAATCTACCTCCATTGGGAAGAACTTCTAGGCTGCGCTCTGTGCACATAGCATAGAGATTGCCACATAACTCAGTTGCAAATTTTCGAATCCTGTACGTCCGTCGCACCTTGCTATATTCAACGTATGGGGGATTCCCAATGACGACGTCGAATCCACCTTCTTTCATACTGCCGTAGAACTCCGCGAGCCAATGGAACGGCTGATGCGAATTCTTCCATGATGTATAAACCTTCAGTTTGGTAGGATCGACGCCGTAATCATGGGCAAGATACGCGTCGAGTTCGCTGCTGAGTTCTGTCAGGCGTCGGCGGAGTTCTTGCTTGTCTTCGTAGCTTACCGCACCGCCCAGTTTCGTTTGTTGTTGCCTAAAGAGTTGGTACGCGCGATCTGCGACGTGTGCTCGTTCGCGAATATCGTCCAAGGCTTGCCTATCATCGCCGGTCAGCAGACGCTTTTGTCCGGAAAGATCCCGGGTCATGGCTCGTTCGACATCTTCGAGCGACGTGAAGCCAACCAGCGTGTTGCCGGCACGGATGTTGAAGTCGATATCGGGCAGCGGTTCGATCTGGTTTGCCGTCTCGACCTGCGCAACCAGCTTCAGAAAGAGTCGCAGCTTGCAGATCTCGACGGCCTCTTCCATGATGTCGACGCCGAATAGATTCCCAATGATGATCGACTTAAGAATGAAGTACCGTTGGTTGGGATGATCGGCCGCTTGAGCCAGGATTCGCTGGAACTGTCGATGGCGGACGCGGCCGGTCACCATCGTAGCCGGCGCGACCAGGGGTACGTAAGGCGGCGGTGATGGTTGGTCGTCGAACCGCTGCTTGATGTATTTGACCGCGTCCGAGGTGGACAGTTCGCGTTTGGAGTTGCCCACGCGCACCCAAAAGCGATCGGTGTTTCCTTCTTTGAGATAGACGGCCGTCGGCGAGGGTTGCACGATGACGCGGCAAACCTCCTTGCCGTCGATGCGACCGAAATCTACGGCGAGTAGCGTGGCGCTGCTCTTGCCGAAGTGGTCGGTGAGCCGCGTCAGCAGCCAGTTCTCGAACAGATCGCGGTTGCCTTTCTTGCCCCATACCCGATAATCGGATTCGAGACCGAAGATGACGCCGTTATCCTCGACACCGATCAAGAGCGTACCGCCTTTGGTGTTCAAGAAGGCGGCCACCGATTCAACGATCACGCGTTCCATCACCTTGTTCGGGCACTTCTGGTGTACGTCCCAGCGCGCCGTCGACTTGAATTCCACCGTTGCGCTTTCGCCCGCGGCGATCGTGGCCTTGATTTCGTCTGCGATCGAGGGGACGGTCGGCGGTTTCTCCTCTTCCAGAAAGCTCTGCATTCGCTGCAGGCACGCGTCATACAGGGGTTCCAGGATATTAAGGGCGGCAAAAAGGAACGCGCCGGATCCGCATGTCGGGTCGAGCACGCTGATGCCCGGTCGAAAGTGCTGGTTCGATTTCTCCGGCATGCGGCCGGCGATGGCGTAGTAGAAGGCGCGGAGTACCGCCGGACCTTCGCAGTTCTGGATCGCGTCCAGGGCGAACTGGCAGATGTCCAGGTTCAGAGTGATCAGATCATCGATTTCATGCACTTTGCCTGCGGCCAGTTTGTCGCGGATCTCCAGGCATCGCGTGCGTCGAGCCACGTGTTCCCGCCACGTCTCCGTAGGTAGCGCGTACGGGGATTCGGCCGGCTCGTTCCATCGCTCGCGCCGTGACACATCGTCAACACCCGAAGCAATGGCTTCGGGCAATGGGATGACATTGCCTTCTTCGCCGAGCACTCCGTGTCGGACGGCCGGGTAGATGTAGCGATCCGGATCATCTGACAAGAGCGCCCAGACCGGCGAGTCAGACTCAAAGCCCACCGGGCAATCGCGCTGTGCCTTGGCAAACACACAGGGGATGATCGTATTTTTGGCGATGTAATCGGTGATGTCCTCCTTGGTGTAGTAGGCGCCCATTTGTTTCTGGTTGACGTATTTTTCGAAAATGTAGCCCAGGACGTCCGGGTTGATTTCGTTGTCGTTCCGCAGAGGCCGTTCATCAAGGTGCCAGCTATAGGCATCGAAGAAATCGAAGAGTTTCTCGAAAGCGTTGTCGGCGATGGCGATGTCCGGGTTGTGCTCTTCCAATTCGTGGACGTCGAACAGACCGCCGTTCATGAACGGCACATTCCCAAGCAGTTCATCCAATTCCACGTTCCGGTTGGGACTGCCCAGTCCCTCGTGGAACAATCGCAATAAGAAGTGTCGATAAAAGGACAGGAATTTGTCCTTGCCACGAAGTTGCCGCATCATCCGCAGCCGGTTGCGCAGATAGTCGGGATCGCCGTCCAGGAATCCCTTCTTCTGGATGAAATAGACGAACATCAGCCGGTTCAACATCAGCGAGGCATACCACTGGCGGTTGTCTTCGGTTGAGATCCCTTTGATGAACTTCAAGAACGCGGTGTGCTCGGTCTTGAAGCGATCGTAAAACCGGCGCGTCACGCGGTCCATGTCGAATGCGGCTCGGGTGCGGCCAGCCACGTCGACGACGGTCAAGCCCTCCTCTTCTTCCAGGGTGAACTCGATGGCGGCCAGCTTCTGGATCAGCGCATCGCCGGGCTGCGAAATGTGGTAGGTATGTTCGCGGCAAGCAGTGGGGCGAGCGGGTTCGCGTTTCACCCACTGCCAGAGCTGCGTGCTGCGGTCGGCGTCGGTGAAAACGATCAGGTGCTCGTGCACCGTGCGCGCGACTTGGCGTTCGATCTTTCGACGCGTGCCATAATCGGGAATTCCTTCACCATCTCGGGCCGGACACTCGTACGCAAACATCCGGCGTTTTTCCGCGATTACCGACAACGGGTATTCTTCGTGCCCGACGTTCACCAACAAATCGCCGGCGTGGCGGTCCCAACCGAGTTCCTGGGTGAACAGTCCGACGAGATCGCAGTCTTTCAGGCATTTTCGCACACGCGCGAGATTCAGCGTCATCTCTAGTTGCCTCCTTCCGATTGCCGAAGCCCCAGCGAGCAGATGATCTGAGCCTCTTGAGAATGTTCTTCCTCTTGGACGATGCACAGATGGTCTGCTTCGTACAGAGCGACCACGATATTGGCGAGTTCGTCGTCGCCGGCGCCACTGCGCAGTTGACGATTAAGCGTATCGGTCGCCGACTGCCGTAGCGGGTGGCGATAGATCTGGTCGACGGCCCGCCGAAGCGTGCCGGAATCGAACAGGGGCATTTTTTCTTCGATTTCGTCGATGAATCGTTTGAGCCGCTCGTAGGTCCGGAAACGAGCACCGGAGGGACGCCCAAGCTGGCCGCCGGTCGAGCGTTCTTCGGTGGCGATGAATTTGACGGCGTCTCGTACCAGATCGTGGTGCTTGTGATGTCGTTCCAGCGCCGGAGTGTCCGGCGGGCAGGCCGCTGCTTTCAAAATAGCGTACTGCGATTCGGTCACGCTTTCCCCTTTCCGGTTGATCCACGCGAGCGCATCGTTTCCCTCGGCTGTACGGACGTACGCCAGCACGCCTTCCGGTTCTTTATCTGACGGTACGTGATCCTTTGTGGAGTAGACCACCGAGGGAAGCGCCGGAATGGTTTTCTGCAGCGTCGCATCGACTTCGATAGCATTCTTCCAGATCTGGTACGCGTAGGACGAGAGATCGACTTCGGTTTCGTCTTCACCGTCCAGGATGCCCGCCTTTTCGTTGTACAGATCCAAGATGGTCGCTTCGCTTTCGTCGCCCTCGAAAAACGCCTCGTCCGTCCCGACCACCTCGGCATTCTCTTGCAGCCGCCGCTTCACTCTCGAGCGAAGCCGGATGATCCGCTCGACGCCGTCGGCCGGAAGAAACGAATGGCAATGGATGCTCTCCGACTTCTGGCCGATTCGGTCAACACGCCCGGCTCGCTGGATCAGACGTATGATCGCCCACGGCAGGTCGTAGTTGACGACCACACAGCAGTCCTGCAGGTTCTGCCCTTCGCTCAACACGTCGGTGGCGATCAGTACCCGCAATTCGTCTTCCGGGCGCAATTGTTCGCGGTACTCGTTACTGTCCGGACTGAATCGCCAGGCGACCATCGTCGGATCCGACGTGTCGCCGGTCACTCCGACCAATCGGCCGATGCCCGGGGACTGCAGGTGTTGTTCAAGGTATCGAACGGTGTCGGCAAATTGCGTGAATACAAGCACCTTTTCATCGGGATACTGCGATACGAGCAATTGTCGAAGAGCGGCGAGCTTCGTATCCTGCGACGCATCCCAGGGCCCGCACTTTTTGAGAAACCGAATCAGTGCTCGTGCATCCTTGCGCAGGTCGCGTTCCAAACCGTCGATGAACAGCCCCGGTTGAAGCCAGCCGAAACGACGCTTGTATGGCCCGGCGTATTGGGCGTAGACTTCAGCCGCGCGGGCCTCGTAGTCGCTTTCCGAGCGCAGGCTAGTGAGGGGCTCTTCCACCACAGTATCATCGTTATTCGTGCCGAACAGGTCACCAGTTTCCGCGTCGGCGTCGTAGTAGCGCGGATCGAGCATTTCCGCATCCTGCGTCCCGATGGGTAATCGTTCGTCGTTCGTGATCGCGTGCAAAAAGACGTAATTGCGAAGAATGTGTCGCTCGACCGACTGAATGAAGGCTTGTCCGCTGCTCTCCAATCTCTTGAACAGGTTGGTGCGGCAAAAACCCATCAGCCGTTTACCTGCGCGAGAAAGACCTGCCAGTTGCCGCGCCTCGGATTGCGTGGGTGGATGTTTCGGGTCGGGGGCGACGTAGTTGCCCAGACCATACCGGGGCAGTCCCAGGTTGTTGATGATCCGAACGGCTTCATCGGAATAGAGACGAGCGTATTGGTCGTCCGGATCGTCATCATCGATCGAAAAGGCCACGGTCCGAGGCCTGCGGGTTGGAAAATACGAGCGCGAGCCGTCTTCAAATGTCAGAAAGCGACGCCCGTCTTTCGGTTTGGCCCTGCCGCATGCGGCGCATTTCGAATCGGTAGCCTTGACACCGCTGCCGCAACCGGTGCATTCGACTTCCGCATAGTTGTCTTGGATGAAGCTGCGCGTGCGGCGAACCAGGTACAGCCGCATGAGTTCCTGCCAATCCTCCGAAAACTCGCTCTTTTCGAAAGCCGCCAAGGAACGAACGGGACATTGGTGCCGACGGATAAACTCGGTTTCGCCGATTTGCCGCAACAGTTGTTCAGGCCGAAGCCCGATGTCCTTGTCGTCCGGGACGAACAGACGAAGCTGGCTCGACAAGTCCAGAAACGTTTTGTTGTAGGGCGTGGCCGTCAGCAGAATGCAGCGGCTTTCGCTGGTCTGGATGTATTCGTGGATGGCCCGGTACGTCTTGCCATCACGATTCCGAAGATTGTGGCTCTCGTCGATCAGTACCAGCCGGAAACGCGCGGGTACGTTGGGCAGTTCCCTGATCGCCCGACTGATCGGAAGGACTTTGGCGTGCAGTCGGTAGTGGTCGACGTGGAACTGCCACATTTTCACAAGGTTTTTCGGGCAAATGATCAGTGTGCTCAGCCCGTGGTCGTCCTCGAAGATTCTCGCCAGCGCCGTGGCCATCAGCGTCTTTCCGAGCCCAACCACATCACCGACCAACACCCCGCGGTACCGGTTCAGGTGATGCGCCGCGATCTTGACCGCTGCCGTCTGGTACTCGAACAGTTTGTTTTGGAAATCGGCAGGGATACGGAACTCCGTTAAGCCGGCACGGGCATCTTGGGATAAATGGTACGCCATCTTCAAATAGATATGGTACGGAGGCACCCTGTCCGGCCGCGCCCAGCTCTGGTCGATGATCTCGACCAAATCCTTCGAGATGTCGATGCACCAACGGTCGTCCCAACGCTGCTGGAACCAGACTGCGAGCTTTTGCGTTGCATCATGGTCCAGGACGTCGACATTCAACTCGCCCTGTCCTGCCAGCCCGGCCATGGTCAGATTGCTGCTGCCGAGGTACCCGACGATCGGATTGATCCGATCAGACCGAAACAACAGGTACAACTTGGCGTGAAGTGGATGGCGCAAGAATAGCTTGACGCGAACTTTTCTGGCTTTGATTTGGCTGGCCAGACGCCGCAGTCCAATCTCGTCCGTGTTCGTTGGGCATCCGACCGTTAGCTGATTTCGAAACTCCTCGGCAAGATCCCGCTTCACGCGCAACGCAGTCTGGTTGTCGAGGCCGTTCTCTTTGACCAATCGCAATGCGTCCCGCAACTCTTGTTGCGGCAGTCGCTGCATGCCTACGAGCAGGCGACAGCAGTGATCGTCCTGACCCGACCACTGGTCCACGTAAGAATCCAAGTGCCGCCAACCACGCAAATTGAAGTAGCCCACGCAGAAGTCGGCACGGTTGGATACCTGCAGCGTCTCGGCCAAAGCCGGGAGCAATGACTGATCGATGTTGTCGAATATTCGGGGCATCGCACCTTTCACTTTCGCGGTTGGCAATTGCTGGCCGAACGACGTCACGATCAGCCAACCGTGCTCGACCAGCGGAGAACAGTATCTCAAATCGTCGATGTATATACAACCGCGGGCCAAGTCGCAGTACTCATCGTCGATACGAAGGGGAACCATGGGTATTACCTTGAGTTTCACGCCGATGTCCCGGATTCGGATAAGCACCCGGCCAGATATTTCTTGGTGGAATCGGGCGAAAGGGGTCGTCCCGTTCAAAATCGACTATACTGCTAACAGGTCGTAACAAGACCGCATCGGTCGCGGAGAGACCGAACCACGTGGGCGGGTTGGTTACGGTGTCGAAGCAGGCTGCTCGTTTTTTGGACGAACTGACGACGATTTTATCCAGCGGAGGAATTACCAGCATGAATCGCATCTCGTGGCTACTGGCCGGTATCGTTTTCGCCAGCGGAACCCTTTCCGGTTGGGCAAAGCCGTCCCAAGAAATCGAATTGTACCACTGGGTCGACTTCCCGATCGAAGCGGCGGGAGCTGCCGACGGTGTCGCCAAGTGGGATGTGGAAGGCTCGTGCGTCTGGACGCACGAGAGCGGCGAGGTGCATCGCACCAGCCTGCTGTGGTACTCCGGTTCGAACGACACTTACGTCTACCGTTTCGGCGGGTCATTGCCGGGCCGCTGGACCGGCAAGACGCGTTCGCCGATCGCGGCACTCGACGGCTTGGAACTGATCGTCGACGTAGCGCCATCCAGCAACCCGAACCGGATCGGCTGGAGCGGGCAAATCCCGGACGAACGAACCGCTTGGGCACATCAGAAAGGACCCGATGGCCAGTTGGTCAAATGCACGCCGATTCTGATCATGATGCCGGACGTAGGCCATTGGCATGACGACCTGGCCGCGATGCAAGCTTACATCGCCGAGTTTCACGAGAACCATGGCTTTAATGGCGGCCATATTCCCACGGTCGGCCACGGTTGGTTCGAGGTCGGTTCGACCGCCAGTCTGCGCACCGCACCCGCGACGCCTGATGTCAGAACCTTTGCGGCACTCGAAGCGGCAGCGTCCGAGTGGTCGGAGCGAGGCGGTTGGCTGCATCTTTGGATGTGGGGCAAGGGCGGCAGCGAAGACTTTTCCAATCTGCCGGGAGGGTACGACGGCGAGCACAGCCGGCGCATCAACCGCTATTTGGCCGCTCGGCTTGGCCCCGTCCCCGGCTGGTCCATGGGCATCGGCTGGGATGTGGAATTCTGGGCCGATCAGGCGAAAATCCAATGGTGGTTGGACGATCTCGTCCCGCAAGTCGGCGGCTGGCATCACTGGCTGGGCGCCCGCTATTCCGACAGCGATATCGGGCGGGGAAGGGATCCGGAACCTGCGAACAGGGGCGAGTACCTGGCTCGTGGGATCGCCTGGAATACGCTCCGCCCGGGCAACGAGCAATACGCGGGCTGGGAGCATTGGGCCACGATGACCAGCGACAGCGCGATCGACGCCGGATTGGAGGTGTTTGCCGACCGGCCGATGATGAGTGAAGACCGTTTTCGACGGCGGGACGGCGTCTGGCCGCAAAAGGACTTCCGTTCCGACGACGACATCCTGACGGAGATCCCGCGTTGGGCGACCCGCGGCATCGGCGCGATCTACGGCCGACTGCTCGACCGCAACGTCCGGGGAAGCCAGCCGTGGCCCAACCGGGCCGAGATCAAAGCGGTGATCGAGAGTATCAACCCATAAGGCATTCACGGGATGCTCGTGTTTGTCAGCGCGTGGCCGAATCGCCGAAATCGAGGATCTGGGGCGGGAGGACGACTTCGTCTTGCTGGCGAATGCCCAGGGTCACGGGACGTTCGAGTTGCCAGGCAGGTGCGGTCAGCTCGTCACGGGTTTGCCAGCGCAGCGTGATCGAATCCGCGGGTGGCGAGCCATTGGCATCGTACTGGAAATCGTGCAGCACGACGCCTTGCTGCACGTCGAACCGGCGGACAACATGATGGGCCGGCGGCGCCAGGTCGAGCTTGAGCGCGTGGATCGGTATGCCGGAATCGTGCCGCTGCACCACGCGGATGCGGAGCGGGTCGCCGGTGACATTCGGCGCGATCTGCCGGACCTGGTAGGAAACCCCGTTGCTTCGCTTGACCGGGAAACCGTCTTCCGTCGGTGGCAACCGGTCGGCGACTGCGTTGAAGGCAACCACTTCTGCGGACTCGATCGCCCGGGGCAGACACCATACGCGCACTTCGGCTTGCGTTGCTTCGGCGGGCCAATCGGAACATCGGCAGTGCATCAGGGGCACGGGCAGATCCGGTTCGTAGTTGGCGTCGAAAAAGACGTAGCTCTCGGCAACGGCGGCCCGGTCGCGGCCGACCGGTGTGATTTCGATCCAGACGTGTCCCGGCCGAACCGGAATCGTTTCGTCGGCCGTCTGGAACGAGATGGGAAAGGTCACCGCGTGACCGGATCGGATCGCTCGATGCAGTCCCACGCGGTAATTGGTGGCCGTGGCCGAGCCAGGTGCAATCAAAGGCGCGAAGCGTGGCGAGCCCTCGTCATAGGGCAACGTGAGTACCCGTTGCCTCGCTCGGCTGTGCCGCACTTGCAGGTGTTCGCCACCCTCTAGCTGTACCGGCTCTCGCACCTGACCGACCTCGATCACGCCCTCCGGCACGGGGTCCAGCCGCACCGTCCCACCCAGTTCAGCTTGCCCGAGCACGGTTTCCCCGTCCAGCACGCGAAACGTGGTCCTGCTGAGCTGTTGCTGGAGTCCGCGAATAAGCGCAGAGGCGTTGGTGGCGTAGGTGAAGGTGCCACCGGTGCGATCTGCCAGCGCCGTGAACTCGCGCACGGCGGTCGCGTGCTCGTCGTCCGGGATCCCGAAGCCGAGGATGTCGATCTGAACTCCGTGTTCGGCGTACGCCCGTTCGATCTCGGCGCGTGACGGCGCGAATTCCGGGGACGGATTGAACTGGTAGTTGATGCCGTCGGTGATCACGACCACGCGCCGGTCGGTGTGAGCATCCAACGGTCCGAAATCCTGCAAGGCCTGGCGGAGCGACAGATACAGCGGGGTCTCGCCCCAGGGTTGCAGGGCCTCCAGTCGGCGGACAACGGTACCCGCCGTGACGGAATCAAAGCGGCCCAACGGCAGCGCCAATTCGACGTCAGCGTACGGAAGCAACGTCGGCGAGATGGGTTCCGGATAGTCTTCGCGCCGCGCCAGGCTATCCGGCACATCCGTCCGCCAGCCGACGCGATGCCCGAAGAAACGGACGCCGATCCGCGCATCACCCCGTTCGCCGAAACGTTCCAGCAGCCCGCGCAAGGCGTCGATGGCCACTCGCATTTTGCTAGCACGGGCCGGAGTTCCCGCGATTTCGGGCGCTTCCACGGCGATCGGGTCGCGCATACTTTGGGAACAGTCCAAGATGAACACGATCGACGTCGTCCTCGCTTCGGTACCAACCAGCGTGATCCGACTGGAAACGTAGTGATGCCGAGTCAGCTCGATGCGCGGTCCATGCAGATGACGCAACATCAGGGGCGCGGCAAACTCGTGGCCGCGAAACCAGAGGACCGCCTGCATTCCCGGCCCGCGTCCGGTCAGGTCCTGGTCCGTCAACGAAATCGCCACCGTCTGCTGGTCGGCAACTTCGTCTTCGTCCCCCGGCGGCAACGGTACCGAACGATCGGTGCCGGGAAGGGGACCCAGTTGGTCGCGAAGCCGCACCGTGGCGATTCCTGCGGGAAGGTCGGGCGTCTGGGGCGTCGCGCGGATGCCGACTTGTGCGGTCAGATCCGCATGCTCGTCGATCAGCAACAGGTCGGTTGACAGGGTCTGCACCCCCGTCCTAGCTGCCTGTTTGCGCCGGTCCAACAGATCGCCCAGTCGCCGGATCTCGCGCGCGATCGGGGGGGCGGGCGAACCCAAACGAACCGCATTGTCCAGGTGTGCCTGCGCGACGGTTTCGAAGTACGGTGGGCGGTCCGGATCGATGACTCCCCAGAAATCGTCGACCGATTGTTTGGCATGCCACAGCAGTAATTCCTGCAGCGCACGTCGACGCATGGGCTGGAAGGGATCGCGGACACCATGGCTGGCCAGTGCGACCAGCCGCCGCAAACGACGGTCGTGCTGCCAGGGATCGGTCGGGTCGACCGTCTCCGCATCTTCGCGGCGCGGCGGGCTGCTGGCATCGATCGGCAGATCGTCGGCCGGAATCCTGCCTGCCGACGGCACCGCGTGCCGAAGCGTTTGACGCAGCGTTTCACCGAACGCGGAAAGGTCGCGTTCCGCCTCGATCAGCCATCGCTCGTTGTCTCCCGGTAGCAGAGCGGCCACCAAGCGGGCGGGCGGACATGACCCTGGCTCGGGCACGTCGACAATTTCTGCTGCTGACGGGACGGACGCCTGTTCCTGCGTCTCCGCCACGGTCCCGTCGTCGGCCTGCGGAACCGCGACACGATCCACCTCGCCCGCCGCCGTCAGATATCGCGAATACAGTGTCGCTCGTAGCTCGGCGGATACCAACGGTGTCGCCAGCAGACCCTCCAGTTCGTTCAGCAAATGCGGGCTGGCCGGTCCGGGCAATGCCACTCGCCGCGCCTGATCCTCCAGCAACCCCAGCAGAGCGTCCAGTTGGTCGCTGGCATCGGTCGCCAGCGTATCGATGGCAGCCAATGCATCCGGTGATTCCTCGTCTCGGCCCCTGTCCCGTTCGACTTGTTGCAACGCGCGGTCCAGTTGGTTCGTCAAGGCAGACAAGGCATCCACCCGCTGCGGTGCATCCAGGTCGGATGGCTCTCCCGTCGAATCCGTCTCGGCGTTTGACGAGAGATCTCGATTCACAGGTCGGCAGGACCAGGCTGCAAGATAGGGAAAGGCAGCCCAAACGCGATCTCGCACCTGGTAGCCCCGAGCTAACGTCGCCTGCTGGACGTCCAGTTGCCGATATTGCCGTTGGACGTCGACCACCTGACGCGCCAGTTCAGTGGCGGACGAACCGCCCTCGAACAGCCGATCTTCGATCGTTCGCCGAGCTTGATCCGGCGGCTCGAGCATCGGGCGGATCACCCGATGCGCCCTCGAGTCGGCGGCTGCGTCCGGCAACTCGCGGGGCACGGCCAGTGTGGCAGCGTACTCGTGAAGATCCAACACCTGCTCGATCAGTGGGTCGTCGGGCGATAACTGGACAGGCCGATGGCGCGTCAAGAGCTGGCCGAAGGGCGAGTCCCCAGCGTCTCGCGCCGCTCCAGGCGGTATTCCCAAGTATTCGGCCAGCGGTGGCGTCCCAACGGTCATTTCCGCATTGGCCAGCGACCGGTCGCCGGTCAACGCCGCAGTCAAACGGATCGGTGAAGCGATCGCCGACGCATCCAATTCGCGGACCTGCTCCAGCAACGAATGTATGTCGCCCTCTAATCGCGAACTCATTCGCTCGACAACCTCGTGATAGCCTCGGCCCGCCAGCGCCGCCTGCTCCAGCCACAACAAATCGTGTTGGATCTGGTGCCAGCGGTGCGGGGCATAGTGTCCGGGCAGCAACGTGGCCAATTCGTCATGTTGGTTCCAGAGCCAAGCGATTCTGTCCCTCGACAGCGAACCCGATTCGACCGCGTGCGAATCGTCAGCACGGCGCAGACGTTCCAGGGCGCGGGGGTTGAGCGACCAGGTCAGGGGAAAATCCGGAGCGTCCGCCGGGATCAGCAACGGCACTTGTCGGCTGGCACGATGCGTCTGAGCCCAGCGATCGACGTTTCGCTGGAGATAGGCCGCCAGCTCGCGGCCACTGACCTGGCCGTCACCGTTCGTATCCGCCTCACCAGCCAGGCCGTAGCGCAGCCAATAACCGAACGCCGATCCTTGCAAGGGCAGCGAGGTCCAACCCACTTGGCCGGACGACGCGGACGTCAGGACCATCAGATTCGGCGCCTCGGCTCGCCGGACGGTGGCTTCGATGCGCTGCGACAAATCGTCCAGCAGTCCGATGCTCCAATTCGTGTGTTGGCGATGGGTGTCCAGGATCAGAAGATGGCGGCAGTCGTAGCGCTGTTGGACCGATTTCAGCTCCGTCAGCAAATCACTCAAGCGGAACCAGGTGGCGCTGTCCAGCGGATCGGACTCGGGCAGCAGCAGACAGGGTTCCCCCGCCCCATCGACCGCCGCGTGGGCGCTGACGTAAACCATCACGGTCCCGCCTCTCCGAACCCGACCGGACGCGGCGACCAGTTGCCGAGACAATTCTTTCAAGCTGGATGGCCCTTGAAGGGCCACTTCGGTGATCGACACCGTTTCGCCGCCCAGGGCGTCCGTCAGCCCGTCGACATCCTCACGAGTCCAGGCGTTGGGGGGCAGAGGCCAGCGGTAGTCCAGTGCGATCGCCGCCACCATCGGTGTCTTGGCGGGAGACAAGATCACGTAATAAACCAGCGAAGCGGCCGAACCGAGGAACAGCAGTCCGAGCAGGACGAGCCCCATGGTACGCCGCAATGAGGTGCGGCCACGGCGAGCGCCCGACCGCTTTGCTGCGCTGCCGGTCTTCCAATTGGCCGTCGCTTCCGCAGCGGCAACCCCACGCCGTTGTGGAACCGTGCGGCGAGACGATACGTTGGGGGCTTCGGTCCGCAGAGGCATCTTCGATCCTTACGGGCTGGTTTTCGTAGAGTATCGGTAGGTGTCCGTCGAGCCAAGTCGATGCGAACATCCGACGACCGACTTCTGGGTTTCGTGCAAGTGCCCATCGCACCCGCACCCAATCCAGTATAACAAGCTACCTGCTCGGAAAAAAATGGGCTTCTGCCGAAGCCGAGGAACCGGGCAGAGCTTCCAGGTAAGAGGTCGGAGCGCAGCTTCGACAAGGCGCATGCGACGTGTGCGGCGCATGCGACGTGTGCGACGGATGGGTCGGTGTCAAGGGCTGCCGATTGGCCGCCGGGATGGCCGTTGCTCGCGAGGGGTTGGTGGGGCTGTTGGTGAATTCCACCGGAGCCAGTGGCTCGACACCTTCGAGCAGGTCCGGGTCACCCGGCCCTTCGAGCGGCATGGGGCGTTCCGCGACCGGGCCGCAGCCAGCCAAGGCAAGCCGGGCCATTCGCCGCACTCGAGCCGAGGGTTCCGTGTGACATCCCGTGTGATCGTCCGTCCCGTAGGCAACCTCTCGAAGCTTTTCTTGTACGGCCGGACTACAGCAACTGTCGCTGCGACAGAAATGGCACGGGTTGCCCGCCGTACTACGCAGGCCTGATGCCGCTTCGTAACGGACGGCTTCCGTACAGTCATCCAGGCCTGCCAGCAACGCTTGTTCGACATCCGGATAGCAACCTCCACAGCCGATGGTCGCCAGGTAGCGGAGTCCCTTGATCTTTTGATCGGCCGCATCTTCCTGGGCTTTGATTTCCGCAGCCGCCGAGACAGCGGGATTCGGTGAATCGAGGTTGGCAGGATCGGTGATGGGCAACATGGGAGGCCGCCCCTCCAATCCCGGAAAACGCATGCCCAACCGGGATCGGATGCGCGTCACCAGCGCCCCGCCCGCCTGGAACAATCCCGTAATCCCCAGGAATTCCGGTAACGTCTGCTTGGGGCAGCATGGATCCTGACCCACGACGATCGTCGCTGGACCGGTAGTGACGGGCGGTGCCGCCGGTGCAGGTGGACTTGGAGCGGCCGGGACGGTCGCGCAGCCCAAGCACATTGCGGCCATCAGCAAGCATCCCCATCTGTGCCAGCAAGCCTTGTTCATCGATATGAGCCACCACGGAACGGATACCAGAAAACTACGCCCTACCGGTCTCAAATCGTCTGCAACGCTCGGTTGACTTTAACGATTGTGTGTATTCTGCAGCTTATGGGATCAATGCGACCAGGCCGACGATCACAGCGGCTTCCGCGAGGCTGCCAGGCACGCTAAACGGGGGGTAGTGCGTGCGGTAGGGAGCGGGGCTACCCGGTCGGTAGTGTCCCAAGGTGTACACGGGCTGCCGAGGCCGATGGGTTGCCATCTGGTACGGCAGCGTGGGCACGGTGGCGAAGAAGTGGGCACCGGAGATCACCGGCTGGGCGATCCGAAGACCCCGCGGTCCGTACCCGTAACGCTCCAGATTGACTTCTTCGAAATACAGGGGATTGTGGTACAGCACGGGCGCGTCCCAACAGTATCTGAGCCCCATCCAGCGACGCACCAGAACCGAGTCATACGAGATGTCTCCCAACTCGTCCAATCGCGTCTCGGACACGTTGTCGGGAACGTTTGGCGAGCGCGGTTGGATATTCGTTTTCACATCGGTGATCGGTCGCTGGCGAAAGTCGATCAGGAAGGGCGAAACGTCCAGCTCGACCGCCGTTCCCAATGGAATTTCTTCTGCGATTTCCGGCGGAATCTCCTCTGCCCCCGGGCGACGCGAAGTCGTCAGCACCGAAGCCGGAGTCGAAATAGAACGGTGCGGGGGACCGCTCGACGGCCTCGCTGCATCCTCAGCGAACCGTTGATGGGATGGGACCGGCAAAAGGTCAACCCGGTCGCCTTGTCCGCCAAGCAACTGTCCAGGTAGTTCGGTACCGCAAGCGACAGCGGCCAGCCAGAGCGAGACCGACACGGTCAGCGTCCGCACCAACCCCCACTTGCGAAATTCGACCGTTCGAGCAAAACCGCACGGTTTGGCGTGGGACCCGGTTGAAGAATTCATGGTGATTCGCGAACGCCTTTCCATTTCGTGAGCTTTCCAAGCCGTATCTCTATGCCCTTGGGCAAGGATGCATGCGCCGTGTCGACAGCGTGAGCCAAAATAGATGACTTATCCGGAATGATTACTACAATAGAGGTTGTTGCGTTTGCCTGCCTCGATCGTTGTTGTAATCATTCTTTTTTGTCGTCCATGAATTACCCGATTCATCAGAATGGGCGTCGGTAACGGTACAGGCTCTCTGGATTGCCTAACTGATGGAATCAAAAAGTACTGATCATTCGCCCTGTCAGGAACCGAGCAAGACCGAGGAGAAGGAGTCCGACGGATGGGAATAGCCTCTTGGCTTCAAGCAGTTTTGCGGTCGCGACGGAAACGTGCCAACCGGCAGACAGCACGGCGGCATCGTGCTGCGCTGTTCCCCTCGCTGTTCGTCCGCGAATTGGAAGATCGCCGTGTGCTGAGCGTCGATACGGTTCCGTGGGTCGAACCGTTTCGCCATTTGGTGATCGACGCGAGTCCACCGGCGGATGATGGCGCCGCGAACAGTTTTCACGCGGCGCGGCAGGGCGAGTATCTGGAGCTTTCGATCGAGGGCGAACCCAGCGAGCCCGTCCATTTGTCTTCGGTGTCCTCAGTGCGAGTACAGGACGCGGCCGGTGTCGAGTCGTTGCGGATCGATTTCTCCGGTAGTAACCCGCTGGACGCAACGCTTGGCTACGAGATCCTGGTGACCGGTTTCGGAGAACTGCAGACCACGGATTTTTCTCTGATCGCCGGTCCGAACGACACGTTGATATTTAGTGGAGATCTGGACCTGAACGGCGGCAATTTGTACGCCACGGCCGGGTCGATCCTGGTCGAGGGGCGCATCACCAGTCATGGCGCGGATGTGCTTCTGGATGCGGGTGCCGAGGGGACGTTGTTGGTTTCGGGAACGATCGACGTCTCGAACCCGCTGGATAGCGGGGTCGGGGGCCAGGTATTCCTGTTGGGTGATCGAGTCGGGCTGTACGGCGACGCGAGGATCGACGCCTCGGGTGACGGCGGCGGAGGTCGCGTACTGATCGGGGGCGATCTGTTGGGCGCCAATCCCTCGATCCGCAACGCCTGGGCCACCTATGTTGGCAGCGACGTTTCGGTCAGCGCTGACGGGATGACCCGCGGCGACGGTGGCACGATCGTGGTGTGGTCCGATGGCGTGACTCGCGTGTCCGGCACGCTGACCGCCCGCGGTGGAAGTCTGGCGGGGGATGGCGGCTTGATCGAGACTTCCGGCCACCAGTTGCTGGTCGCCACGACGCCCGATCTGTCCGCGCCATCGGGCACGGCAGGCCTTTGGCTGCTGGACCCCGAGGACATCACCATCACCGATACGACGGCCAACATCACGTCCAGTGGTAACGGGGATCCGGGCCCCGTGAATTTTGCTCCCACCGACGACGACACGACAACGACCTTGGACGCAGCGGACATCATCGCCGCCTTGAACGCCGGATCGAACGTCACCATCGTGACGGCTAGTGGGGGAACGACCACACCCGGCGTCATCACGGTCGATGCCCAGATCACCAAGGCGGAAGATGGCGGTAACGAGGATGGACCGATCCTGACTCTCGATGCCGACGACGCGATCATCCTGAATCAGGCCATCACCTCGTCGAACGGCCCTCTGGATTTGGTGTTGAAGGGGACCGTGATCACCGAGAATGTCTCGGGCGATGCATTTTCGGGTGGCACGTTGACCGTGCAAGGCGATCTGTCGCCGGGATTGACGGATACGGGGACCTTCGAAATCGCTGGATCGATGACCTTTGCACCCAACTCACGCTTTCTGGTCAACCTGAACGGGACAAACAACTTCGACCAATTGATCGTCAACGGGGACGATCGTACGGTGACGCTGGGCGGCGCACATTTGGTGCTGACACTTGACAGTGTCCCTGCCGCCGGCAGTGGCGACGTTTTTAAGATCGTGGATACGACGGGCGCATCTTCAACGCTCGACGGTGTCTTCAAAAACGCGGACGGAACGGCGGATCTGGATCATGGCGACATCTTCACGGTGGGAGACACCGTTTTTCGCATCGAGTATATCGATGGCGACGTTCTGTTGACCGAAGCCAACACCCCACCCACGCTGACCGAGTTTGCCGCCCCCGTCGCCACGACGTTGGAGGACACCCAGGTGGAGATCACCTTCGCCGCTTTGTCAGACCAGGGGGACGAAGCGGATGTGGACGGGACGGTGACGGCCTTCGTCGTCCAGTCGGTGGCAAGCGGCACGTTGAAGATCGGTGTCGACGCCGGTTCAGCGACGGCCTTCGAGGCTGGCACGAACGACACGATCGACGCGTCGAACAACGCCTACTGGACGCCGGCCTTGAACGAATACGGCACCCTGGATGCCTTTGCGGTGGTCGCTCGAGACAACAGCGGAGCCGTCTCGACGCCCCCCGTCACGGCGCAGGTCAGCGTCACGCCGGTGAACGATCCGCCCACCCTGATAGCGATGGCCCTTGATCCGACGTTCATCGAGGGCGGAGGGCCTGTCGTCCTTTACAGCGATACGTCGATCGACGTGGTGGAAGCAGGGGATCTGGTGAAGACCCTGGAGCTGACCGTCTCGGGGCTTGAGAACGGGGACGACGAGATCCTGGTCGTAGATGGCACGAGCGTAACGCTGGTCGACGGTACCAGCGGAACGACTTCCGCGAATGAGATCCACTACAGCGTGTCGGTGTCCGGCGGGACGGCTACCGTGACGCTGACCAAGACGGGCGACATGGACGTAGACGAGGCCGAAGCGCTGGTCAACGGTTTGCAGTATGAAAACACAAGCAACGACCCCTCGGGCGACACCCGGACGGTGACGCTGACATCGATTCAGGACAGCGGCGGTACGGACGATGGCGGACAGGACACCACGACGCTGGACGTCGCGTCGACGGTCACGATCGTCGGCGTCAACGATCCGCCCACCCTGACGGCGACCGGCGACGACCCGACGTTTACGGAAAAAGAACCGCCGGTGACGTTGTACAGCGATACATCGATCGACGTGGTGGAAGAAGGGGATCGGGTAAAGACCCTGGTGCTGACCGTCTCGGACCTGGAGAACGGGCCCGACGAGATCCTGGTTGTGGATGGCACGAGTGTGGCGCTGGTCGATGGCGCCAACGGGACGACGGCGGCCAATGGGATCGACTACAGCGTGACGGTATCCGGCGGGACGGCTACCGTGACGCTGACCAAGACGGGCGACATGACGGTAGCCGAGGCCGAAGCGCTGGTCGATGGTCTGGCGTATGAAAACACCAGCAACGACCCGTTGGGCGACACCCGTACGGTGACGCTGGTTTCGATCCAAGACAGCGGCGGCACGGACGACGGCGGACAGGACACTACGACGCTGGACGTCGCGTCGACGGTCACGGTCGTCGGCGTGAACGATCCGCCCACTCTGACGGCGACGGGCGACGACCCGACGTTTACGGAAAAAGAACCGCCGGTGACGCTGTACAGCGATACGACGATCGACGTGGTGGAAGCAGCGGATCGGGTGAAGACCCTGACATTGACTATCTCGGGATTGGAGAACGCGGCGCAAGAGAAGCTGATAGTGGATGGGACCGAAGTGAGGTTGACCCAGAACAGGAGCGGGACCACTGCGACGAATGCCATCTCTTACCACGTAACTTTGTCCGATGGAACCGCAACGGTGACGCTGACCAAGTCGGGCGACATGGACGTAGACGAGGCCGAAGCGCTGATCGACGGTCTGCAGTATGAAAACGCAAGCAACAACCCGTTGGGCGACACCCGCACGGTGACGCTGACATCGATCCAGGACAGCGGCGGAACGGACGACGGCGGTCAGGATACCACGATCTTGAACATTGTCTCGACGGTCGAGGTCGTGGCGGTCAACGATCCACCGGAGGTCGATCTGGAAGATTCGAGCGATGGCAACGACACGTCGCGGAGCGTCGTCGCGGGGGGCGGTCCGACGGTTATCGCTCCTGATGCAAAGGTCACCGACGACGACTCGCCGAACTTCGACGAAGGATATGTCCGGGTGACGATCGTCAATCCGGTTGTCGGTGAAGACGTGTTGTCCATACGCCACCAGGGCGACGCGGCCGGCCAGATCGGTTTCGACAGTGTGAACGTCACGTTCGGAGGCACCCTGATCGGCACGGCACTCGGCGGTGCGGCTGGTACGCCTCTGATCGTCAGCCTGAACGACGCAGCTACGCCGGAGGCGGTTCAGGCCCTGGTGGCCAACATCACTTACGAAAACACGAAACCTGAAAACCCGGACTCGGTCGACCGCGAGATCCAGTTTGTGGTCAATGACGGCGAGGATGATAGCCAGACGAGAACGGCCATCGTGTCGATTGTGCTGGCAGACACATTGATCAGCCTGTCCGGAAACGATCTGATCGTGACGGATATCAATACGCCGACCGACGACAACTGGACCATTCGCTTGGTCGGTTCCGACTTGGAAATCGGCAATTCGGGACGGGTGCTGGTCAGCGATGTTGCGGGATTGCCGATATACGCGACGGACGAGGTGATCGTCCCGCTGGCTTCCTTCACAGGTTCGATCGTGCTGCGCAGCGGGCCGGGTGATGATGCGGTCACCCTGGACTTTTCGGGCGATCTTTATTCGCGCAGCGTGCTGTATGACGGCGGCGTGGGGGACAACCAGTTGGGCCTTTCGGGCGGCACGTTCGCGTCCCAGCAGTTCGATATCACGGACGAGCAAGCGGGTAGCATCGCCCTGACTGGTAACGCGTCCATTTCGTTCGAATCGGTCGAGACGGTCGCGTCCAGTTTGAATGTGGGAACCACCACGGTCAACTTCAGCACCACGGGCGAGACCATCACGGTCAGCGATTCGGGCTTGCCCGGGCAGACGACCGTAGAATCGGACCACGCTCCGTCCATCACCTTCGCCAATCCGACGGTTACCCTGGCATTGAACGCGGGTGGGACGAACGACGATACGATCGACATCACCGACTTGGGTTCGGGCTTCGACGCCAACTTGATGCTGGACGGCCAAGCCTCGGGGGACACGGTAAGGTTCAGCGGGGCGATCGACATCGGCGATGGCGGCCTGAGCGTCCAGGCCCAGAACGTGCAATTCGACGCACCGGTGGCCGCTCGAACGTTGAGCGTTACGGGTAGTGCCGTCACGCAGACCGCCGCCTTGACGATCGCCGATGCCGTCTCGTTTTTCGTCGGCGCCAGCGATCTGACGTTGACCGAGGCCGGCAACCAATTCGGCGGCGCCTTGGACGTTTCGGCAGGTACCGCACAACTGACGTCGGCAAGCGGCATGCGACTGGGGACAGTATCGACAAACAGCCTGATCTTGACCGCGGGCGATGCGATTACCGGCACGGCCAGCACGTCCGTGACGGTTCTGAATGCGGCCAGCTTGACGGGCACCTCGATCACGCTGGCTGACGAAGCAGACGCCCTGCTGGACGTGGGCGGTCATGCCGGCTTGACGGCCACGGGCGCCGGGGCGGCTGGGACGATCACCATCGGTGACCTTGGTATGGTTCACTTCGGCTCGTTGACTTTCAACGCCGCAGGGGCGGTGGCGATCCACGAGAATTCGAATACCGAATTGGTCGGCATCAACACGGCCGGCAGCCTGGTGCTGGTGTCCACCGGGGCGTTGACCGCCGCCGACCAGACGGAGTTGACCGCGGCCAGTGCGGCCCAATTGACGGGGACGTCGATCACGTTGGCCGACAGCGTGGGTGACCTGCTGAGCATCGGCGGCGCCGCCAGCCTGACGGCCACGGGCGCCGGAGCGGCAGGGACGATCACGATCGGCGATGCGGGCATGGTCCTCTTCGGCACGTTGACCTTCAATGCCTCCGGCGCGGTGATGATCCAAGAAGACGCAGGCACCGAACTATCCGGTGTCAATACGGCGGGCAGCCTGGTGCTGGTGTCGCCCCAGGCGCTGAGCGCCGTCGCAGAGACGTCGTTGACCGTGGCCGATACGGCTTCCCTGACGGGCGCATCGATTACGTTGGCTAATGACGCGGACGCCCTGCTGAGCGTCGGAGGCGACGCCGAATTCACAGCCCTTGGCGCCGGAGCGACGGGTACGATCACCCTGGGCGACTCGGGCACGGTTCTGTTCGGCACGCTGAACTTCAACGCCTCCGGGGCGGTGGCGATCCAAGAAGATGCGGATACCAGCCTGACCGGTTTCAATACCGCCGACAGCTTGGTGCTGGAATCGGCCGGGGCGCTGACCAACACCGACCAGGCATCGCTGATCGTGGCCGGCACGGCCCACCTGGCGGGCGTGTCGATCACGCTTGGCGACCATGTCACCGATTCGATTCAACTGGGCAGCCTGAACGCGACGGGTGGTGTCATTTGGCTATCCGCCAACGGGACGCTGACCGTGATCGAGGCATCGGCTACCGTTGGTGATCTGACGCTTCAGACAGATGCAGAAATCGTGCTCGTGTCCACCTTGACGACGGCCGGTGGGACCATCAGGCTGAATTCTCCGATCGTACTGGCCGGCGGCCCGGCGCCGGTACAAGTCGAAAGTGCCGGAGGGGACGTTCTTTTCAACGCATCCGTCGACAGCTTGGCGGGTCATACCAACCGTCTCGCGATCTTGGCCGGGACGGGGAGCGTCATGTTTTCCGACGAAGTAGGCGGCGCCAATCCACTCGGCGGACTCGCCGTTTTGGAAGCAGGAGATATTGAAGTCGCGGGACCGGTCACCGTTTTCGACGACGGGATCCAGTTCGTTCACACGGGGACGTTGACGATCGAGCCGGGCGCCTATCTGATCGCTTCGGGTTCGGTCATCCAAGGCGGCGGTGGACCGGTCGTCCTGGGCGCGAACATCACCTCGTTTTTCGGTGACGTTCATTTCGCGGGACCGATCCGTTTGCTGGGTATGGTCGGTGTCGACACTTCGCTGGGCGGTGGAACCATCACGTGGTCCGGACCGGTGGAAGGAGGCGATTTGCTGCTGCTGTCCGCCGGTGCGGGAGACGTAAGCATCGGTGACTTCGTAGACATGCCGGGGGATCTGATCGTCGCGAGCGCCAGGAACGTGTCGCTGTATGATGTTTCCGCTGCGAATCTGTTGCAGATGGTAGGCTCCGGCACCACCACGCTACGGGGTTCGGTCACGGTGTCATCAACGATCGACTTGGGCGCCGTCGGCAGCATCGCAGGCGGGATTGTCCTCAGCTCGCCCGAGGGGCCGATCGAGTTGAGCACCGGCGGTTTCGCCTCGCCTTCCCTTCCGGACCTCCGTATGAACGCCGACGTCGTGCTGGAAAGTGATGCGCGGTTGGTCGCCGTTCACGGCGTCGTATTCACCGGGACGATCGACAGCCAGCCGCACGCTTATCCATCGCTTGAGATCCAAGCGGGCAGGCGTGGTGTGTTCTTTGGCGACAGCGTGGGGGATGGCGGTTCGGGCCGCGAATTGGGCACCTTGACGGTGCAGACGACCGGCGTGCTTTCGATACATGACGGCGGCGTCCTTCGTACGGCTACCAGCGTGATTTCCAAGCTGCCGCTTCGATTGAACGTGGACGAAAAAGACCCTGGAGTTCCCTTCGGCAGCGGTGGTGACCGCGTGCAACGGCTGGTGGGTATCGCAGAAGGAACTTCTTTCCTGACGGTCCAGTGGGCGGATGCCGACGCGCCAGGCCCTCCCCAGATGGTCACTGGAGGAGATGTCATTCGGTTGTTCACAAGCGAAACCGGTGACGATACGTGGGTGGTGATCAGTTCCGGCGACGGCAGCGGCGCGATCGTCATGGAGGAATTGGCCCATGAGTATCCGATCGCCTTCCTGTTGCAACTGGTCACGGAAGGGCAAAATGAACTGCCTGTCATCGTCACCCTGACAAGCGACCAGAGCATTCGCTTGGAGGGGCGGGCGACCGAGGATGGTGAAATTCAAGATCTGTCCTCGACGACGGCCAAGGCCGTTTCAGTGATCCCGGCCGGACAGATCACCTTCACGCCGCAGGCGATCCAATTCCAGCCGCCGGTCCCGTTGCTGCCGATCACGATCGAGAGCAGGCCGGTGGCCATGCAAGCCAATCCGCCCACGATCGTTCGCACAGAAGAGATCCAGACGGCCGTCGAGGTGTCCCTGACGGCGACTCGAGACCTGGTGATCGTCCAGGTGGGTCCGCTGGGTGAAGAAGGTGAGCCGCACTTGCTGCCCGATGATGCTCTGGAGGATTTGGAAGGCCTGTTCGAACGGTTTGTTGAAGAGGGGCTACCGAACGGACGGTATCGCATTTATTTGCGTGAGATTGGCTTCCCGCCGCGAAAGCTGCTGGAATTCTACAAGTCGGGCCGTTCGATCGGCGATCCGGTGCGCGAACCCGGACCGGGCTCGAATCCGTTGACTCACGATGCCGATTTCGACGCCGACGCAGCGCCCGAACGCGAGGCCGAGGCGGAATCCGCCGGAAGCGGAGCCCCGTCGGCGGAATCTGTGGACGAGGCGTCTTCCGAGGCTCGGTCCGAGGAAACGGACGGGACGCTGCCTCCCCTGACAACCGCCTCGGCGATCGCCGCGTCGGCTGCCTGGCAGGCAAGCCGGGCTCGCGAACGCTGGCCTGCGAAGGTCAAGCAGGCGATGGAGCAGGCGGAACCTCGACGGTTTACACGGGGCGCTCGTTGGCGACGTCTGGTCGAACGAGGAACCCGTCAGACAAAAAGGATCGGCGAAGCGATAACGGACGCGCCAGCATCTCCCTTGACCCTACCCGCTGCCACCGAGGAAGAGCGGATGTTGGACAATCCTTTCGACGCCGATCCCAAGCCAGACCAGTGAGAATTGAATATGTCGACATGTCCTTGCTGTAATGCCAAGATAAGTGAAAACGATGCGTTGGCGGGCATCTGCCCGGTGTGCCGGTTCGAATTGCCTGCCGAGTGGTTGGCAAACTTTCCATTCGCGCTGAAAGTAAACGGGGGTCCATCATCGGCGTCGTCGCCATCCCCGTCCGCTGATCCGGTCGATGACCTGCCCGACAGGCCAGCCGAGAATCCGCAGGAACAGAAACCGCGGGATACGACCGGGACCGTCGTCCCCCAGTCGGCCACGATCGAATATCCGTCGGCCGCCGATGCGCCGCTGCCGGACGCTTCCCAGGATCTTGCGCAACGCGTTGTGACGCTGTGGCAGGACCACTGCGCCCCGAACGCCAACATCACGATGTCGCTCAGGTCAGGCTTGGGGACCGTCGAGGCATCGACGAACGTTGTGGTCCAGTCGAGGATCGTGCAGCGCGGCGACTCGTTGAAAGACCAGCAGCCTGATTACGAAGTGTTGGACATGCTGGGACAAGGCGGGATGGGGCTGGTGTCGGCAGCCCGCCAGACGTCCATCAACCGCACTGTGGCGGTCAAGACGTTGCGGTCCGACAAGCAGACCGATCTTCATTCTCGGCAGAAATTCCTGAGCGAAGCGGTCGTTACCGGGGAACTGGAACACCCGCACATCGTCCCCATCTACGATTTGGGCAAAGACCAAAACGGCGCGCTGTTCTACTCGATGAAGCGGGTGAAGGGTCGGCCTTGGGATTCCGATCTGCGTGAAAAGTCGACCACGGAAAACCTGGAGATTCTCATGAAGGTGGCCGACGCGGTCGCCTTTGCCCATTCGCGTGGTGTGCTGCATCGCGATCTGAAGCCCGAAAACGTGATGCTGGGGGACTTCGGCGAAGTGATGCTGATGGACTGGGGTTTGGCGATCACCGTGGACGAAGTGGCCGAAAACGCCACGGTGGCGGGAACCCCGGCCTACATGGCTCCGGAAATGGCCGCTGGCGAATCGGCCAAGATCGGCATTGCCAGCGACATCTACCTGCTGGGCGCGATCCTGTACGAGATCGTCACTGGCCGACCACCGCACGCGGGTCCCACGGTGATGGATTGTCTGACCGCAGCGGCTCGCAACGAACTCGCAGCCACCGAGGAATCGGGAGAGCTGCTGGAGATCGCGCTGCGGGCGTTGGAAACCCGGCCGGAAGACCGTTATCCCAGCGTCGGTGAATTCCAGGCCGCCATTCGGGACTACCACGCACATTCGGAGAGCATTCTTCTGTCGGACCGTGCCGAGCAAGGCTTGGAGCAGGCGTTGCAGGATGATGACTACCAGGTATTCGCGCGTGCGCTGTTCGGTTTCCGCGAGGCCTATGCCCTTTGGTCCGGCAACCATCGCGCTCAAGAAGGCATCGTCGAGGCCGGCTTGGCCTATGCTTCGAGCGCGCTCCGCAAAGGCGACTACGACTTGGCCGCCACGCTGTTGGATGCTAGCGAACCTTCGCACGCTCCCGTAATACAGCGAGTTCACGTCGCACAGCAGGAGCGAGATTCGCGACAGAAACGATTGCAAGCCGCCAAGCGCCTGGCCGGGACTCTGGTGGCGGCCGTCTTGATCGTCGTTGGCGTGGCGTTCTTCTGGATTCGCAACGAACGCGATAGGGCTGTTTTGGCAGAGCAGGCCGCGATTGTGGCGCAAGAGGAGGCGGAAGAAGAACGCGAACAAGCGATCCGGGAACGCGAGCGAGCAGACGAGGCGGCCGAGGGTGAACGAATCGCCGCCAAGGCGGCTCGAGCAGCCGAGGCCGACCAGAGGGTCGAGCGGAAAAGAGCGGAAGCCGCTGCCACCCAGGCACGAGATGCGGAAGCGGCCGAGGCCCGGCAGCGACAGCATGCCGAGCGGGAAGCCTACGTCGCTCGCATCGGTCTGGCAGCGGCCAAAATCGAGGAAAACGCCTTCCAGCGTGCAAGGGAACTGCTCGACGACTGTCCACCCGCGCTGCGCGATTGGGAGTGGGGCCGGTTGATGTATCTGTGCCAGCAGCACGTCCGTGAAGTCGACAACCGGCAGCCGATCGAAACCGTGGCTTTCTCGCCGGACGAACGATACTTCGTTACCGGTGGCTGGGACGGTATGATCCGCATTTGGGAGACCGAATCGGGCGAATTGCAATCGATGATTTCCACCGAGGCCAGTTATGTGTTCGCGGCGGCCTTCTCGCCGGATGGCCGTTATCTGGCCGTCGGCACCAATCATTCGCCGGATTACCTCCAAATCTTCGATATCCGGACGGGCCAGCCCGCAGATACCCCGTCGCTTCGCGGTCATGGCGACGCAGTACTGTCCGTGGTTTTCTCGCACGACGGGAAGCAATTGCTGACCGGCTCGTACGACAATACCGCTCGACTTTGGGACCTGGAAAGCGGCGAATCCACGGTCTTGCGCGGCCACGATTGGTGGGTCTGGTCCGCCAGTTTCTCACCCGACGAACGCAAGATCTTGACAACCAGTCAAGATGGATCGGCCCTCGTCTGGTCCGTGGAAACCGCTCGGCCGCAAGCTCCGTTCCTGGAGCATGGCGGACCCGTTTTCGGCGGGGCTTTTGCTCCGGACGGCAAGTCGGTCGTTACCGCCGGTT